>NZ_JBSFUA010000054.1:0-50899 GCF_053591555.1 Crossiella sp. NPDC003009 | reverse complement strand
TCCGATCGGTCAGCGCCGGCGCGGCCGCGTCCGGACCGCTGGCCCGCCGTCGCCGCCAGATCTTCTGGCCGTTCCTGCTGCCCGCGCTGCTGCTGTACCTGGTCTTCTTCATCGGCCCGACCGCCGCCTCGGTGTGGATCTCCTTCCACCGCTGGAACGGCATCGGCGAGATGGAGCCCCGCGGCGTGCAGAACTACCTGCTGCTGCTGGACGACTCGATCTTCCTGACCTCCTTCGCCAACACCATGATCATCCTGCTCGGGGTCGGGCTGGCCACCTTCGCGGTCAGCTTCGCCCTCACCATGGTGCTGCGCGAGATGCGCGGCAAGAAGATCGTGCGCGCGGTGCTGTTCTTCCCCTACATCGTGGCGCCGCTGGTGCTGTCCATCCTGTGGGGCTTCCTGTTCTCCAGCGACGGCCTGGTGAACAAGGCCTGGCAGGCGATCGCCGGCGGCACCGGGCCGAACTGGATCGCCGACCACCTGTTCCTGATCGTGGCGATCGGCCTGGTGTGGATCAACACCGGCTTCTACACCACGGTGATCATGGCTGGGGTGGACCGGATCCCGCCCGAGCTGTACGAGGACTGCTCGCTGGCCGGGGCCAACGCCTGGCAGCGGTTCCGCTACGTGACACTGCCGCTGTCCTGGGACGTGGTGGCCACCGCGGCGGTGATCTGGACGATCTCCTCGTTGAAGATCTTCGAGTTCATCTACGCCTTCGGCGGCACCACCAACGACATGCCCACCCCTGGCATCTGGAACAGCGCCTTGTTCGTCTACGGCAACACCTTCGGCAACCGGGTGCCGCAATACCAGTTCGGCTACGCCTCCGCCGCGGCGGTGGCCACGCTGGCGGTGATCATCGTGCTGGTCGTGCTGCTGCGCCGGTTGATGCGGCGCGAGGCCGTCCAGTTCTGAGCGGGAAGGTCTTCTCATGACTGCGACCACGGAGGCCGCGCCGAAGGCCCGCCGGGAGCGGCAGCCGCTGCGCGCGGCCGGGCTCGGGCTGGTCTGGCTGCTGGTGGCCTTCAACATCGGCGTGCTGGGCTGGATGCTGATCGCCGCGCTGCGCGAGCACACCGCGATCTTCCGGCAGCCGTGGGGGCTGGACAGCTTCGGCGAGTTCGGCAACTTCGTGCGTGCCTGGGTGGACAGCAACTTCGGGCAGGCCGCGATCAACACCGTCGTGGTGGTGGCCGCCGCCTCCATCGTGGTGGTGCTGGTGTGCGCGCCCGCCTCCTACGTGCTGTCCAAGACCCGCACCCGGCTCTCCGGCGCGACCGCGGTGTTCTTCGCCATGGGCATCGGGATCCCGGTGCAGGTGATCGTGATCCCGCTGTACGTGCTGATGCAGGAACTGGGCCTGATCAACAACCTGTTCGGGCTGTTCGTGCTGTACGTGGCGCTGTCGGTGCCGTTCACCGTGTTCCTGCTGACCGGCTTCTTCGGCTCGCTGCCGGATGAGATCGAGGAGGCCGCGGCCATCGACGGCGCCGGGTCGGTGCGCACGTTCGTGCAGATCGTGCTGCCGCTGGCGCGCAACGGGTTGCTGACCGCGTTGATGCTCAACGTGATCGGGCTGTGGAACGAGACGTTCATCGCGCTGGTGTTCATCCAGAACACGGACAAGAACACGTTGTCGCTGTCGCTGCTGGGCTTCCTGCAGACCCAGCAGTACGCGGGCCTGGACTACGGCACGCTGTTCGCCGGGGTCAGCATCCTGGTGCTGCCGATGGTGGCGATCTACGTGTGGCTGGGCAGGCGGATCATCGAGGGCCTCACCGTGGGGGCGGTCAAGTGACGAGCATCGAGGCGGGCAAACTGCGGCTGCCGGTGTCGGCGGTCGGGCCGGAGAACCCGTTGCCGCCCTTGGCCGGACTGCCCGACGGAGCCGGCGCGGTGGACCTCTCCGAGGTGCCTGCCGACCTGGCGGCGGCCGCGGCCTACGGGCACGTGCGCGGCATGCTGCCCTACCTGACCCAGGACTCCTACCGGCGGGCCCCGCAAGAGTCCACTGTGGACACGGTCGTGCTGGACAACGGGCTGCTGCGCGCGAGCTTTGTGCCCGCGCTGGGCGGCAGGCTGTGGTCGCTGGTGGACCTGACCGAGGACCGCGAGCTGCTGCACGTGCCCAGGCTGCTGCAACCGGCGAACCTGGCGTTGCGCAACGCCTGGTTCGCCGGCGGGGTGGAGTGGAACATCGGCACCAGGGGGCACAGCCCGTTCACCTGCGCGCCGCTGCACGCGGCCAGGGTGCGCGGCCCCGGCGGGGTGCCGGCGCTGCGGATGTGGGAGTTCGAGCGGCTGCGCGGGCTGGTGTTCCAGGTCGACGCCTGGCTGGCCGAGGGCTCGCCGGTGCTGCACGTCGGGGTGCGGGTGCACAACCCGCGGCCGCACGAGGTGCCGATGTACTGGTGGTCCAACACCGCGGTCACCGAGACCCCGCGCACCAGGGTGCTCGCCCCGTCCACCAGCGCCTTCCGCACGCACTACAGCGGCAAACTGTCCAGAGTGGACGTTCCGGTGCACGACGGGCTGGAGACCACCTACCCGGCCGGGATCCCGGACGCCGCCGACTTCTTCCACGACCTGCCGGATGATGCGGACGGCCGACCGTGGATCGCCGCGCTGGACGAGCAGGGCTACGGCCTGGCGCAGGCCTCCACCGGGCGGCTGCGCGGCCGGAAGCTGTTCTGCTGGGGCGGTTCGGTCGGCGGGCGGCACTGGCAGGAGTGGCTCGGCGGTCAGGACACCGAGCCCTACTGCGAGATCCAGGCCGGGCTGTCCCGCACCCAGTACGAGCACCTGCCGATGCCCGCCGGCGCGGACTGGACCTGGGTGGAGACCTACGGTCCACTGCGGACGGACCCGGCGCTGGTGCACGGTGACTGGACCGGCGCGGTGGCCGAGGTCGAGCGCGCGCTGGCCGGGACCGGCCCGGCGGACTGCCTGCGCGCCGCGCTGCACGAGTACACCGAGGTGACCGCGAAACTCCCACCGGTGGCCGTGCTGCACACCGGAAGTGGCTGGGGCGCGCTGGAACGGCACCGCAGGGCCGCGGCGGGGGAGAACCCGCTGCCGCCGGAGGCCACGCCCTTCGCCGAGGACACCCTCGGCCCGGACCAGGCCCCGTGGCTGGCGTTGCTGCGCACCGGCGAGCTGCCCGAACCCGACCCCGCCAGCCCGCCTCTGTCCTATGTGGACGGACCGGGCTGGGCGGCAAGGCTGGCCGCCGCGCCGGAGCACTGGGCCACCGCCTACCACCGCGGCGTGCTGGCACACGGCGCGGGCGCGCTGGACGAGGCGGCCGACCACTACCGCCGCTCCCTGGACCTCAGCCCCTCGCCCTGGGCGGCGCGGGCGCTGGCTCTGGTCGCGGCCGAGCAGGGCGAGCTGACCACCGCCGCGGACCTGCTCCGGCAGGCCCTCGGCGGGGCGCCGCTGGTGTGGCAGCTGGCGGTGGAGACGGTGTCCGCGCTGCTCAAGGCCGATGACCCCGCTGCGGCGCTGACGGTGCTGGACGCGCTGGCACCGGAAGTCGCCGGGCACGGCCGGGTGCAGCTGCTGCGGGTGCAGGCGCACCTCGCGGCCGGTGAGCGGGACCGGGCGGCCGAACTGCTGCGGGCGGGCATCGAGGTGCCGGACCTGCGCGAGGGCGAGATCAGCCTGGACCACCTGTGGGCCCAGGCCTGTCCGGAGACCCCGCTACCCGCGCGCTACGACTTCCGCATGCACGTCTGACAACAGCGGCAGCAGGTCGGCCGGGGCTTCCACGTGCGCGTTGTGGCCCCGGCCCGGCAGGATCACCGGATCATCGACCAGCGCCCTGAGGTGCTCGGCCGGGCTCATCGCGTCATGCTCGCCCGCGGCCAGGATCGTGCGGCACTTCGCGGTGGCCAGCAGACCGGGCAGGTCCGGCGCGCCGACGGCGAAGGCCCGCTGGTCGAAGGCCAGCCGCCAGCCGCCGTCGACGTGCACGTAGTCCGTGGCGACCAGGCCACCGCCGTTGGTGGCCACCAGACCGGTGTCCACCGCGCGGGAGTCCTCGGCGACCAGGCCGAGCAGGCCGGAGACCTTCAGGTGCCGGTCCGCGGCCTCGGCGCGGGTGTCGAACTCCTTGGCCGGTTTCGCGGCCAGCGCGGCCGCCTTGGCCAGCTCCTCCGGCTTCCAGCGCACCTTGACGCCCAGTCCGATCGCGGCGGCCACCGGCACGCCGAACCAGCCGGAGGCCAGGGTCAGCGCGAGCACCCCGCCCAGGGAGTGGCCGAGCAGGACCACCGACCGGTCGACGGGCAGCCGCTCGGCGACCGCGGCGGCCATGCCGCCGAAGGAGTAGCGGGGCAGGTGCTCGGCGGCCCCGTGTCCTGGCAGGTCAGGGGCCATCCAGTCACCTGGCCAGTGCTCGGGCAGCAGCTCGTCCAGACCGTCCCATACCGCGCCGGTCGCGCCCAGGCCGTGCAGCAGGACCAGCAGCGGGCCGCCGTCGTGCATGTCTCCCATGACCGAGATCCTGCCGGAAAACGTCCCGCGCGGGTAAGAATCCATCCGTGGCCGATGCGACCGAGGTGATCTTCAACCCGGACACCTACCTGACCGGGGTGCCGCACGCCGAGCTGGCCGAGTTACGGGCACGGTCGGCGGTGGTGTGGGTGCCCGAGCCCGCGGTGGACCGCTGGCCCGCCGGGCCGGGGTTCTGGGCGGTGCTGCGGCACGCCGAGGTCAAACAGGTGCTGCGCGATCCCAGGGTGTTCTCCTCCCAGCTGGGCGCCACCCAGATCCGGGACCCGGCCACGCCCGCGGACCTGGCCTACGTGCGGCGGATGATGCTCAACCTGGACCCGCCGGAGCACGCCCGGCTGCGCACCCTGCTGGCCAAGGCGTTCACGCCGAGGACCATCGCCCGGCTGGAGCACCGCATCCAGGGCTGGGCGCGGGAGCTGGTCGCGGCGGTGGCCGGGCGGGGGGAGTGCGACTTCGCCAAGGAGGTGGCCGCCGACCTGCCGCTGCTCACCCTGGCCGAGGTCTTCGGCGTGCCGCGCGAGGACCGCTGGCTGATGTTCGACTGGAGCAACCGCGCGATCGGCTACCAGGACCCCGAGTACGCGGTCAGCGCCCGGGTCGACGGCAGCGGCTCCAGCCCGATGGCCCAGGAAGCCCTGGCGCTGCGCCCGGTGCCGGATGAGCACGGCCGGGTGCCGGACCCGCGCACCCGCGCCGGGATGCCGGACCTGTACGCCTACGCGCGGGCCCTCGGCGAGCACAAGCGGCGCAACCCGGGCGAGGACGTGATGAGCAACCTGATGCGACACGGCGACGCCGTGCGCATCGAGGAGTTCGAGAACCTGTTCTGGCTGTTCTCGGTGGCGGGCAACGAGACCCTGCGCAACGGCATCCCCGGCGGCCTGATCGCGCTGATGTCCAATGTGGACGCCTACCGCCGGGTGCTGGCCGACCGCTCGCTGCTGCCGGGGCTGGTGGAGGAGATGCTGCGCTGGTGGACGCCGGTGATGCACTTCCGCCGAACGGCCACAGTGGACACCCGGCTGGGTGGGGTGGACATCGCGGCGGGGGAGAAGGTGGTGGTGTGGTTCAGCTCGGCCAACCGGGACGAGCGGGTCTTCGCCGATCCGGACCGGTTCGACCCGGCCCGGCAGCCGAACGACCAGCTGAGTTTTGGGCACGGGCCGCACTTCTGCCTCGGCGCGCACCTGGCGCGGGTGCAGCTGCGGGCGATGTTCACCGCGGTCTTCGACCAGCTGGGCGAGGTCGAGCTCGCGGCCGACCCGGTGCGGCTGCGCTCGAACTTCCAGAACGGGGTGAAGCGGCTGCCGATCCGCTGGCCTAGTCGATCCGCTGGCTGACCGTGCCGGCCGCGCAGCTGTTCACGATGACCCTGGGCGTGTCCTTGCCGGCCTGCACGCCGAGCTTGCAGCGCAGCGCGCCCTCGGCTGCCGGCAGCAGCTTGGCCTCCACCTGGAGCACCGTGCCGTCCGGCACCACCTGGGCGTGCTGGCCCTCACCGACCCGCAGCGTCTGGGTGAGCCGGATCTCCACCTTGCCGTCGGTGCTCTTGCCGGTGCGCTCCGCCGTGGCCTCACCCTGGCGGACCGGCGCGCCGCTCAGGTCGGTCATGATGCCGCGGATGAAGTAGCCAGCCACGCCGATGGCGGCAAGGCAGCAGGTCAGCAGCAGGATGTCCCGAGTTCGTTTCCCCACGACATCCACCATGCGGCAGCGGCGGCGCGTCCGGCTCGGACTTTTGGCCAAGGTCACTCGGCCGACTGGCCAGAGCCGGGCGCACCGCCGGTGGCCGACTGGTCGCGCTGGGTCAGCTCACGTGCGCTGAGCCGAGCCAGGCCTCGTCCACCCGCAGCTGCTTGTGCCGCTTGCCGTCGCTGGCCGCGGCCCAGGTGCTGACCACCTCCAGGCGGACGTGCCGGGCCGTGGTCTGCGGGATGTCCACAAAGGACACGCCGCGGTGGCTGGGCAGCTGGCCGGAGGCCACCGGGGAGCCCCAGTTGGCGCCGTCCTCGCTGACGTAGACCCGGTAGTCCTTGATCCGGGCGGACTGCTCGGTGGCCGAGCGGGCGTAGCTGACCGAGTCCTCCCGCTGGTTCAGCGCCAGGTAGCGCACCGGCTTGCGCGCGCCCAGGTCGAAGCGCAGGGACACCGGGGTGGTCTTGTCGCTGTCCCAGTAGGTCGCGTGGTTGCCGTCGTTGAGCAACGCGGGGCCGTGCCCGGCGGCCGAGGCGGAGGCGGTCACGGTGACCGAGCCGGCCGGGTACACGCCGGTGCGGCCGCCGGTGTCCACCCGGAAGACCGTGTCGTACTGGTCCCAGTCGGTGACGCCGGTCAGGGTGAGGGAACCGTTGGCCTGGCTGAACCGCACCGGGGCCCCGGTGCGCAGGTTGGTCACCTTGAGCACCCGGTAGCCGTTGTCCCGCAACCGGAGTGTGCTGCCCGAGGGGCGGGTGAGCGCGTGGATGTAGTGCCGGTCCGGGTTGTCCTTGGCCACCGTGGTGACGCCGTGCGCGCCGTCGTTCCAGAACCCCGGCTTCAGCCCGCCGTGGCCGTAGCCGCCGCCGTGCACGCCGTGGATGGACTCGCGGATCTGGTCGAAGTAGCCCTTGAGGAAGTTGTTGAACGCCGCCTGCTTGGCCGGGAACTTCCCGTTCACCATGGCGGTCTCGGCCATCAGCGCCTTGACGTCGGAGCCGAGGTTGGTCACGTACCGGCCGATGGTCAGCTGGTAGTCCACCGCCGAGTCGGAGCCGTTGTGCCACCAGGGGCCGGTGGAGGGCAGCTTGAAACAGGCCTCGATCAGCCGGGGTGCGGCGGTGTAGACCGCCTGCGGATAGTCGTAGCCCGGGGACATGCCGGTCTTCTGCTCGTTGCTGATCGTGTCCATGATCGGCGTGTCCTCGTTGTTGTTGCTGAGCAGGAAGTGCGGCCGTTCCTTGCGCACCCGCTCGTAGAGGCCGTTGCGCTCCCAGTAGGCGTTGTCGTTGTCGATCCAGAACCCGGCCAGTTCCGGATACCGTTGCGCCACTTCGACAATACTGTCGTAGCTGTACTCGCCGAAGCCGTCCCTGGTGGTGATGTCCACGCTGCGGCCCTTGTAGCGGGAGTAGGCGGCCGAGTCCAGCCAGCTGCCCGAGGGCCTGCCTTCCTGGTGCCACTGGGGATCGTCGGTCATGTACATGATGACCTTCATGTCCCGCTTGCCCGCCGCGTCCAGCAGCTCGCGGACGAAGTCCCGTTTGGTGGCGCAGCTGCCGGGCACCGCGGAGGGCCACGCCTTGCCGTAGCCCAGCCTGCTGTGGAAGGAGGCCAGCACCAGGTACTGGGCGTGCAGCTTCCGCGCCTCGGTGATCCAGTAGTCCGGGCTCCAGCCACCGGCGGTGATCGCGTTCTCCCAGGCGGAACAACTGGTGTAGCCGGGCGAGGTGCGCATCCCCCAGTGCAGGAACAGCCCGGCGGTGGAGGCGCGCAGCCAGTCCTGGCGCGGGTGCACCACCTCGGCGGCGGCCGGGGTCACCCCGGCACCGAGCAGGGCGAGCACGGAGAACAGAACGACGATGACGGAACGTCGCCGGACGGGTGTCGACATCAGGTGCCTCCTCGGCGCGGCGGGTGCGGTTCAGGGGTACCGGCGGGCGCGGCGAGGAGGCAAGAGGTCATCGGAGGTCTAGACCGGAAAGCGCGGGTTGTGTATCGATATAGTGCGATCGGAGGGGGCCGGACAGCCGAGGTTTCACCGGATCGGCGGGGCTCGCGGCTCCGGGGGAGTTCAGGGGCAACCCCGAGGTGAAGTCCCGGCCGGGCGGGTGATGCTGCACTGGTAGGCCATTCGGCCTATTCGTTGTGGACACAGGAAAGTCGAGGCGTGCTGATGCCACCCATGTCTGATGAGCAGGTCCAGCGGGAGCTGGTGGAGATGCGGATCTTCGCCGCGGCCTACCGGGCCGCCGAGATCGCGGGCACACCGGTGGAGGAGGTGTCCCATGCCGGGTGGCGCGCCGGTGCCCGGTTCGGGGCTGGCGCCGACCGGGGGGAGGTGATGATCCGGAACGAGTCCGGCGTGGACGGCACCTGCGTCTTCCGCGGTGAGCAGGACACCCTGTTCACCATCCTGTCCACCGGGTTCGGCGGGGACTTCACCGAGCGCCCGTACGCGATCATGAGCAGGGCGCCGGCGGTGACCGGGACCCTCGCCCCGGGGGCAGCCAGGCTGGAGCTGGTCACTGAGGACGGCACGGTCCACCCGGCCCACGTCGCTGCGGGCACCTTCGCGGTGGACCTGGATCTGAGCCGGACCAGGGTGGACGGCACCGCGCCGGTGGAGGACAAGATGGACGCGATCTGGGCGGGCTCCGCCGAGGCGACCGAGCGGCTGCGCGCGTGCACCGTCCGGGTGTTCGACGGCTCCGGCGCGCTGCTCTACGAGGGACCGGCGATCACCGACGGAGCGTAGGTCCTGTCCCGTGGATCTCGCACGCGATCGCCGGGCCCACCCCGTCGCTGGCGGCACCGCCAGGAACGACCTGGACTCCGGCGCTCACGCACGAGATCCACGGGACAGGACCTAATCGGTTGGTGAGCCCGCGGACGGTGAGGCATCCTTGAGGTATGGCCGAGGACCTGCGGGTTAACGCCGCGCTGGTGATCCCCGGCGCGGAGCTGAGTGAACGGTTCTCCAGGTCCTCCGGGCCTGGCGGACAGGGCGTCAACACCGCCGACAGCCGGGTTGAGCTGTCCTTCGACGTGGCGGAGTCGCGGGCGTTGTCCGAGCACCTCCGGCGGCGTGCGCTGGCCCGGCTGGCCGGGCGGCTGGTGGACGGCGTGGTCACCATCGCGGCCTCGGAGTACCGGACCCAGCTGGCCAACCGCAAGGCGGCCAGGGAACGGCTGGCCAGCCTGCTGCGGGACGCGGTGCTGCCGCCCGCCCCGCCGCGGCGGGCGACCAAGCCCAGCCGGGGAGCCAGGGAACGGCGGCTGTCCGCCAAGCACCAGCGCGGGGCGCTGAAGCGGGACCGGCGCGCGACGGGGGACTGAGGTCACGTACTGCTCGTCGGCTTTTCGGCATACGATATGCAGATGACCGGGCTTGGGTTGCTGGACTCGTTTGGTCGAGTCGCGACGGACCTGCGAGTTTCCCTCATCGACAAGTGCAACCTGCGCTGCACCTACTGCATGCCCGCCGAGGGCCTGGACTGGCTGGCGAAGCCGGAGTTGTTGACCGGCGCGGAGTTCGTCCGGCTCATCGGGATCGCGGTGCATGAGCTCGGTGTCACCGATGTCCGGTTCACCGGCGGGGAACCGTTGCTGCGCCGGGACTTGCCGGAGATCGTGGCCGGGGTGGCCGCGTTGACGCCCCGGCCGCGGATCGCGGTGACCACCAACGGCTTGGGACTCGCCAAGACCGCCGGCGCGCTCGCGGCGGCAGGCTTGGACCGGGTGAACGTCTCGCTGGACACCTTGCGGGCGGAGCGTTTCGCCCGGATCACCCGGCGGGACCGGCTGCCCGACGTGCTGGCCGGGCTGCGCGCGGCCCAGCAGGCCGGACTGGGGCCGGTGAAGGTGAACTCGGTGCTGCTGCGCGGGATCAACGAGGACGAGGCCGCGCCACTGCTGCGGTTCTGCCTGGCCGCCGGCTACCAGCTGCGCTTCATCGAGCAGATGCCGCTTGATCCGCAACACGGCTGGGACCGGTCGGCGATGGTGACCGCCGAGGAGATCCTCGGCCTGCTGCGCCAGGAGTTCGAGCTGACCCCGGAGCCGGGGGAGCGGGGCTCGGCGCCGGCGGAACGCTGGCTGGTCAACGGCGGCCCGGACACCGTCGGCGTGATCGGCTCGGTGACCCGGCCGTTCTGCACCGACTGCGCGCGCACCCGGCTCACCGCCGACGGCCAGGTCCGGTCCTGCCTGTTCGCGCACACCGAGACCGACCTGCGCGCCGCGCTGCGCGGCGGGGCCGATGACACCGAGCTGGCCGAGCTGTGGCGGAAAGCCATGTGGGCCAAGCCGGCCGGGCACGGCATCGACCGGCCGGAGTTCGCCCAGCCGGACCGGCCGATGAGCGCGATCGGCGGTTAGCCGACCGGTTCCCGCAAGCGATCAGCTCCGGTGTAGACGTTCATCGACGCGCCGCGCAGGAAGCCGATCACGGTCAGGCCGGTCTCCTCGGCCAGCTCGACCGCGAGCGAGGACGGGGCGGACACCGCGGCCAGGGCGGGGATGCCGCCCATCACCGCCTTCTGCGCCAGCTCGAAGCTGGCCCGGCCGGAGACCAGCAGGATGGTCTCGCGCAGCGGCAGCCGGTCCTGCAACAGCGCCCAGCCCAGCAGCTTGTCCACCGCGTTGTGCCGGCCCACGTCCTCCCGCACCGCCAGCAGCTCACCGTCCACTGTGCACAGTGCGGCCGCGTGCAGGCCGCCGGTGCGCTCGAACAGGAGCTGGGACGCGCGCAGCCGGTCGGGCAGGGCGCGCAGCACCGAGGGGTCGAGCCGGATCGGGTCCTCGCGGATGCTCCAGCGGGCCACCGTGCGCACCGCGTCCAGGCTGGCCTTGCCGCACACCCCGCAGGAAGAGGTGGTGTAGACGTTGCGCGCCAAGGAGAACTCGCTGACCGGGACGTGTGCGGCCAGGGTGACGTCCAGGACGTTGTAGGTGTTGCCGCCCTCGGTCCTCGCGCCGGGGCAGTAGGCGATGCCCGCGACGTCACCGGCCGCGCCGAGCACGCCCTCGCTGACCAGGAAGCCCGCGGCCAGCTCGAAGTCGTGGCCGGGAGTGCGCATGGTGATCGACAGCGGCGCGCCGTTGAGCCGGATCTCCAGCGGCTCCTCCACCACCAGGTCATCCAGGCGGCGGCTGCGGGTGTCCGCGCGCAGGCGGGTGATCATACGGCGGGCGATGCGGCGGCCCATGTCAGTGCTCCCTCTCCTCGTCCAGCAGCACCACCGAACCGGGACCCGCGGCCGGTAGCTGCCGGTCCAGCGCGGCCGGGCGGCTGAGCACGCCGTTGACCAGCGCGGCGCGCAGCGTGCACCCGGTGCGCACGCCGCCGGCCGCGGCGAGGAGTCGGTGCAGGGTGCTGCCGCGGGGCAGCTCGTACACCCCCGGCATGCGGACGATGCCGGAGACGCAGTACAGCCGGTTGGCCACCGGCACACCGGTGAGCACCGGGGGCACCGCGACCAGGGTCTCCACCGAGTGCACCACGGTGGGTTTGCCCAGCAGCACCGGTTCGGCCGGGAACGGCGGGGTGCTCCTCGGCTCGCCGCGCCGTCCGGGATAGGTGCCGCCGCCGCGCCGGATCTCCAGCTCGAAGCTCAGACCCGAGCCCAGGATGTTGCGGCCCAGCAGGCCTTTCTCCCTGGCCTGGGCCACGGCCTCGGTGACCACGCGATGGGCACGGGGGTACTCCCCGCGCAGGTGCAGGTAGCCGTGGCGGCTGCCGGTGGCGATGCCCGCGATGGTCATCGCCTCCACCACCGCGAACGGATCGCCCTCCAGCAGCACCCGGTCGGCGAAGGAGCCGGGATGGCTCTCATCGGCGTCGCACACCAGGTAATGCGGCCGGTTCCGTTGCCCGGCAAGGACTTCCCAGCTCCTGGCCACCGGCACCCCGGCCCCGTCCCTGCTGGGCAGGCCGGACTCCAGCGCCAGGCGGATGATCTCGGCCGGGCCCATCCGCAGCGCGTGGTGCAGCGCGGTGTAGCCGCCGGTGTTCAGGTAGTCGGACAGGCTGGCCGGGTCGACCTGGCCGATCCGGCGCAGCAGCACCAGGTGCTCCGCGCCCGCCTGCGGCACGGCGGCCTCGGCCGGGGGTTCCGGCTGGGCGTGCCGCAGGTCCAGCGCGGCGCTGACAGTCGAGTCCACAGTGGACGGTGCGGTGACCGCGGTGCGCGGCGGGTCACCGGCCTCGAAGACCAGGGCGGCCGGTGCGCGCTCGCACAGGCCGAGGCAGGGCGAAGGCTGCCAGAGCACCCCGCCCGCCGGGCGGTCGGCCGGACCCAGGCGACGTTCCAGGGTCCGGCACAGGGGAGTGGAACCCGTTGCGCGGCAAGCGGGTCCGGCGCAGACGTGCAGCACCCGGCGCGGCCGGGGCCGCAGCGAGAACAGGGCGCACGAGGTGGCCACGCCGAAGACCTCGGCAGCCGAGAGGGTCAGGCGGCGGGACAGGTAGTCCAGTGCCGCCTCGCTGATCCAGCCCACCCGGTCGTTGAGGGAGTGCAGGGCGGGCAACAGCGCGTCGTGCGGATTGGCGGTGGGCCCGCCGTCACTCCGACCGGAGGACGACGGGTCCAGCACGACATCGATGGCCGCGCGTTCCTCAGCGGAGGGTGCGGCGTCACGAAAACGGGAATCCATGAGCTGCCCCCGGGAGGTCAGGCAGGTGGGAGGGAGAGTGACGGGCCGGGCCCGTCAGGAAGCGACGGCGGCAGGCTGCCTGGTCACCGATGCGTTGAGCAGGTCGGCCATCGCGTGGATCGCTCTGAGCGTGGGAACTTCAGCGCCGGTCAGCTCCGCGAGCTCGACGACCGCCGCCAGGATGACGTCCAGCTCCAGGGGTTTGCCCTTCTCCAGGTCCTGGAGCGTGGAAGTCTTGTGCTCGCCGGCTTTCTCGGCTCCGGCCAGCCGTCGTTCGATGGAGATCTCCGGGCGGGACCCCAGCCGTCGGGCGACCTCCAGGGTCTCCCGCATCATCGACACCACCAGTCGCCTGGCGTCGTGGTGCCTGCAGATCGCGGCCATGGTGGAGCGGGTCAGTGCGGAGATCGGGTTGAACGCGATGTTGCCCATCAGCTTGAGCCAGATGTCCCGGCGGAGGTCGGCCTCCACCGGGCACTTGAGCCCGCCTTCGATCATCGCGGTGGAGAACTCCAGGCAGCGGGCGGAGATCGACCGGTCCGGCTCGCCGATGGAGAAGCGGGTGCCCTCCAGGTGGCGGATCACGCCGGGAGCCTCGATCTCGGTGGCCGCGTAGACCACGCAGCCGATGGCCCGCTGGACCGGGAGAGCGGCGCTGACCGCGCCGTCGGGGTCCACACTGTTGATGCGGTGGTTCTCGAAGGGGCCGGGCAGACCGTGGAAGTACCACCACGGAATCCCGTTCTGCGCAGCGATGATGGTGGTGCGCTCGTGCAGCAGCGGCTCGATCATCCGGCCTGCGGCGGCGTACGAGTTCGCCTTCAGACCTAGGAAGATGTGGTCCACCGGGCCGACCTCGGCCGGGTCATCGGTTGCGTGTGGGGTGGCATGGAAGTCGCCGCGGTCGGAGAGCACCCGAACCCCGGCATCGCGGATGGCCGAAAGGTGCGCACCGCGGGCGATGAGATGAACCTGCGCTCCGGCGCGGTGCAGGGCTGCACCCACGTACGCGCCGATGGCGCCGGCACCAAGAACAGCGATTCGCACATCACTCTCCTGTTCTTGTGTCGACAACTCATTCAGCATACAGTATGGAGTAGCCCGGTCAACGGGCCGCACGCGGCACGACCGCGTGGGTGAGGAGGCGTTGCGGTGCCTGAAGGGTTCGGGTTCCACTCGCCCCCGCCGATGCGCGTGGTCGCCACCGCCGGAGGCGCCGGAGCAGGCAAATCCACCTTGGTGCGCGCGCTCACCGGACGGGATCCGTGGGCACGTCTGCCCTCGGGGCGGGTGCTGGCATTGGTAGACCGCGCGGATGAGGCGGTCCTGACGAGCGTGGCCACCGCGGAGGCGGTGGTGTTCGTGGTGGCGGCCGACCAGGAGTGGTCGGAACAGCTGGCCATGCAGCTGGATGCGTTGCAGGCCTTGGACATCCGGCACGGGTTGCTGGTGGTGACCCGGTCCGACCTGGCTGATCCCGGCCCGGTGCTGCGGCGGACCCGCCGGGCCATGGCCACCGGCGCGCTCGGCCGGATCGAGTCCGCGGTGGTCAGCGCGCGCACCGGCGCGGGTATCGACCGGCTGCGCCTGGTGCTGGACCGGCTGGCCGCCGCGCTGCCGCCGCCACCGGAGGTCCCGGTGCGGCTGTGGGTGGATGGCTGCGCCGAGGCTGGCGCGGAGGACAAGGGCGTGCTCGTCACCGGCACCCTGTTGGCCGGATCGATCGAGCGGGACGCGGAACTGGCCGTGGGCGCGCAGGACCGGTGGCTGCGGGTGGGCGGGCTGGAGTCGTTGGGGCATCAGGTGTCCGCGATGTCCGCTCCCGCCCGGATCACGGTTCACCTGCCCGAGGCGCAACCGGATGAGTCGTTCACCGGCACCGCGCTGGTGACCCCTGGCCGGTGGCGGCACGTGGAGGTGGTCGACGTGCGGCTGCGCCCGCTGCCCGGCCGCAAGCTGGGCGGGGTGCACGGCCACCTGGAGCTGGGGCTGGGCTCGGCCCGGCAGCCGGTGTTCCTCCGGGTGCTCGACGGCGACATCGCGCGACTGCGGCTGAGCGAGCCGCTGCCGCTGCGCATCGGCGACAAGGCGCTGCTGCGCGGGCCGGCGGAGGTGCTGGCCGGGTGCACCGTGCTGGACATCCTGCCGCCGGAGCTGGCCACCGAGACCCAGTTGGCCGCGCGGGGCCTCGAACTGATGAGTCGGTCAGCGATCCCCAACGGCGGCGATGAGCTGCGCAGGCGCGGCCTGGTCAAGGCCGGTGACCTGCTGGCCATGGGCTGCGCGCTGCCGGTCGCGCCCAGAGCGGGGGACTGGCTGATCGACCCGGCCAAGCTGGACGAGCTGTGCCAGCGACTGGCCGCCCTGGTGCGTGCCCGTGCGCGCGAACAACCCTATGACCCCGGCGTGCCCAAGGCGGAAGCGGTGGCACTGCTGGCTTTGCCACACCGAAGACTGCTCGAACCGGTGGCGAGAGCGGCTCGTGACCTCGGTGTGCGGATCAACCAGGGCCGACTGGTGCTGACCGAAGGTGGGACCGAGCTCCCGCAGCCGGTGCGGCAGGCGGTGGAGAAGCTGCGCGCCGAGCTGGTGAGCAGTCCCTTCAGCGCGCCGGAGGCCGACCAACTCGCCGCGTTGCGACTGACCCCCAAGTCGCTCGCGGCCGCCGTGCGCACCGGTCTGCTGCTCCGGCTGGCCGACGGCGTCTACCTGGGACCGGATGCGGTGGAACGGGCGGTTGCGGTGTTGTGCACGCTCCCACAGCCCTTCACCGTGGCCGCGGCCCGAACCGCGCTGGGCACCTCCCGCCGGGTCGCGGTGCCCCTGCTGGAACTGCTGGACACCCGGCGGATCACGATCCGGCTACCCGACAGCAGACGCCGGATTCGCCCGGAACACGACTGATGAACGGACCTCGGCGGGTGAATTCCGCCGAGCGGCTGACGTGCGGACTCTGGACAACGTTACTCCGACGGAGTATCACTAAACCACCATACGGTATGCAGTATGGGGATCGAGTGGTGTGCGGTCCGCGCAACGTCGGCCTTCACCAGTCACCACCAAACACAGCCCGAGTCGACCCAGAGCAGGCGACCGGGCAGCGACGTGAGGAGATGACGCACCTATGGCGCAGACTGCCGAGGCTCTGCCCAGCGCCAGCCAGGTCGAGGTGAAGGAGACCGGAGAAGGTCTCATCTCGGGCGGCCATCTGGTGGCGAAGGCTCTCAAGGCCGAAGGCGTCGACGTGGTGTTCACTCTGTGTGGCGGCCACATCATCGACATCTACGACGGCTGTGTAGACGAAGGCATCGAGGTCATCGACGTCCGGCACGAGCAGGTGGCCGCGCACGCGGCCGACGGCTACGCCCGGATCACCGGCAAACCGGGCTGCGCGGTAGTCACCGCGGGACCGGGCACCACCGACGCGGTCACCGGGGTCGCCAACGCGCTGCGCGCGGAGAGCCCGATGCTGCTCATCGGCGGCCAGGGCGCGCTGAGCCAGCACAAGATGGGCTCACTGCAGGACCTGCCGCACGTGGACATGATGGCCCCGATCACCAAGTTCGCCGCCACCGTGCCGGACACCGCACGCGCGGCCGACCTGGTCTCGATGGCCTTCCGCGAGTGTTACCACGGCGCGCCCGGCCCGTCCTTCCTGGAGATTCCCAGGGACGTGCTGGACGCCTCGGTCCCCATCGAGAAGGCCCGCATCCCCAAGGCCGGCCACTACCGCGCCTCCACCCGTTCGGCGGGTGACCCCGGCGACATCGAGAAGCTGGCCGACCTGCTGACCAAGGCGGAGAAGCCGTGCATCCTGCTCGGCAGCCAGGTCTGGACCACTCGGGGCACCGAGTCGGCCATCGACCTGGTCCGCGGCCTCAACATCCCCGCCTACATGAACGGCGCCGGCCGCGGCACGCTGCCGCCCGGCGACCCGCACCACTTCCAGCTCTCCCGCCGCTACGCCTTCACCAACGCCGACCTGATCATCATCGTGGGCACCCCGTTCGACTTCCGGATGGGTTACGGCAAGCGGCTTTCCGCCGACGCCACCGTGGTGCAGATCGACCTGGACTACCGCACGGTCGGCAAGAACCGCGACATCGACCTGGGCATCGTCGGCGACGCCGGCATGGTGCTCTCCCAGGTGTTCCAGGCCACCACCGGCCGGGTCAGCAACGGCGCCACCGGGCGCAAGGCCTGGCTGGAGGAGCTGCGCGCGGTGGAGGAGCAGTCACTGGGCAAGCGGATGGCCCGGCAGCTGTCCGGCGCCAACCCGATCGACCCCTACCGCCTGGTGCACGAGATCAACGAGTTCCTCACCGAGGACTCCATCTACATCGGCGACGGCGGCGACATCGTCACCTTCTCCGGCCAGGTGGTCCAGCCCAAGTCGCCCGGCCACTGGATGGACCCCGGCCCGCTGGGCACCCTCGGCGTGGGCATCCCGTTCGTGCTGGCGGCCAAGTACGCCCGCCCGGACAAGGAGGTCGTCGCGCTCTTCGGCGACGGCGCCTTCTCCCTGACCGGCTGGGACTTCGAGACCCTGGTCCGGTACAACCTGCCGTTCGTGGGCATCGTGGGCAACAACTCCTCGATGAACCAGATCCGCTACGGCCAGGCCGTCAAGTACGGCGAGGACCGCGGCCGGGTCGGCAACACCCTGGGCGATGTGCCCTACGACCAGTTCGCCAAGATCCTCGGCGGCTACGGCGAGGAGGTCCGCGACCCCGCCGACATCGCGCCCGCGCTGCAGCGTGCCCGCGAGTCGGGGCTGCCGTCGCTGATCAACGTGTGGGTGGACCCGGACGTCTACGCGCCGGGAACCATGAACCAGACCATGTACAAGTAGGCCCGGAGGGGGAGTTCGGTTATGGGACAAGCACTTGAGGGTGTTCGAGTCCTGGACATGACCCACGTCCAGTCCGGGCCGTCGGCCACCCAGATCCTGGCCTGGCTCGGCGCGGACGTGGTCAAGCTGGAGGCGCCCAGCGGGGACATCACCCGCAAGCAGCTGCGCGACATCCCCGATGTCGACAGCCTCTACTTCACCATGCTCAACTGCAACAAGCGCAGCATCACGCTGAACATGAAGAGCGACAAGGGCAAGGAGCTGTTCACCAAGCTCGTGTCCGATGTGGACATCCTGGTGGAGAACTTCGGTCCAGGCGCGGTGGACCGGATGGGCTTCACCTGGGACAAGCTCCAGGAGATCAACCCCAGGCTGATCTACGCCTCCATCAAGGGTTTCGGTGACGGGCCCTACACCCACTACAAGGCCTACGAGGTGGTCGCCCAGGCCATGGGCGGCTCGATGACCACCACCGGCTTCGAGGACGGCCCGCCGCTGGCCACCGGCGCGCAGATCGGTGACTCCGGCACCGGCATCCACACCGTGGCCGGCATCCTGGCCGCGTTGTACCAGCGGGAGTCCACCGGGCGCGGCCAGCGGGTCACCGTGGCCATGCAGCACGCGGTGCTCAACCTGTGCCGGGTCAAGCTGCGCGACCAGCAGCGCCTGGCCCACGGGCCGCTGGCCGAGTACCCCAACAAGGAGTTCAGCGACGAGGTGCCGCGCTCGGGCAACGCCTCCGGCGGTGGCCAGCCGGGCTGGGCGGTGCGGTGCAAGCCGGGCGGGCCCAACGACTACGTCTACGTGATCGTGCAGCCCGTCGGCTGGCAGCCCATCGCCGAGCTGATCGGGCGGCCGGAGCTGGCCGAGGACCCCGAGTGGGCCACCCCGGAAGCCCGGTTGCCCAAGCTGGACAAGATGTTCCAGCTGATCGAGGAGTGGACGGTCAACCACACCAAGCGCGAAGTGCTGGCCCTGCTCAACGCCAAGAACGTCCCTTGTGGACCGATCCTGTCCACCAAGGAGCTGATCGAGGACGAGTCGCTGGTGGCCAACGAGATGGTGGTGACGGTGGAGCACCCCGAGCGCGGGGCGTTCAAGACCGTCGGCATGCCGCTCAAGCTGTCCGACTCGCCGGCCAAGGTCGAGCGGTCCCCGCTGCTCGGCGAGCACAACGAGGACGTGTACGTGAAGGAGCTAGGGGTTTCCGTCCCGGAACTGGCCCAGCTCAAGGCGAACGGAGTGATCTGAGCCATGGTGGCTTACGACAGGGCCGCGGTGCGCGAAGTCCTGGACAAAGCGCGCGCCGAGGGCCGCGAGTCGCTGACCGCCCCCGAGGGCAAACGACTCTGTGACGCCTACGGCATCCCGACGCCGGGCGAAGGCCTCGCCAACAGCGCGGACGAGGCGGTGAGCCTGGCGGCCGAGATCGGCTTCCCGGTGGTCATGAAGATCGTCTCGCCGGACATCCTGCACAAGACCGAGGCCGGCGGCGTCATCGTCGGCGTCACCGACGAGGCGGGCGCCCGCGCCTCCTACGAGAAGATCATCGCCAACGCCAAGGCGTACAAGGCCGATGCCGACATCACCGGTGTCCAGGTGCAGAAGCTGCTCGCCGAGGGCCAGGAGGTGATCATCGGCGCGACCACCGACGACACCTTCGGCAAGATCGTGGTCTTCGGCCTGGGCGGGGTGCTGGTGGAGGTCCTCAAGGACGTCACCTTCCGGCTGGCCCCGCTGGCGCAGGCCGAGGCGCGGGCCATGGTCACCGACATCAAGGCGGTGGAGATCCTGCACGGGGTCCGCGGCGCCGACCCGGTGGACCTGGACGCGCTGGCCGAGGTGGTCAAGCGGCTCTCCGACCTGGTCACCGACTTCCCGGAGATCCGCGAGCTGGACCTCAACCCGGTGTTCGCGGCCAAGGACTCCGCGATCGCCGCGGACGTCCGGGTGCTGGTGGAGACCGGGGAGGTCACCGAGAAGTACGTCTACTCCGACGAGGAGATCATCACCGCGATGAACCGGCTGATGAAGCCGAAGAACATCGCGGTGATCGGCGCCTCCGCCGAGGACGGCAAGATCGGCAACTCGGTGATGAAGAACCTGGTCAACGGCGGCTACCAGGGTGGCATCTTCCCGATCAACCCGAAGGCCGACGAGATCCTGGGCCGCAAGGCCTACAAGGCCATCGGCGACGTGCCAGCCGAGGTGGACGTGGCGGTCTTCGCCATCCCGGCCAAGTTCGTGGCCGGGGCGCTGGAGGAGTGCGGCAAGAAGGGCATCCCGGCCGCCGTGCTCATCCCCTCAGGCTTCGCCGAGACCGGCAACCACGAGCTGCAGGACGAGGTCGTGGCGATCGCGCACCAGTACAAGATCCGGCTGCTGGGCCCGAACATCTACGGGTACTACTACACGCCGGAGAACCTGTGCGCGACCTTCTGCACGCCGTATGACGTCAAGGGCGGGGTGGCGCTGACCTCCCAGTCCGGCGGCATCGGCATGGCCATCCTGGGTTTCTCCCGCACCACCAAGATGGGTGTCTCGGCCATCGTCGGCCTCGGCAACAAGTCCGATGTGGACGAAGACGACCTGCTCACCTTCTTCGAGCAGGACGAGAACACCCAGTGCGTGGCCATGCACCTGGAGGACCTGAAGGACGGCCGCGCCTTCGTGCAGGCGGCCAAGCGGATGACCAAGAAGAAGCCGGTGGTGGTGCTCAAGGCGGGGCGCACCTCGGCCGGGGCCAAGGCGGCCAGCTCGCACACCGGCGCGCTGGCCGGTGACGACAAGGTCTACGACGACATCCTGCGCCAGGCGGGTGTGGTCAGGGCTCCCGGGCTGAACGAGATGCTGGAATATGCCCGTGGGCTGCCGCTGCTGCCCACGCCCAAGGGCGAGAACGTCGTCATCATCACCGGGGCCGGCGGCTCCGGGGTGCTGCTCTCGGACGCGTGTGTCGACAACGGACTGTCCATGATGGAGATTCCGCCCGACCTGGACGAGGCGTTCCGCAAGTTCATCCCGCCCTTCGGGGCGGCGGGCAACCCGATCGACATCACCGGCGGCGAACCGCCGTCGACCTACGAGGCCACCATCCGGCTCGGCCTCGAGGACCCGCGGATCCACGCGCTCATCCTCGGCTACTGGCACACCATCGTCACCCCGCCGATGGTCTTCGCCGAGGTCACCGCGCGGGTGGTGAACGAGGCCAGGGCCAAGGGCATCGACAAGCCGGTGGTGGCCTCACTGGCGGGTGACACCGAGGTGGAGCGGGCTAGTGAATACCTGTTCGACCATCGTATTGTCGCCTATCCCTACACCACGGAGCTCCCGGTCGCGGTGCTGGGTGCGAAGTACCGCTGGGCACGTGCGGCGGGATTGATCGACAAGTAGGCCGACGGCTGACCGGTAGTACGGGGTCCCGTCGGCCAGGCGGGACCCCTACTACCAGGCCAGGGAGGTTCAACGGGCGGAGTCCGAGAGTTCTCGTGAAAGAGGTTTCTCATCATGGATCCTTCGAACACCCCGAGCGCGGGGCCGGCCACCAGCGGGGGTAGCGACCTCGCCGGTGGCGGCCAGGAACGCGTGTGGCGGGCCGGTCGGCTCGATCCGATGCCCATCCGGAAGCTGCCCGACGCGCCACCGTCGGTGCACCTGATCGGCCCCACGGTGTTCCTGGTGGCACTCGGGGTCGGCATGGGCGAGTCCTACATGTGGCCCCGGCTGGTCCTGATCTTCGGACCGGAGATCCGCTGGCTGTTCCTGATCGGTGTCACCCTGCAGGCCGTGGTGATGCTGGAGATGGCCCGCTACGCCATGGCCACCGGCGAGAGCATCTTCGCCGGCGCGGCCCGCGTGTTCAAACCGATCATGTGGTTCTTCTTCGTGGTCGCGATCGCGGTCTACATCTGGCCGGGCCATCTCTCCGCGGGCATGTCGGCGCTGGAGAACATCACCGGAATACCTTGGCAGCTCAGCGCAATCGTCGGCCTGATCCTGGTCGGGGTGATCTTCAGCCTGGCCAAGGTGATCTACAACCTGCTGGAGAACGTGCTCTCGGTCCTCATCGGGATCCTGGTGGTCAGTACCGCGGTGGTGGCGGCACTGGTCGGCACCTGGGGCGACCTGGCCAGCACGATCAGCGGCATGTTCACCTTCGGGTACTTCCCGAGCGAGATGTTCACCTCCACGTGGTTCCCGATCGTGGTGGGCTCCATCGCCTTCGCCGGCCCCTCCGGTATGCAGCAGATGTGGTACACGCTGCACCTGCGGGACTCCGGGGCCGGCATGGGCGCGCACATCCCGAAGATCAAGGGCCTGCGCAGCGCCGAGTCCGGCGCCGACGAACAGATGCCCGCCCGTGGCTTCATGTTCGACACCGAGGACCCGGAGGAGATGGCCAAGTGGAAGGGCTGGCGGCGCTGGGTCACCTTCGACGCGCTGCTGCTGTTCTGGGGCGTGACCATGTTGGTCACGGTCTCCTTCACCGTGCTGGCGCAAACCGCGGCCAGGCAGAACCCCAACGTGAAGGAGCTGATCGCGGCCGGTGACCGCAGTGCCGCGTTCAACGCGATGGCCGACGCCTTCTCCTCACTCGGCGGTCCCGCGCTGGGCACGGTGTTCTTCGGCTTCATCGCGCTGATCGGGTTGAACGCCACCCTGGGCCTGTTCGACTCCTTCTCCCGCGGCCAGGCCGACATGACCTACTTCTTCGTGCCCGGCGCGAAGAAGATCGGCATGTCCCGGCTCTACGCCGGCTTCCTGTGGGGCCTGATCGTCTTCGGCATCATCATCCTGCTGTGGGGCCCGGCCAAGGGCCCGGCGGCGATCCTGGACATCCTGGCGTTCCTGTCCGCCTTCGCCATGGGCGCCTACTGCATCGTGTTGCTGTTGGTGAACAACAAGATGCTGCCCAAACCGATCCGGCCGAAGTGGTGGACCAACGTCATCATCGGCTTCGGCGCGGTGTTCTACCTGAGCGGGTTGTTCTACTCCCTGTTCGCCTACGGCGTGGTATTGGACTGACATCATGAGTGAATCGCCGCAACCGCCACGCATCAGTGCCTTCGCTCAACTGGCCGCCCCCGGCGCGCTGGTGGGTGCGCTGGCCGGCTCGATCGCCGGTCTGCTGGCCCTGCTCGTCGGCCAGCCCCCTGGCTGGGCGCTGGTCACCGCGCTCGGCCTCGGCCTGCCGCTGGCCCTGCTCGGCGGGCTCTACGGGCTCGGCGCGGCCACCGGCCGCATCCGGCTCGGCGTGTTCGCGCCCGCCGCGGTGTTCTGGCTCATCGGGTTCCCGCTGAGCAGGCTCATCCAGGAGGTCGCGCTGCCACTGGTGGTGGCCGGCGAGCTGCGGGTGCCCGCGGACCTGCTCGGATTCCTTGCCTACCAAGGGATCGTGAGCGCCGGGTTCGCGATCGGCTTCATCTGGCTGCACGAACGCCTCGCCCCGCAGCTGTTCCGGCGGTTCGCCGCGACGAACCCGTTGGCCGCCCAGGCATTCACCCGCTACGCGACCCACGCGGAGACGGTGTGGGCGGCCAAGACCCGTGCCCGTGCCGCTCGCGCGGCCGCCAGAGGAGCCTGATGACCTTCTCCACCTGGGTCTGGTTCGCCACGGTGGGAGGTCTGGGCGCGATCCTCGCGTTCGACTTCTACCTGGCCGCCCGCAACCCGAGGGATCCCTCGTTCAGCGAATGTGTGGGCTGGACCGTCGCCTACGTCACCCTGGCCGTCCTTTTTGGACTCGGGGTGCTGTGGCTGGCCGGTCCGCGCTACGGCGGGGAGTTCTTCGCCGGCTGGATCACCGAGTACTCGCTGTCGGTGGACAACCTGTTCGTGTTCATGCTGATCATGAGCAGGTTCGCGGTGCCCAAGCTGTACCGGCAGAAGGTGTTGCTGGTGGGCATCGTGATCGCGCTGCTGATGCGTGCGGTGTTCATCGCGGTGGGCGCGGAAGCGGTGTCCCGGTTCAACTGGCTGTTCTACGTCTTCGGCGCCTTCTTGATCTACACGGCGTGGAAGCTGCTCCGGCAGGACCCGAACGCGGCGGAGGAGTTCTCCGAGAACGTGGTGCTGCGCACGGTGAAACGGTTCGCGCCCACCACGGATGACTACGTGGGCGCGAAGATGGTGACCAGGATCGACGGGCGGCGGATGGTGACGCCGATGCTCATCGTGATGGTCGCGATCGGCACCACCGACCTGTTGTTCGCCTTGGACTCGATCCCGGCGATCTTCGGGCTGACCAGGGAGCCGTACCTGGTCTTCACCGCCAACGCGTTCGCGCTGATGGGGTTGCGCCAGCTGTTCTTCCTGATCGGCGGCCTGCTCGACCGGCTGGTCTACCTGTCCATCGGCCTGGCCGTGATCCTGGCGTTCATCGGCGTGAAGCTGGTGCTGGAGGCCATGCACACCTCCGGCGTGCCGTGGGCGCCGACCGTCTCGATCCAGATGTCGCTGTCGTTCATTGTGGGGACGCTGGCCGTGACCATCATTGCTAGTGTGATCAAATCCCGGCGGACCGAGCGGGCCGCTGCCGCGACCGCGGCACCGGAGCCCGTTCCGTCGGCTCAGGCCTCGTCCAGCTCAGCGGCGCTGGACGAGACCGGGACCGGATGACCTCCGTCCACTGGAGCTATCCCTGGACCCAGTGAGCGGTAGTGCGGTTTCGGCGAGCACAAGGGTGGCCGGGGTCAGGAGGAGGCAACCTCCTGGCCCTGGTCCCGCCTCGTCGCGGTGGCACGCTGGCCTCGCAGGTAGTTCTCCACGCCTGCGGTCGGGTTCTTCTTGGCCTCGGCCATCGCCGTGGCCATGCCCAGACCCATCGGGCGGCTGCCGCGGTAGCCCGCGGGCTCCTCGGTCAGCGAGCGCAGCAGCTGCTTGAACTTGCGCATCATCAATACACCTCCTCACATCAAGGGATACCCGAGGGCGTCGATGCCATTCGGGACTGTGTTGGGAAACTCTTCTCGCGGTCCGCCTGCTGGGATCGCGGCCGGCGGGACCTAGACCTGGGGCTTCACCGCGGGCGAGGTGCGCGCCACGGTCCGCCTGCGGCGCCGCAGGGGCACCTCGGGGGCGGGGGTGGCGGCCTGCGTGCTCTGCCGGGCCTCCAGGTAGGACTGCCGGGTGCGGTCGGTGTGCTCGCGCATGATCTCCGCGGCCCGCTCGGCGTCGCCGGTGGAGATCGCGCTGATGAGCTTGCGGTGCTCCCGCCAGGACTGCTTGCCGCGCTGGCGGGCGACCGGGGTGTAGAACCAGCGGACCCTGCGGTCGACCTGGGCGGCCAGCTCCAGCAGCACCTTGTTCCCGGACAGCTCGGTGACCAGGCGGTGCAGGGCGGCGTTGGCCGCCACCGCGCCGTCCACGTCGTCGGCCAGCACCGCGGCCTCGCCCTGCTGGCAGATCTCCCGCAGGCGGGCCACACCCTCCTTGTCCGTGTTCAGCGCGGCCAGCCGCGCCGACTCGGTCTCCAGCAGGGTGCGCACCGCGAGCAGCTGGTCGGCCTCCTGCTCGGTCGGCACGTGCACGAACGCGCCGTAACCGGGTACCAGGTCCACCCAGCCCTCGTTGTTGAGCCACTGCAGCGCCTCACGGACCGGCTGGCGGGACACGCCGAGCATCTCGGCCAGCTCGCCTTCGACCAGGTGCTGGCCGGGGGCGAGGCTGCCGGTGATGATGAGGTCGAGCAGGGCTTCGAAGACCCGCTCCCGCAGGGGAACCGGCCGATCGATCCGGCGTGCGGCCGTGCCCTGCGCAAGCTCCGACATCGTGTGCTCCAGAGGTGAGGTGGGCGCTTTCGCCCGGTGTGCCGATCTTGATCTAATTGTGCCCGGTCGACTGCCTACAGCATACAGTGTTCCATATGCCCGAAATGCGTGAGGACTACCACAAGCATTGGATCACCCATACCGAGTACCTAATTAGGAAAGTAACCCACCGATTGCACGCTGTAGGTGACCTTCTGCCACGGTCCAGATGTCCATAATGCCCCAAATGGCCGCGCACATCACCGGACACGCTCGGTTGTCCAGACTAATGGGATACGGCCAGGCTGCCGCAGGCGCCGGCAGAGCAGTGCCGAACACAGTGCGAGCCCTCCCGCAAGTAGGAAAAGTACCGGGTACCCCGAAGTAGGGACGGCCAGTGCGGTCAGGCCCACCCCGGCTATTCCGCCAAAGGCCTTCGCGCTGTAGACCACCGCATGTATCTCGCCGTGCCGCCGGTCCCCGAAGTACTCCCGGACCAGGCTGGCCACCATCGGGTAGCAGGCCCCGCCCGCGCCGGCCAGCACGGCCGCGGTCAGCAGCAGTGGCAGCGAGCGGTCGGTGGCGCTGGCGGCCAGCGCCAGCTGTGACAGCGCGAGCACGGTGAGTGCGCCGGCCAGCGTGCGCGCCCGGCCGATCCGGTCGGAGACCCGCAGCACCACCGCCCTGGCCACCCCGTTGGCCGCCACCAGCAGCGCGGTGGCCGCGCCGATGACCGGCGCGGACAGCGCCATCCCGGTGGCGAAGGCGGCGAAGCCCGCCACGGTGAACAGGGTGACCGCGCTGGCGCAGAACAGGATCACCGCGAGCGCGGGCAGCGCGCCGTCGCGCACCGCCTCGCCGGGGGAGTACTCGCGCACCGCGGGCAGGTTGGCCGAGCCGGGGCCGCGGCGGCGGGAGAGCGCCCAGTCGCGCGGGTCCACGTGCGGCGGCCACCAGCTCGACGGCGGGTCGCGGAAGAACAGCCCGGCCGCGGCGATCACCAAGCCCAGCGCCAGGCCGGTGCCGTCGAGCACCGGGACCAGGTTCGTGGTGCTCACCGAGGGGAAGACGAAGAGCAGGAACGGGATCGCGCCGCAGGCGAACGCGCCGGTGACCAGGCTGACCCGCACCGCGGACCGGTCCGGGAACCACTTGGCCACGGTGGAGGCGCTGACCGCGTAGACCAGTCCCGCGCCCGCGCCGCCCAGCAGCGAGAAGCCCAGCAGGGCGGCC
Source organism: Crossiella sp. NPDC003009 (assembly GCF_053591555.1). Classification (NCBI taxonomy): domain Bacteria; kingdom Bacillati; phylum Actinomycetota; class Actinomycetes; order Pseudonocardiales; family Pseudonocardiaceae; genus Crossiella; species Crossiella sp. NPDC003009. Next base: position 24,191 of record NZ_JBSFUA010000054.1, on the reverse strand, counting down.
AGGTAGCTCGGCGCGTGCCCGAGCGCCACCGGACCGGTCAGGCAGAGCGCCGCGCCCGCCATCACCAGGGCCACCGGGCCGACCACCCCCCGTTCCCGCAGATAGGCCACGGGCAAGCCGACGCCCGCCTGCGCCACGATCCACAGCGCCAGCAGCCAGCAGGTCTGCGCCGTGGACCAGCCGTGCAGTGCGGACAGCGTGGGCACCAGGGCGCCGAAGGAGTACTGGAGCACGCCCGCGGCGGCCATCGCGGCCAGCGGCAGGACCAGCTGCCAGGACCGGGAACGCCCGGTCAGCAGTTCGGCGGCAGGGCCGACGTGGTAGTCGCGGCCGAAGCAGTCGCGGAGCTCACTGGGTGGGGGAGTGGTCATCGTGATCTCCCTCTACTAGATACTGTATGCAGTATACACGCGGTGGCTGGGTTGGGGACCTGCTGAAATCCATCCGCACAGGCTCTGGTGCTGGGTCTCACATACTGTATACAGTAGGCGGCGTGGATCTGTACGAGTACCAGGCGAAGGATCTCTTCGCGCAGCACGGGGTCCCGGTGGGTCCGCCGCAGCGGGTCGTCGAGGATCCGGCCGACGCCCGCGCGGCAGCGGCCGAGTGGGGCGGCAGGGTCGTGGTCAAGGCGCAGGTGAAAACCGGCGGCCGTGGCAAGGCGGGCGGGGTCAAGCTCGCCGTCGACCCGGAGGACGCGGAAGTCAAGGCCGGAGCCATCTTGGGGCTGGACATCAAGGGGCACGTGGTGCGCCGGGTGCTGGTGACCCCCGCTTCGGAGATCGCCGAGGAGTACTACTTCTCCTTCTTGCTCGACCGGACCAATCGCACGTTCCTGGCGATGGCCTCGGTCGAAGGCGGGATGGACATCGAGGAGGTCGCTGCCACCAATCCGGCGGCCCTCGCCAAGGTGCCCGTTGACGCCATCAGCGGCGTCGACCTGGCCAAGGCCAGGGAGATCGTGACCGCCGCGCACTTCCCGGCCGAGGTGACCGAGGACGTCGCCGCGGTGCTGGTGAAGCTGTGGAACACCTTTGTAGCCGAGGACGCCACCCTGGTGGAGGTCAACCCGCTGGTCCGTGACCCTCAGGGCAACATTCTCGCCCTCGACGGCAAGGTGACACTGGACGAGAACGCCGGTTTCCGGCATCCGGGACACGGCGAGTTCGTGGACCGGGCCGCGGAGAACGAGCTGGAGCAGCGGGCCAAGGACAAGGGCCTCAACTACGTCAAGCTGGACGGCCAGGTCGGCGTCATCGGCAACGGTGCGGGGCTGGTCATGTCCACTTTGGACGTTGTCGCCTACGCGGGCGAGCGGCACGGCGGGGTGAAGCCGGCCAACTTCCTGGACATCGGCGGCGGCGCCTCGGCCGAGGTGATGGCCAACGGCCTGGAGATCATCCTGGGCGACGCCGACGTGCGCTCGGTGTTCGTCAACGTCTTCGGCGGCATCACCGCCTGCGACGCGGTGGCCAACGGCATCGTGGCCGCGCTGGAGATCCTGGGCGCGGAGGCCACCAAGCCACTGGTGGTGCGCCTGGACGGCAACAACGTCGAGGAGGGCCGCCGCATCCTGGCGGAGGCCGACCACCCGCTGGTGACCGTGGTGGAGACGATGGACGACGCGGCCGACAAGGCCGCCCAACTGGCAGCGGCGGGGGTGTGACTCGATGGCCATCTTCCTGACCGAGCACAGCAGGGTCATCGTGCAGGGCATGACCGGCGGCGAGGGCTCCAAGCACACCAGGCGCATGCTCGCCACCGGTACCAACGTGGTCGGCGGCGTGACCCCCGGCAAGGGTGGCCAGCGCGTCGACTTCGACGGGGTGAGCGTGCCCGTCTTCGGCTCGGTGGCCGAGGCCATGGCCGAGACCGGCGCGGATGTCACCGTGGTCTTCGTGCCGCCGCGCTTCGCCAAGGGCGCGGTGATCGAGGCCATCGACGCGGGCGTCGGCCTGGCCGTGGTGATCACCGAGGGCGTGCCGGTGCACGACACGGCGGTGTTCTGGGCGCACGCCTGCGCCACCGGTAACAAGACCCGGATCATCGGGCCGAACTGTCCGGGGATCATCTCCCCCGGCAAGTCCAACGCGGGCATCATCCCGGCCGACATCTCCGGCCCTGGCCAGATCGGTCTGGTCTCCAAGTCGGGGACCCTGACCTACCAGATGATGTACGAGCTGCGGGACTTCGGTTTCTCCACCGCGGTCGGCATCGGCGGCGACCCGATCATCGGCACCACGCACATCGACGCGCTGCAGGCCTTCCAGGACGACCCGGAGACCGCGGCCATCGTGATGATCGGTGAGATCGGCGGCGACGCCGAGGAGCGCGCGGCGGCCTACATCGCCGAGCACATCAGCAAACCGGTGATCGGCTACGTAGCCGGGTTCACCGCGCCGGAAGGCAAGACCATGGGCCACGCCGGCGCCATCGTCTCGGGTTCCTCCGGCACCGCCGCGGCGAAGCAGGAAGCGCTGGAGGCGGCCGGGGTCAAGGTCGGCAAGACCCCCAGCGAAGCGGCTCGCCTGATGCGGGAGTGCCTCAAACCCCTGACCGTGTAAGAAGAAGTCCGAATGGAGCCGTCTTGACCAGTCCGATCCTGCGTTTCGACGTCAACCTCTCCATCCTGTTCACCGAGCTCCCGCTGCTCGAACGCTTCGCCGCGGCCAAGGCTGCCGGGTTCGACGCGGTGGAGCTGTGGTGGCCGCTGCCCGAAGCCGTGCCGCTGCAACGGGAACTGGATACGGTGCGGCACGCGATCGAGGACGCCGGGGTGCGCCTGGTCGGGCTCAACTTCGCCGCGGGCGACATGGCGGCGGGGGAGCGGGGCCTGCTGTCCCGGCCCGCCGACGTGCACCTGTTCCGGGAGAACGTCCACGTGGCCGTCGAGTTCGCCGGCCAGTTGGGCTGCAAGACGCTCAACGCCCTCTACGGCAACCGGGAACCCGGGCTGTGGCCGCAGGAGCAGGACGAGCTGGCCGTGGCCAACCTGACCTACGCCGCCCAGGCCGCCGACCGGATCGGCGCGACCGTGGTGGTCGAGGCGCTGAACTCGCACGAGAACCCGGTCTACCCCATCATCTCGCTCGCCTCCGCCTACCACGTGCTGGAGCTGGTGCGCGCGAACGGGCCGCGCAATGTGGCTTTCCTGGCTGACCTCTACCACCTGAGCCGGATGGGTGAGGACCTCGACACCCAGATCGACCGGCGGGCCGGGGAGTTCGGCCATGTGCAGATCGCCGACGCCCCTGGCCGCGGCCAGCCGGGCACCGGCGGCATCGACTACGAGAAGGTGCTCGCCCGCCTGCTGCTCGCGGGCTACCAGGGCCACATCGGCCTGGAGTACCGCCCCGTCGGCCCCAGCGCGGACAGCTTCGGCTGGCTGCCCAAGCTGCGGGCCGCGGTGGAGTCCACTGTGGAGGGATCGGCATGACGGCTGTCGGATTCATCGGCCTCGGCATCATGGGCGCGCCCATGGCCATCAACCTGGTGCGCGCCGGGCACCGGGTGATCGGCCACGACGTCTTCGGCACCGGCCCGGCCCGGCTGGCCGAGGCTGGTGGCGAGACCGCGGCCAGCATCGCCGAGGTGCTGGGCCAGGCCGAGGTGGTGATCACCATGCTGCCGGACTCCCCGCAGGTGGAGCAGGTGGCCCTCGGTGACGGCGGGCTGTTCGAGCACGCCAAGCCCGGACTGCTGCACATCGACATGAGCTCCATCCGCCCGGAGACCTCCCGCAAGCTGGCCGAGCTCGGCGCGGCGGCCGGGATCAGGGTGCTGGACGCCCCGGTCAGCGGCGGGGAGAAGGGCGCGGTGGACGGCTCGCTGTCCATCATGGCCGGCGGCGCGGCGGAGGACTTCGCCGCGGCGCTGCCGCTGTTCGAGGTGCTCGGCGGCACCATCGTCCACGTTGGACAGTCCGGCGCCGGTCAGACGGTGAAGGCGGCCAACCAGCTGGTGGTCGGCGGCACCTACGCGCTGGTCGCCGAGGCGATCGTGCTGCTGGAGGCCGCCGGGGTGGACGCCGACCGCGGCCTGGACGTGCTGGCCGGTGGCCTGGCCGGCAGCCGGATCCTGGAGCTCAAACGCAAGTCCATGGTGGCCAGGGAGTTCGCGCCCGGCTTCCGGATCGACCTGCACCACAAGGACATGGGCATCGTGCTGGCCGAGGCCCGCTCGGCCGGGGTCGCCCTTCCCGTCACGGGAGTCACCGCGGCGCTGATCGCGGCGGCTCGTGGCCAGGGCTACGGCGCCCTGGACCACTCGGCCCTGCTGAAAGTGATCGAGAACCTCTCCGGACGAGGGAGCGACCCGCGATGAACAGCATGCCCTGCATGGAGGCCGTGGTCAGGGTGCTGGAGTCCGAAGGCGTGGACACCGTCTTCGGCATTCCCGGCGCCGCGATCCTGCCGCTCTACGCCGCACTCCAGCACAGCTCCATCCGCCACATCACCGTGCGGCACGAAGAAGGCGGCACGCACTCCGCGGACGGCTGGGCCAGGGTCACCGGCAACGTCGGGGTGTGCATCGGCACCTCCGGCCCGGCCGGCACCAACATGATCACCGGGTTGTACACCGCGCTGGCGGACTCGATCCCGATCATCTGCATCACCGGGCAGGCGGCCAAGGCCAAGCTGCACCAGGAGTCCTTCCAGGCCGTGGACATCGTGGAGATCGCCAAACCGGTCACCAAGTGGGCGGTGCAGCTCAAGGAGCCGGCCCAGGCGGCCTGGGTGTTCCGCGAGGCGTTCCGGATCGCCCGCTCCGGGCGGCCGGGGCCGGTGCTGATCGACCTGCCCATCGACGTCCAAAGAGGACTGTGCCGCTACGACCCGGCGCTGGACGCCCCGCTGCCGGTGGAGGTGCCGCAACCCAGGGCCGAGCCGGTGCGCGCGGCGATCGAGATGCTGCTGGCCGCTGAACGGCCGCTGATCCTGGCCGGCGGCGGGGTGATCGTGGCCGACGCCGCCGACGAGCTGCGCGGCCTCGCCGAGCACCTGGGCATCCCGGTGCAGGTCACCCTGATGGGCAAGGGCGCCTTCCCCGAGGACCACGAGCTGTTCGCCGGCATGGCCGGGTTGCAGACCCAGACCCGGTGGGGCAACGCGGCCTTCCTGGAGAGCGACTGCGTGCTCGCCGTCGGCGCCCGCTTCGGCGACCGGCACACCGGCGACCTGGAGACCTACACCAGGGGCCGCAAGTTCATCCACGTCGACATCGAGCCCACCCAGCTCGGCAAGGTCTTCGAGCCCGACCTGGGCATCGTCGGGCACGCCAGGCCTGCCCTGGCCGCGCTGGCCTACCACGCCAAGGAGCTGACCAGGCCGCGCACCCCTGGCGAGTGGCCCAAGCGGATCGGCGAGCTGCGCGAGACGCTGCCCAGGCGGGACGACTTCGACGACGTGCCGATCAAACCGCCCAGGGTCTACCGGGAGCTCAACGAGTTCTACCCGCCGGACACCACCTTCGTCACCGCGATCGGGCTCTACCAGATCTGGTCCGGCCAGTTCCAGCGCACCTACCTGCCCCGCCGCTACCTGGTCTGCGGCCAGGCCGGGCCGCTGGGCTGGGAGATCCCGGCCGCGATCGGGGTCAAGTGCGCCTACCCGGAGCGCACCGTGGTCGCGGTCTGCGGCGACTACTCCTTCCAGTTCCTGATGGAGGAGGTCGCGGTCGCCGCCCAGTACGAGATCCCGTTCGTCATCGTCATGGTCAACAACGAGTACCTCGGGCTGATCCGGCAGGCCGAGATCCCCTACGACATGAACTACGCGGTCGACCTGCACTACGGCAGCAGCGGCATCGACCACGTGAAGGTGATGGACGCCTTCGGCTGCTCCGCGGTCCGGGTGGAGGAACCCGGCAAGATCCGCGAGGCGCTGGCCTGGGCCACCGAGACCGCCGAACGCGAGCGCAAGCCGGTGCTGGTGGAGGTCATGGTCGAACGCGAGGCCAACGCGGCCATGGGGCAGTCCCTGGACGCGATCAAGGAGTTCGAGCCCGCGCCCGAGCTGGCGCCCGCCGCGGACTGACCGCCTCAGGCGGGTGACCGGGGACCTCAGGCCCCCTTACCCCCTCAACCGGGCGGGGTAAGGGGGCCTGAGGGGTCTCGGGTAAGGCGTCCGACGCCCGGAAGGTAGGTGATCGCCGGACGCGGGCGGTCACCCCTCAGCAGGACAGTTCTCCTCACAACGACAGAAGCTCGAACGAGGAGAACACCATGATTACGTGGACTGACCAGGCACTGCGGGCCGAAATCGCCTACCGGGCCGAGCGCGCCGAGCACGCGATGGGCCACGGCGAGGGCAAGGACCGGATCGCCCGCCGGTGGCTGGGCATCGTGCGCAAGGACGAAGAGCCCCAGCCCGAGCCCGACCCCGAGGAGCCCTCGGAACACTACCGCCACGCCGCCTGAAACCGGGTCAGGAATGTCGGCCGGGTATGCCACGATTCAGGACGTGGCACGGTTGGGTTCAGGAATTCCGCTCGTCGCGCGGGGCGCGCAGCTGCGCCAGCTCCGCGCGGCGTTGCGGCAGGCGGTGCGCGGCACGCCCGGCGCGGTGCTGGTGGCAGGGGACGCCGGGGTGGGCAAGTCCCGGCTGCTCACCGAGCTGAGCGAGCTGGCCGCGGCCGAGGACGCGCTGGTGCTCACCGGCCGCTGCCTGGACGTCGGCGAGGGCGGCCTGCCCTACCTGCCGTTCGTGGAGGCCCTCGGCCAGCTGCGCGAGGGCCACCTGGACGCGCTGCGCGCCCATCCCGCGCTGGCCAAGCTGCTGCCGGAGCTGCTGCCCGAGCACGTGGTGCCCTACGACCCGCGCGCGGGCGAGCAGGACATGAGCCAGCTGCAGATGTTCGACGCGGTGCACTCGCTGCTGGTCGAGCTGGCCGCCGGGCGCACCGTGCTGCTGGCCCTGGAGGACCTGCACTGGGCCGACGGCTCCACCCGGCACCTGCTCTCCTTCCTGCTCTCCCGGCTGCGCGTGGGCAGGCTGCTGGTGGTGGCCACCTACCGCAGCGACGACCTGCACCGCCGCCACCCGCTGCGCCCGCTGCTGGCCGAGCTGGTCCGGCTGCCCGCGGTGGAACGCCTCGACCTGGCCCCCTTCACCGACACCGACGCGCGCACCTTCGTCCGCCGCCTCTCCGACGGCACCCTGGCCGAGGACAAGATCGCCCAGATCGCCGAGCGCTCCGAGGGCAACGCCTTCTTCGCCGAGGAGCTCATCGCCGCCTGCGCCGACCAGGACGACCGGGTGCCGATCGGCCTGGCCGACGTGCTGCTGGCCCGGATCGAACGGCTCGCCCCGGCCACCCAGCAGATCATCCGGGTCGCCTCGGTCTCCGGCCGCCGGGTCACCGACGCCCGGCTGCGCACGGTCAGCGGCCTGCCCGAGGCCGAGATCGAGGCCGCGCTGCGCGAGGCGGTCACCCACCACGTGCTGCTGTACAAGGACGACAACCACGCCTACGTCTTCCGGCACGCCCTGCTCCGCGAGGCCGTCTACGCCGACCTGCTGCCCGGCGAACGGGTCCGGCTGCACGCCGGGTACGCCCGGTTCCTGGCCGCCAAGGACGGCAGGCGCGGGGTGGCCGCCGAACTGGCCCACCACAGCCTGGAGAGCCACGCGCTGCCGCAGGCGCTGGCCGCCTCGGTGGTCGCCGCCCGCGAGGCCATGGAGGCCCGCGCCCCGGCCAAGGCGCTGCGGCACCTGGAACAGGCGATGAAGCTGTGGGGCGCGGTGCCCGACCCGGAACAGGTCAGCGGCGGGGATGAGCTCAGGCTGGTGCACAAGGCGATGTACACCGCCAGCCTGGCCGGGGAGGACGACCGCGCGCTGGCCTACGGGCGCACCGCGGTGCACATGGCCGAGGAGCTGGGCGACCCGGTGCGCGCGGCCGAGGTGCGGCGCAAGTACGTGCAGACCCTGCTGGCCCTGGAAGGCAAGCGGGACAAGGCGCACCAGGTGATCGAACGCGCCTGGCAGCTGGTCGCCGACCAGCCGGCCAGCCCGACCCGGGCCTGGGTACAGGCCATGCGGGCCAGGGTGGCGATGAGCGCGGACGAGCAGAGCTACGGCCCGGCCCGCGAGTACGCCGAGGGCGCGCTGGCCGACGCCAGGGCCAGCGACGCCGTCGGCGCGGAGACCGACGCGCTGGTCTCGCTGTCGGTGATCCTGGTCCGCGGCGGCGAGGTGGCCGAGGCGGTGCGGCGGCTGCACGAGGCGGTGGAGCGGGCCCGCGCCGCCGACATCCCCAGCGTCGAGCTGCGCGCCTGGTTCAACCTGGCCGTCACCCACTACGAACAGGGCCTGCTCACCGAGGCGCTGGAAGCCGCGGCCAGCGGTGGCCGCCGGGCCTCGGACACCGGCCTCAACTGGAGCCCTTACGGCACCGAGCTGCGGGTGCTGCACATCCTGCTGCACTACGTGGCGGGCGACTGGGACGCCGCACTGGCCGCCGCCGACCTCGGCACCTGCTCGGTGCCGGACATCGCCAGCGCCCGGCTCACCGCGATCTCGCTGTTCCCGCTGGTCGGGCGAGGCGAGTCGGCCGTGGCGCTGGAGCTGGTGCGGCGGCTGCGCCCGGAGTGGCACAAGGACTGGGACATCGCGGTGATCGCCGCGGCCTGCGCCGCCGACGCCGAGCTGTGGCAGGGCCGCCCGGACAAGGCCCTGGAGTGGATCGAGGAAGCCCTGTCGGTGGCCCAGCGCCACCGCGAGCTGGCGGTGATCCGGATCGGCACCCTCGGCCTGGCCGCGCACGCCGAGCTGGCGGCCAAAGCCAGGCAGCGCAAGGACATCGAGGCCCAGACCCGGCACGGGGAGGCGGCGGAGCGGCTGCTGGCCCAGATCCGCCAGGTGTCCACCGTGGCCGCCCCGCGCAGCGGCGAGCTGGGCCCGGAGGCCAGGGCCTGGCTGGCCCGCGCCGAGGCCGAGGCCGCCCGCGTGCACGGCGAGGACACTCCGGCGCACTGGAGCGCGGTGCTGGCGGAGTTCGGCTACGGCCACACCTACGAGCAGACCCTGGCCCGCTACCGCCTGGCTGCCGCCTGCCTGGCCGCGGGCGACAAACCCGCCGCCGAGACGGCGCTGTGCCAGGCCACCGAGGACGCCACCCGGCTCGGCGCGGCCCCGCTGCTGGACGCGCTGGCCAAGCTCGCCCGCCGCGCCCGCCTCAACCTGGCCGGACCGGCCCCGCAACGCGACACCGTCGACCCGTTCACCCCACGCGAACGCGCGGTGCTGGCCCTGGTCGCCCTCGGCCACACCAACCGGCAGGTCGGCGCGGAGCTCTACATCAGCGAGAAGACGGTGAGCGTGCACCTGAGCCGGGTGATGGCCAAACTGGGCGCCGCCAGCCGCACCGAGGCGGTCACCAAGGCCCATGAACGGGCCCTGCTGTAGTGCTCAGCGCAGCGAGCCTGCCGCGTGCAGCTCGTCGAAGATGATCTTGTCTACCGGTGCGACCCGCTCCCGGTCGGCGTAGCCCAGCCAGACCACCTCGGCGATCTCGCTGCTGGCCACCGGCGTGCCGGTGTACTCGGCCGAGTAGCAGGTCATCCGCACCAGCACGCCCTCGGCGTGTCCGTGCGCCTGCGCCTGGAAGGTGCCCACGTGCACCGCGGTCTCCGGCGCGACCGCCACGCCCAGCTCCTCGGCGATCTCCCGCACCAGGGTCTGCACGTCGGTCTCGCCGGGCTCCCGCTTGCCGCCGGGCAGGTAGTAGGCGTCCTTGCCGTGCGAGCGGGTGCTCAAGACCCGGCCGTCCGCCAGGTCGATCAACGCGATCTTGTCGATGATGCGCATGTTCCCCATTGTCGGCGACGGTCAACCCCTACCATGTGCGCGTGACGCCGGAACTTCAGCGCAAGCTCGACCACGCCTTCGCCGCCTTCGATGAGGACCACGACGGCTACATCCAGCTCAGCGACCTGGAGGAGCGCAGCAGGCGCTTCTGCGTGCGGTTCAACGAAACCGACTCGCCCAAGGGCAACGCGGCCCTGGAGGGCATGCGGTCGCACTGGCAGGCGCTGGTGGAGCTGACCGACAGCGACAACGACGGCCGGATCAGCAAGGCCGAGTTCATCGACGCCGTCGGCACCGCGCTGGCCGAACCGGACGCCGGTTTCGACCGGGTGTTCCGGCCCGCGCTGGCCGCCGGATTCGCGCTGGCCGACACCCACGACGACGGGGCCATCGGGGTGGAGGAGTTCGTCGCCTTCATGTACCTGGCCGGTTTCTCGCTGGCCAAGGCGCCGAGGCTGTTCGCGCTGCTGGACACCAACGGCGACGGCAAGGTCAGCGTGGAGGAGTGGCTCACCGCCTTCAAGACCCACTACACCGAGGCCACCGCCGACCTGGACCTCCCGGTCAACGCCTTCTTCGGCAGCACCTGAGATATCGGTCGCATACACACCGTCCACACGCGACGCTGACTACCATTGACCGGTGATTTCCGGGCCACCCAGCACCCTCCAGGGCCACGACGGCGACGCTGTCCTGCACCAGGACGCCGTTGAGCTGCACTTTCCGCGACGCCTGAGCACCAGGCAGGTCAAGAGCGCGCGCAGCCCCCGGCGGGTGCCGCTGTCCGCGATCACCGACGTGGAGTACGAGGCCGGCGGCCGCTACCCGTACCTGCGGCTGCGGCTGGCCGGTGAGCTGCCGGGGCACGAGCCGCCGCTGCCCGAGCTGGACGTGGACGCGCTGGTGCTCCAGCCCGCCCGCCGCGCCGACAACGACGCCTTCGTGGCTGAGCTGCGCGCCGGTCTCTCCGCCGAGCCGGCCCCGGAGCCCCGGCTGCTGTCCCCGGACGCGCACGCGCCCGGCCTGCCCCGGGTCACCGAGCCGGTGGACCTGCGGGTGTCCACTTTGGACGGTGTGGTCACCTTGGACGGGCAGCGGGTGGTCATCGAGTTCAACTCCACCATGCGCAAGCCGCGGCGGCGGGAGATCGCGGTGCGGGAGATCCAGGGCGTGGAGTTCGTGCCCGCCAAGCCGCACCGGTCCGGGCTGGTCCGGTTCCTGGTGCCGGGCGCGGAACTGCGGCCGGACCCCCGGCGTGATCCACACACCGTTCGGTTCATGGCCGGTACCGAGGAGGGCCGGATGGCCGACCTGGCCGCCGAGCTGGCCGCCCGGCTGGTGCCAGCCGCCGAATCCGTGCTGGTGGCCCAGAACTAGACCGCCAGCGGCGGGCACACCAGCATCGCCGCGTCCAGTTCCGCGTGTGCCTCGGGATGTTCGGCCCACCACTGGGCGAAGGTCGGGTTCCTGTCCACAATGGACCGATAGGCGTAGGCGGCGCTGGCGAAGACCTCGTGCGCCCGCCCGGCCAGCGCGCCGTCGGTGCGCACCCCGACCATGATCGGCACCTGTAGCGGGTCGCCGCGCAGTGGCCGCACCGCGATCCCGTTGCCACTGCGCGAAGCGGGCGCGGCCAGTGACACCGCGCCGTTCTCCACCAGCACCCGCGCCATGCCCGCTTCCCAGGTGTGGTGCCGGATCCGCGGCGTGAAACCCGCGGTGGCGCAGGCGGTGTGCAGCTGCATGCGCAGGCTGTTGGCCTCTGGCGGCGGCACCACCCAGTCGCAGTCGGCCAGCTCGTCGAGGGAGATCACCTCGCGGATGGCCAGTGGATGGTCCTCGGCGACCGCGACGAACTGCGGCTCCAGCACCAGGGTGCGGATCTCCACCCCGCTGAGCTTGCGTCGCTCCAGCCCGTCGAAGCGCTCGAACACGGCCAGGTGCAGCCGCGCGGAGTTGAGCATCTCCACCAGGGTGTGGCCGACCGGCTCGATCTCGGTGCGCACCTCCGAGCAGGGCAGCCGGTTGCTCAGCTCGGCGACCAGCCGCGCCAGGAACAGCATCGGCATGCACCCGGCCAGCAGCGGCTGCGGGGTGAAGGTGCGCGCCCGGTCCTGCGCGGAGGCGAGCAGGTGGTCCAGGTCGTCGAGCACCAGGCGCGCGGTGTTGACCACGTAGCGGCCCAGTTCGGTGGGGGTGCTGCCGGTGGGGCTGCGGTCGAACAGCCGACCGCCCACCAGGCGCTCGACCCGTTGCAGCTGCGCGGTGAGCGCGGGCTGGGTGAGGCCGAGGCGGACGGCGGCTTTGCTCATGCTGCCGGTCTCGACGATGGCGCAGACCGCACGGAGATGCCGTAACTCCAGGTCAGCCATCAGCCGAAGTTATCGCCAATTCCGATGACCGGACACCCGACGTTCGGACGATATTTCAGTTCGTCCGCCGGACTCCCTGCCCTGCTATTCCGGCGGCCCTGTGGAAAGGACGACTCATGTGGTCAAACTGGAGGGGATGGGGTGCGTCGCTGGTCGCCGCCCTGGCCCTGACGACCGGGTTCGCCTCGACGGTAAATGCTGCGACAACCAACAATGACGATGTTCAGCCGCTGATCGTCGGTGGGCGCCCGGCCAGTCAGACGTATTCGTTCATGGCCTCCCTGCAAGGCGGCCAAGGACATTTCTGCGGCGGTTCGCTGATCACCCCGACCTGGGTGGTCACCGCGAAACACTGCGTCCAGGGCCAGAGCCCCGGTAGCTTCCGCGTCCGGGTCGGCACCACCACCTGGAACGCGGGCGGCGAGCTCGCCCAGACCGCGCAGATCGTGCCGGGCCAGGGCGACATCGCCCTGGTGCGCCTGAGCGCCCCGGTCAGCCAGGCCCCGATCCCGATCGCCGCCGACGCCGGCGCCGCAGGCACCGACACCCGCCTCATCGGCTGGGGCCAGACCTGTCCCACCCGGGGCTGCGGCGGCGCACCGGTGCAGCTCCAGGAGATCGACGTCCAGGTGCAGGCCAGCGGCTGCACCGACAACTTCAACCCGCAGACCGAGCTCTGCCTCGGCGGCCAGCCCAGCGCCGGCGCCTGCTACGGCGACTCCGGGGGCCCCTCGGTCCGCCAGACCAACGGCCGCTGGGAGCTCACCGGCGCGACCAGCCGCGCCGGCCGCGGCCAGCCCACCTGCGGCCAGGCCCCGGCGATCTACCTGAACGTGCCCGCGCACAAGCAGTGGATCGACCAGGTGACCGGCGGCGACCCCGGCCCCGGCTGCGGCAGCACCGCGGCCTGGTCCGCCGAGGAGCTGTACCCACCCGGAACGGAGGTCGCGCACAACGGGCGCAAGTGGCGCTCGGCCTGGTGGAACAGGGCCCAGGAACCGGGCGCGGGCCCGTGGTACTGGCAGGACATCGGCGCCTGTACCGCGTGACCCCGGGGGCGGCGCACGGGCCTGGCCCGTGCGCCGCTGCCATGGGCGGGGCGGGGATCCGGGCTGAGGTGGCGGTGGGGCAGGCCGGAGCTTCGCGAGGGGCGGCGGGGACTGGGATCGGTGCGATGGCGCGGCAGCCCTTGGCACGGCCCAGATCGGCCCGGCTGGCGCGGCCCGATCCGGCGCGGAGTGACGGCCCGATCCCGCTGACCGCGGCGTGGCCCGCCGTGGGGTGGCGCAGCTCGGTCCGGCTCGGTCCGGCTCGGCTCGGTCCGGCTCGGCTGGGCGCGGCGCGGCGAGGCCCGGTTGGGCCCGGCCCGGTTGGGCCCGGCCCGGTTGGGCCCGGCCCGGTTGGGTCCGGCTGGGCATGGCGCGGCGCGGCTGGGCTCGGCGTGGCGCAGCGTGGCGTGGCGTGGCGTGGCGTGGCTCGGCCTTACTCGTCGGCTCGGCGTGGCGCGGCCTGGCTCGTTCCGGCCCGGCCCGGCCCGGCCCGGCCCGGCGTGGCATGGCATGGCCCGGCGTGGCATGGCATGGCATGGTCCGCTGTGGCGCGGCCCGGGTTGCCCTGAGTGAGGCGGCGTGGCTTGGCCCGGCGCGGCTCGGCGACCCCTCGGTCCGGTCCGGCGTGGCCCCGGTCTGGCGTGGCCCGCCCTGGCCGAGATCGGTTCGGCGCGGCGTGGCGTTGCTCAGCCTGGTGCTGCGCTGCTCGACCTGGCTCGGCTTGCCCCGCTCCGCGAGCTGCGGTGCCCGGCTGTCACAGCCCGCGGGTCAGCACGCCCGTGATCGCCCGTGCCGCCGACTCCGGGTCCCGGCCCAGGTCAGCGGGCAGTGCTCCGGACAGCCACAGCGTGGCGAAGCCGTGCACCAGGGACCAGGCCGCGATCTCGCCGAGTTCCACGCCCTCCGGCCGGACCGAGCGCACGCCGCTGACCAGGACCTCGTTCGCTCGCTCGCGGGCGGTGGTCAGCGTGGGGTCGTCGGTGCGGTACAGCTCCGGCCGGAACATCACCTCGAAGTGGGCGCGGTGGCCGATCGCGAAGCGCACGTAGGCCACGCCGACCTCGGCGAAGCTGCCCGTGCGCTCGGCCGCACCTGCCAGGGTCTCGGCCAGCTTGTCGAAGCCCTCGGTGGCCAGGGCGGTGAGCACGCCTGCCTTGTCGCCGAAGTGGTGGACCGGCGCGGCGTGGGAGACGCCTGCGCGGCGGGCCAGTTCGCGCAGGCTGAAACCGGCGGGGCCCGCGTCGGTGATCGCGGTGACGGCCGCGTCCAGCAGCGTTCGGCGCAGGTCGCCGTGGTGGTAGGAGCCCTTGGTGCTCATGGGGGCAAGCCTAGTCGGAATCTTGTCGTTGACAAGATGGCTGGTGGGGGTGCATCTTGTCGGTGACAAGTTGTCAGTGACAAGATTGGTCTGGGGAAGGGTGGGGCGATGGCTCCGTTGGTGATCTTGGTGGTGGTAACGGCCGGGTTGTGGGTGGCAGGGCGGGCCGGGGTACGGGTGCTGCGGCCGTGGGCGGTGCCGTTGCGGGGCGGGCTGGCGGCGATGTTCACCGCGACCGGGCTGGCGCACTTCATCGGGCTGCGGCAGGAGCTGATCGCGATGGTGCCGCCCGTGCTGCCCGCGCCGGAGCTGCTGGTCACGGTCACCGGGGTGCTGGAGCTGGTCGGGGTGGCCGGGTTGCTGTGGACGCCCATGGCACGGTGGGCCGCGGGCGGGCTGACCGTGCTGCTGGTGGTGATGTTCCCGGCCAACGTCTACGCCGCGCTCAACGGCCTCTCGCCGGGCGTGGTGGACGAGTTGTGGCCGCGGACCGCGATGCAGGTGGTGTTCCTGGCTGCCACCATCGGGGTGTTTGTCGGTGCTCGGGGAACTTTTTCTCCTGTGCGCCGATGAGTTCCGTGCGCGCGGCTGGTCTACCCGGTGTACTGGCAGCCAGTCGTAGGAGGAGAACAGCGATGAAGTGGACCCTCGAAGTCATCGTGGTCCCGGTGTCCGACCTCGCCCGCGCCCGCGAGTTCTACGCAGGCCAGCTCGGCTTCGCCGTCGACCACGACACCCGGATCAGCGAGGACCTGCACATCATCCAGCTGACCCCGCCCGGCTCCGGCTGCTCCATCGTGATCGGCCGCGGTGTGGCCAAGATGGAGCCCGGCTCGCTCAAGGGCGTGCAGCTGGTGGTCGGCGACGTGCGGGCCGCGCACGCTGAGCTGACCGCGCGCGGAGTCGAGGTCTCCGAGGTCCAGTTCGCCGGGCCCGAGGGCTTCCGGGCGGCCACCGACGAGGACGACCTGAACAACACCGGCTTCATCTTCTTCGACGACCCCGACGGCAACAGCTGGGCGGTGCAGCAGATCACCAACCGCGGCACGGACTGAGGCCGTATGGACGCCGCCACCTTCACCGCCAGGCTGCACGCGCTGGCCGATCCGGTGGAGAAGGAGAAGCTCCAGCGCTACTTCAAGACCGGGCCGGGCGAGTACGGCGAGGGCGATGTGTTCCTCGGCGTGCGGGTGGCCCGGTTGTCCGTGCTGTGCAAGGAGTTCATCGACCTGCCCCCGGTCGAGCTGGACACCCTGCTGGGCAGTCCGCTGCACGAGGTCCGGGCCGGTGCGCTGTCCATCATGGACAAACAGGCCCGCCGCAAGCGCACCCCCGAGGATCGTCGCCGGGAGCTCTACGAGCTGTACCTGCGGCGGCTGGACCGGATCAACAACTGGGACCTGGTCGACATGGCCGCCCCGTACGTGGTCGGCGGCTACCTGCACCGGCGGGACCGGGCCCCGCTGTACGAGCTGGCCGCCTCGTCGAACCTGTGGGCGCGGCGCACTGCCGTGCTGGCCACCGCCTGCTTCGTGCGCGCCGGTGAGTTCGACGACACCCTGGCGCTGGCGGAGATCCTGTTGCGGGACAAGGAGGATCTCCTGCACAAGGCGGTCGGCTGGTGGCTGCGCGAGGTCGGCAACCGGGACCAGGGACGGCTGCTGGCGTTCCTGGACCGGCATGCGGCGGCGATGCCCCGGGTGATGCTCCGCTACGCCATCGAGCGGCTCCCGGAGGATCGCCGCCGCCACTACCGGGAGCTCAAGCGCGTCACAGCGTGAACGGCGTCAGGTGGCCCGCCGGCTCGATCACCGTGCTGCGCGGGCTCACCCTGGCCACCGCGGCGCGGAACTCCGGCAGCAGCCGGGGATCGATGTCCGGCTGGCCCAACGGGGTGTCCATCTTGTCGTGGTGGCTGGGGATGACGAACCTCGGCTTGCCCAGCGCGGTCAGCGCGCGCTCCACGAACTGGTAGGTGCCGCCGTTGCCCGCCGCGCTGAGCACCACCACGTCCGGGCGCTGACCGGCCAGCTCGGTCTCGATGAAGTTGCCGGTGCCCAGGAACAGCACGGAGAGCCGGTCGGCGATCTCGATCCGGTAGGCCAGCGTGCCGCCCTCCACCAGTTCGCCCACCGTCCTGGGCCGGGGCGGGGTGCTGACCAGGGTGCCGGGCAGGAAGTACTGGTGCGAGGAGCCGATGCTGTGCAGGCTGTGGAAGGCGCGCATGGTGAAGCCGCCGAAGTCCAGGTACTCGCCGCCGTGCAGCCCGCCGACCCGCTTAGGGTCCGCGCCCATCGCGGTGAGCAGGAGCCGGTTGGTCTCGGTGCCCACCGCCTTCGGCGTGCCCTTGTCCTTGCGGTGCAAGGCGTTCATCAGGTACGGCACATCGGCCATGTGGTCCCAGTGGCTGTGCGTCACCATGATCAGCTCGACCGGGGCCGGGTCGTCGACCACCGCGGCCAGGTTGCGCGGGTTGTTCGACAGCGGCGTGTTCAGGTCCACGTTGCCGTCCGGGCCGGTGTGCCGGAAGCGGCTCAGGTACGGGTCGAGCAGGACGCGGCGGTTGTCGAAGGTCAGCTCCCAGCCGGCCACGCCCAGCCAGCGGAACCGCACGCCGGCTGAACGCCAGCGGCCGAAGGCGGGTGCGGAGTCAGCGGCCGCGGCCGGGGTGGTCACGGCGGCGGCGGTCAGCGCGGCGCCCGCGGTGCCGGCCAGCGCGCCGCGCAGCAGGGAGCGGCGGCCCAGGGTCGAGGTGTCGGTGCAGTCGAGGCACATGCCGGCGAGTTGATCAGACGCCGAACCGGCATGTCCAACATCGGTATCACACCCGCTGCGATAAATAATCCGATATCATCCCTGGTCGTGGACCTGGTTCGGCATCTCCGCTACTTCCTCGAGGTGGCCGATGAGCTGCACTTCGGCCGGGCCGCGCAGCGCCTGGGCATGGCGCAGCCGCCGCTGTCCCAGCGCATCCAGCGGCTGGAGCGGGAGCTCGGCGTGCGGCTGTTCGACCGCTCGGCGCGGGCGGTGGCGCTCACCGAGGGCGGACGGCTGCTGCTGGCCGAGGCGCGGGAGCTGGTCGAACGGGCCGAGCGGCTGCGCGCGCTGGCCGGGCAGGTGGCGCGCGGGGAGATCGGCACCGTGCGGGCCGGCATCCTGCCCGACCTCGGCGGCGGGGTGATCGCGGCGCTGGTGGCCGCCTTCCGGGCCCGCTGCGCCGGGGTGGAGCTGGAGCTGCACGAGATCACCACCGCCGAACAGCAGCGCGGGCTTGCCGAGCGGCGGCTGGACGTGGGCATCCTGCGGCATCCTTTTGATGTCCACAGTGGACTGGCGCTCGGTCCGGTGCTGGTGCGGGACCTCGGTGTGGCGCTGCCCGCGCGGCATCCCCTGGCGGAGCGGGAGGAGATCGGATTGGCCGAGCTGAGCGGGGGACTGGTGCTCTTTCCCAGACAGGCCGCGCCCGCCCTGCACGATGAGCTGCTCACCGGCTGCGCCCGGCACGGGTTCACCCCGGCCGAGGTGCACCCGGCCAGCAACCCGGAGTTCGCGGCCGGGCTGGTGCTCAGCGGCGCGGCGGTCGCCCTGGACGACGGCAGCCTCGCGGGCAGGCACCCCGACCTGGTGACCCGGCCGTTGCGCGGCGCTCCGCTGACCCTGCGCACCTCCCCGGTCTGGCCGGCCGACCGGCCCACCGCGGCCACCGCCGCCTTCGCGGCCGCGGTGGCGGAAGTGCTGTGCGCGGCCGGTATGCGCCTGGCCGGGGGAGCGGGCGGCACCCTGCACCCGCGGCCGGTCTCGGAGTTCTGGGTATGAGCGGCGTCCGCGACCGGATCGAGGCCGCCTTCGCCGAGGCCGGGGTCACCGGCTGCCTGCACGCCGCGCACATCGACGGCCCAGGTCAGGTCGCCGTGCGCGCGGACACCCCGGTCACCCTGGCCAGCGTGTTCAAGGTGCCGCTGCTGATCGCCTGGCACCGCAGCGGACTCGACCCGGCCGAACAGGTCACCCTGCGCCCCGGCGAGCGCAGCGGCGGGCCGACCGGGATCGGCGCCATGCTCGACCCGGTCACCATGTCCCTGCGCGACCTGGCCTACCTGGCCATCGCGGTCAGCGACAACGCCGCCGCGGACGCCCTGCTGGACCGGGTCGGCCTGGCCGCGGTGAACCGGGCGATGGCCGAGCTGGGCCTGACCGGCACCACCATCCGGCACGGCGGCCGGGACTTCGCCGCCACCATGGCCGAGGACGCCGGCGGCCCCGACCCGGCGCTACTGGCCGACCCGGCCGTGCTGGCCCGGCTGCGGGTGCTCGACCCGGCGCGCACCAACCGCTCCACCGCCCGGGAGATGACCAGGATGCTCGGCATCCTCTGGCGGGACGAGACCCCCGGCGCGGGGCAGATCCGGCGGCTGATGGGACTCCAGGTCTGGCCGCACCGGCTGTCCTCCGGCTTCCCGTTCGACGACGTCCGGGTCTCCGGCAAGACCGGCACGCTGCCCACGGTGCGCAACGAGATCGGCGTGGTGGAGTACCCCGACGGCGGCCGGTACGCGGTCGCGGTGTTCACCCGCAGCGCCAGCGCCGCCTTCGCCCTGCCTGCCGCCGACGCGGTGATCGGCGCGGCGGCCCGCCTCGCCGTGGACCACCTGCGGGCACGCGGCTAGGCCGTGTCGCCGGAGCCCCGCCCGCGGTAGCCGCGCCGGTTCGGCCGCTGGCGGCACGGCCGGAACACCCGGATACGCCCGGTATGAGGGCGTCCCGGCCGCACCGCCAGCGACCGAACCGATCACGACTTCCGCAGACGGGGCTTCGGTGACACGGCCTAGCGCGGCTGCCGGGGAGCCAGGCGCGGCTGCGCCAGCGAGGTGTCCAGCAGCGCCGAACCGCCGGCGCTGAGCCGGTGGTAGGCCGCCCCGGCCCGCCGCTCGGTGGTGATCAGCCCCGCGTTGCGCAGCACACTGGCGTGCTGGCTGGCCCCGGCCAGGGAGATGTGCAGCAGCTTGGCCAGCTCGGTGGTAGTCAGGCTCGGCGTGGTGGCGATGGTGTCCAGCAGCTGCGCCCTGGTCCGGCCCAGCAGCGTGCCCAGCGAGGCGCTGCCCGCCGGGCGGTCCCGCAGCGACCAGGCCCAGTTGTCCACCCTGGTCACCGGGTAGACCAGCACCGGCGGCTGCTCCGGGTCCTCCAGCGTGATCGCGTGCCCCCAGCAGAAGAACGAGGGGATCAGCCGCAGGCCGCGGCCGCCCAGGTGCAGGTCCTGCTCGACCGGGTAGTCGACCTCCAGCACCGGGGGGCGCCAGCGCACCGAGGAGTGCAGCGTGCTGAACAGGGCGTCCAGGCCCCCGCCCAGCAGGGTCTCGCCCCTGCTCTGCCGGTCCAGCCGCACCGTGGCGGTCACCGCGGGCCAGTACGGGGCCAGCGCGACCTGGTGGTACTGCCGCAGCGCCGCGCCGAGGCGGTGCATCATGGTCGCCTCGCCCCTGGCCAGCTCCCCGGCCCAGCTGGGCAGCCTGCGTTCGACGGCCAGCCTGCTCAGGTCCCGGTGCAGCACCGGTTTCGCGGTGCCGCACAGCTGCTCGATCCCGCCGAGCAGGGTCTGCCCGTCCGTCGGCGGGGTCAGGAAGTCCACCGAGTAGCCGTGCGGCGGGGCGAGCATGGTCAGCAGCCCGGCCGAGGCGTCCAGCTCGGCGCGGGCGCTCTTGCGCCAGTGGCCGAAGGTCTGCGACCCGGTGGCCGCCTGCAACAGGTGCAGGCTGAGCAAGATCTCCCACAGCGGGTCAGCGCTGTCGTTGATCCGGACCCTGGCCAGGTCCGCTGGCGTGAAGTGGATGCGGAGCACGGGCGACTTCCAGCACAAGTCGGGTGGACGGGGCGCGGCTGGCGGACCGCTCGACCTATATGTTACAGGCTGCAACAGTTAGCTGACCCGTTAAAAATTGAACATCGAAAACTCTGTCAGGCGCCGGTCTCGTGGTGCGGCTCCGCCACGTTCTTGGACTGCGCGGAGTTGCGCTGCCGCAGGAAGATCGTGAACACGATCAGCACCCCGACCGCGAGGAACTCCGACTGCCAGTTCTGCATCGACTGCGACCAGAACTCGCTGCTGCCCAGGAACTCCCCGACGCCGACCGGCGGCTTGCCGTGCAGCGCCTGCTGGTCGTTGTGGGCCGCGGTGCCGGTGAGCAGGTGCAGGACGAAGGAGAGCAGGAACATGCCGATCAGCGCCAGGCCGAGGCTGTTCTCGTAGAGCTTGAGCACCCAGCCGCCGCGCTTGACCGGCGCGGGCGCGTCCGGGTGCGGCCGCGACTCCTGGTCCTTGTAGCCGTCGAGCGGGTTGGACTCCGGCGACCCCTTCTGCACCAGGAAGGCGGTCAGCAGCACGTAGGAGCCCATCTGCAGGAACTCCGACTCCCAGTTCTCGAAGGTCTGCTCGCCGAAGTCCCCGCTGAGCACGTAGTCCCAGTACGCCATGGCCGGTCGCCCGAAGTCGGCCAGCTCGTTGTTGTTCGCCTGCCAGCCGAAGACGCTCTGCAGCACCAGGAAAACCAGGAAGCTGCCGAACATCGCCAGGGACAGGCCGTTGAGCCACAGCCAGTGACGTCCGTCTCGTTTCGTGCTCATGCGTGCCTGGGTACCCGCTCTGACCTGCGTTGACGCGTGTCTACTTCGGACAGACCCGGGGACCGACCGGATCGGAGTATGGATCACCCCTGGCGGTGGCCTAGAGTTGCAGGCTGCGCTGCGTGTCGTGCGTAGCGGGACGGAGGTATTTAGCGGAATGGTCGAGCGCCTCGCCGTTGCCGGAGTGCACACGGATTCACGCACCCGCCCCACGGTCGCTTCGACTTTTCCGCCGACAGCCGCCGATACCGGCCGAGTCCAGCGTTTTCTGGACACCCAGCGGCCGGCCACCCCCTGCCTGGTGATCGACCTCGAGATCGTGCGGCAGCGCTACCTGGACCTGCGCGCGGCGCTGCCCGGCGCGGAGATCTTCTACGCGGTCAAGGCCTGCCCGGCGCCGGAAGTGGTGGCGCTGCTGGTGGAGCTGGGCGCCTGCTTCGACGTGGCCAGCCCGGCCGAGATCGACCTGTGCCTGGCCCAGGGCGCCCGCCCGGAGACCATCTCCTACGGCAACACCATCAAGAAAGCCGCCGACATCGCCCGCGCCTACGCCGCCGGGGTCCGCCTCTACGTCACCGACAGCGCCGAGGACCTGGCCAAGCTCGCCGAGCACGCGCCGGGCTCGGCGGTGTTCTGCCGCGTGCTGGTGGTCAACGAGAGCGCGGGCACGCCCTTCGGCAAGAAGTTCGGCTGCGCCGAGGACATGGCCCTCGACCTGCTGGCCGAGGCGCGCGAGCTCGGCCTGCGCCCGGCCGGGGTGTCCTTCCACGTCGGCTCCCAGCAGCTCGACCCGCACGCCTGGCACGACGGCATCGCCCAGGCCGGCCGGATCACCGCCACCCTGCGGGCACGCGGGATCGAGCCGGCCCTGGTCAACCTGGGCGGCGGCTTCCCGGCCCGCTACACCGAGGCCGCGCCGCCGCTGACCGAGTACGCCGCGGCGATCGAGCAGGCGCTCACCGAGCACTTCGGCACGGCCCGCCCCAGGGTGCTGATCGAACCCGGCCGCGCGATCGCCGCGGACGCCGGGATCATCCGCACCGAGGTGGTGCTGGTCGCGCGGAAGTCCTATGTGGACGACCGCCGCTGGGTCTACCTGGACATCGGCCGCTACAACGGACTCGCCGAGACCGAGGGTGAGATGATCACCTACCGGCTCGCGGCGGGCGCTGAGGACAGCGAACGCGGTCCGGTGGTGCTGGCCGGGCCCACCTGCGACGGCGACGACGTGTTGTACCAGCGCACGGTGTACGAGTTGCCCATGGCGCTCCGCGCCGGGGACCACCTCGACATCCTCAGCGCGGGCGCGTACACGGCCAGCTACGCCTCGGTGGAGTTCAACGGCTTCGCGCCACTGCCCACGCACTGCGTCTGAGGACACGACACCACCCACACCCATCCAACTCCCCATTCCCGTGCGGGATGGGCCTTCCCTGCGCGCGAACCCCGCGCGCTACTTCGACAGTAGGGAGGTTGATAGATGTCCATTGCTCCTGAAGCAGTGCAGACCGTCGGTTTGTTCAGCGGACAGCATGTCCTCGCTGAATTCGACGGGATCGACACCGCGTTGCTGGATGACGAGGTGTTCCTCTGCCAGATCCTGGATGACGCCCTGAAGCGGGCAGGCGCCACCGTGCTGCAAGTCATCTCCAAGCAGTTCGACCCGCAGGGGGTGACGGTGCTCGCCCTGCTGTCGGAGTCCCATGCCTCCCTGCACACCTATCCGGAGAACGGGTCGGTGTTCGTCGACGTGTTCACCTGCGGCACCAAGGCGCAGCCGGAACTGGCGGTCGCGCTGCTGGCCGAGGCCATGGGCGCCAAGTCCGCGCAGAGCCGCACCATCCGGCGCGGCCTGGAGAACGAGAACGAGATGAAGGTGACCCCATGACCAGTGTCATCGAGTCCACGCGGGTCATCCGCGAGCCCATGGGCGCGGGCCTGACCCGCGTCTGGGAGCTGAACGAGGTGCTGTGGGAGGGCGACACCGCCTTCCAGCACGTGGTGATCGGCCGCACCGAGCAGGGCGTGTCGCTGTTCTGCGACAACGACCGGCAGAGCACCGAGCTCAGCCAGGTGACCTACCACGAGGCGCTGCTGGTGCCTGGCCTGCTGCTGGCCGAGAAGGTCAAGCGGGTGCTGGTGGTCGGCTCCAGCGAGGGCGTGGTCTGCCAGATGTCGGTGGCCTTCGGCGCGGAGGTGGTCGACCACGTCGACATCGACGCCGAGTGCGTCAAGGTCTGCGCCGAGCAGCTGCCCTACGGCTACACCCCGGCCGAGCTGGCCGCGGCCGAGCGGCACGAGGGCCCGGTGCGGGTGCACTACACCGACGGCTGGCAGTACCTGCTCGACGCCGCCGCCGACGAGAGCCTGCGCTACGACATCGTGCTGGTCGACCTGCCGGACGAGCGCGAGGAGGAGGCCCAGCACAACCGCCTCTACGGCGAGGAGTTCCTCGGCATGTGCAAGGCGGTGCTGGCCCCCGGCGGCGTGGTGATCACCCAGGCCGGCTGCCAGACCATGTGGCGCAACACCACCCTGGTCCGCTCCTGGCAGCGGTTCAACGACACCTTCGGCACCGTCGTCTACTACGGCTCCGACGAGCACGAGTGGGCCTACCTGTTCGGCCGCGCCGACGAGGTGGACAACCCGGTGGAGAAGATGGTCGACCGGCTCAAGACCAGCAGCTACGAGCCGGAGTCGATCGACGCGGATGCCTTGCGCGGCAACAGCGTGCCGCCGTACCTGGTGCGCAAGAGCTACCGCTGATGCGCGCCTGCCGGTCCGCCGTGGTGGCGGACCGGCAGTGCGGCCTCAGCCGTAGGGGCCGCCGGACTCGCCGATCACCGGCGGCGCCACCGTCCTGATGTCACCGAAGATGTCCTCGGTCTCGATCAGGTACTCCGGCCGCCGGTGCTCCTTGTCCTCCTCGCCGCGGTCGTGAGCTGACCAAGCAAGAGCCGGCCACCGACCTGTTGCGAAAGAGGCGTGGCGCGCCAGCGACACGTCGTGAATCATGACTGTG
>NZ_JBSFUA010000053.1:0-52335 GCF_053591555.1 Crossiella sp. NPDC003009 | reverse complement strand
CGGCTTCGGCGGTGGCCCGCGGGTGGTCCACGGTGCGGGTGAACAGGTCGGCGGCGGCCTCGCGCGGCAGCACGTCCAGGGACAGGGTCTGCGCGCCCGGCCCGCCTGGACCGCCGCGCACCTGGCCACCCGGCTGCGCGACGAACGCAGGCGGCTCACCGAGCTGGCCGCCGGGGACCGCTGTGTCGGCACCGCGTTCAGCCTGTCCTACCGGCAGCTCACGCACACCAAAGCCCGGCTGTTCCGGTTCCTCGGCCTGGTGCCCGGCCCCGACTTCGACGTCCGGGTGGCCGCCGCGCTGGCCGACCTGCCGGTGGCCGAGACCGAGGACCTCCTGGAGGATCTCGTCGACGTGCACCTGGTGCAGCAGCCCACCCCCGGCCGCTACCAGTTCCACGACCTGCTCCGGCACTACGCCCGCCGCGCCGCCCTGGAGGAGGAGTCCGAGCCGGCCCGCGCGGCCGCGCTGGCGCGGATGTACGAGCACTACGTGCGCACCAGCGGCGCGGCCGCGATCATGTTGGACCCCAACCTGGTCTGGCTGCCCAGCGCACCCGAACCGCGGCCCTGGCTGCGCACCCCGGAGCAGGCGCTGAACTGGCAGGACGCCGAGTACCCCAACCTGGCCGCGGCCATCACCCAGGCCCAGGAGGAGGGCAGGCACCAGGTCGCCTGGCAGCTGCCGCACACCCTGGAGACCTACTTCGACACCAGGGGCCGGGCGCCGCTGCGCGCCCTGCACGGCGCGGTGGAGGCCAGCCGCGAGCTCGGCGACCGGCACGCGCAGGCCTGCAGCAGGCTCGGCCTGGCCTCCGCCTGCGCCCGCCTTGGCCGCTACCGGGAAGCCGTGGACAACCTCAAACAGGCCCTGGAGTTGTTCCGGGCAGCCGGTTTCCGCCGCGGCGAGGCCACCGCGCTGCGCCGCTTCGGCGGCATCTACGAGCCCACCGGCCGCTACCCCGAAGCCGTCGCCAGCCTCACCGAGGCGCTGGCCATCTACCGCGAGATCGGCGACCTGATCGGCCAGGGCGAAGCGGAGAACGACCTGGCCAACGTCTTCCTGCACACCAGCCGCTACGCCGACGCCCAGCGGCGGCTGGAGTCCGCGCTGCGCCTGTACCGGCGCGGCGGGTTCCGCGCGGGCGAGGGCATCTCGCTGATCAACCTGGGCTACCTCTACCTGCGCACCAGCCGCTACCCCGAAGCCATCGAGCACTTCCGCTCCGCACTGGAGGTCAACCGTGCCACCGGATCCCGCCTGGGCATCGGCGGCGCGCTGAACAACCTCGGCCACACCTACCTGCGGGTCGGCCGCTACGCCGAAGCCCTCGACCACCTGCGCGGCGCGCTGGCCGTGCACCGGGAAAGCGGCTACCGGCGGCACCAGGCCAACGCGCTGAGCAACCTGGGCCAGGCCCTGCTGCGGGTCGGCAGGCCCGGCGAGGCCACCGAACTGCTGGAGCAGGCGCTGAGCGTGTACCGGGAGATCGGCTGCCCGTCCGGGGAAGGGGCCGCGCTGGGCTACCTCGGCGAAGTGCTGATGTGGACGGGAAAACTGCCCGAGGCGGCGCAGAACCTGTTGCAGGGACTGGAGTTGCAGCGCGAGACCGGGAACCTGTTCAGCGAGTGCATGACCCTCAACCACCTCGGCGACCTGCACCGGTTGCTGGAGGACGCGCCCAACGCGCGGATCTGGTTCGAGCAGGCCCTGCACCGCAGCGACCTCGCGCACAACCGGCACGAACAGGCGCACGCCCACCACGGGCTCGGCGCGGTGCACGAGGTGCCGGACACCGCGGCCGAGCACCGCCGGCGGGCCGAGCAGACCTACCGCGAGCTGGGCCTGCCCGAGCCCGAGCTCATGACCGCCAGCCGTCGAGGGCGAACTGGAGCTGCCTGAGCAGCCGGGCCCTGGTCGGGCCGATCGAGCCGCGCGGGATGCCCAGCCGCGCGCTGATCTCGTCGTAGCTGACCGACTGCGCGCCGAAGAGCAGCACCAGCAGCCGCCGCTGCGCCTCCGGCAGCCTGGCCACCACCGCCAGCGCCGCGTCCAGCTCCGCCTCCAGCACCACGTGCTCCGCCGGACAGGCCTGCTCGTCGGGCATGTCGAAGTAGTCCTGGTCGCCGATGGGCAGCTCGCCGCTGGTCCGCCGGTTCAAGTGCCGCAACGCCTCCCGCCTGGCCACGGTGACGATCCAGGCCCGCACCCGCTCCGGCTCGCGGACCGAGCGGATGCCCTCGTAGACCCGGATCCAGGTCTGCTGGGCGACGTCCTCCACATCGGCCCGGCGCAGGCCGAGCGAGGCGGCGATCGCGCGCACCAGCCGGCCGTAGCGGTGCACCAGCTCGGTCCAGGCGTCCTCCTCCCGGTTCTGACAGCGGTTGACCAGTGAGCCGGACTCGGCGTGCAGGGTGTGCGACATGTTCCGCCCGATCGGTTCGCTCGGCGTGGGGAGCAGCCCGGTGATCGTGCGCGCCCGGGATTGGCGAAACCTGGATGGAAACCTGACGCCAATAAAGGTTCATCATTCAACTTGCTCTGACTTTCCGGTCAATAGGGACATGATTTGCCCAGCCCTTTTCTTTCGCGGTTCGGTGGTTTAGGTTCAGCCTCCGTCAGGTCAGCGCGGAACGTGTGCGAGGGCGGACGTTCCCTTATTGATCAGGGGCTGATTCATGAAACGTGTGCTGGTGATCGTCATGGCTCTTGCCGGTCTCGCCGGTCTGGGCTCCGGACTCGCCGCGGCCTTCAGTGCGCAGGTCAGCACGAGTGTGGACAGTGGCAAGCCGGGCCGTGGCTGCGTCGGCGGCTGCGGCATCGTGCTCGCCGAGTGCGGTGCTTGCTGAATTGGCCGACCGTGGGTAAACAACTGGTTCCCGTTGTGGAGTGATTACATGAAGCGCGTGCTTCTCGTTTCGCTGGCGTTGTCCGGCGTCCTGGCGGCTGGTGTGCTGACCACCGCCCAGGCCGCGCCGGTCCCGCCGCTGACCGTGCTGGCCGGCACCTGCGGCCACTGCGGTTGGTGAAAATGGTCTGGACCGCCGGACGGCGCCCTGCGGGCCGTCCGGCGGTTCACCCGCAGCGGAACTCGGGTGTGCGGACCCGGCCACCCGGCTAGGTTCGGCGCATGTCTGCCAGACCGGTCCACCATCGACTCCGGCGCGCGCTCGCGCCGCTGACCGCAGCGGCCCTGCTGCTGCCCCTCTTCCCGGCGCTCGCCACGGCCGCCCCCTCTTCCACCGCGGCCGAGTGCGTGCCGCCCGCCGCTCCGGTTGTGCCCGGCGCCCGCGTCCTGTCGGTGACCGCCGAGGCCAAGCCCGCCGGGGTGATCGAGGAACCCTGGTTCCCGCCGCTGGCCTACCCGGCGGCCTGCGAGATCAAGGTGACGCTCACCCACCCTGGCGTGAACGACAAGGTCCTGGTGCAGGCCTGGCTGCCGAAGGCGGGCTGGAACGGCCGCTTCCAGGGCGTCGGCGGTGGCGGCTACGCCATGGGCAACTTCACCTTCGGCCTGGCCTCCGCGCTGGCCCAGGGCTATGCCGCGGCGACCACCGACGGCGGGGTCGGCGATGACGGCCTCAACCCGTCCTCCTGGGCGCTGGGCCCGGACGGCCGGGTGAACAAGGAGCTGCTGACCAACTTCGCCTCCCGCTCGCTGCACGACCTGGCGGTGGCGGGCAAGGCGGTCACCGCCGCGCACTTCGGCCGCCCCGCTGACTTCAGCTACTGGAACGGCTGCTCCACCGGCGGCCGCCAGGGCCTGATGAACGCCCAGCGCTACCCGGCCGACTACGACGGCATCCTGGCCGCCGCCCCGGCGATCAGCATGCCGCGGTTCCTGGTCGCCGACCTGTGGGGCCAGGTGGTGATGAACCAGGAGAAGACCCGGCCCAGCCTCTGTGAGCTCGAGGCGTTCCAGCGGGCCGCGGTGCAGGCCTGCGACACCCAGGACGGTGTCGCCGACGGAGTCCTGGAGCAGCCGCTGCGCTGTGGCTTCGACCCGGCGAAGCTGATCGGGACGAAGATCCAGTGTGACGGCAAGGAGATCACCATCAGCCGGGCTGCCGCCGAGGTGGTGCGCAAGATCTGGACCGGGCACCCCGCCTGGTTCGGGCTGCCCAAGGGCGCGCCGTTCTCCGTGGTCGGCGATGCCGAGCCGAACCCGATCGCGGACAACTGGGTGCGCTACTTCGTCGAGCAGGACCCGAAGTTCACCATCGACTCGGTGGACTACCGCGAGTTCAACCGGATCGCGGCCAAGTCCCCGGCGCTGATGGACCGGTTCATCGCCACCGACAACCCCGACCTGTCCGGCTTCCGCCGCGCGGGCGGCAAGATGATCACCTGGCACGGCTGGTCGGACGCGATCATCTTCGCCCAGGGCACCACCGACTACCGCGACCGGGTGGAGCGCCGGATGGGCGGCGCGGCTCGCGTGGACGAGTTCTACCGCGTGTTCATGGCCCCCGGCGTGGACCACTGCGGCGGCGGCACCGGCCCGGCTCCGGTGGACCCGCTGGGCGCGCTGGTGAGCTGGGTGGAACAGGGCAAGGCCCCGGACACCCTGCCCGCCGCGCTCGACGACACCACCCGGAACCTGTGCCGGTACCCGCTGGTGTCGCAGTACGACGGGAAGGGTGACCCGAAGCAGGCGAGCAGCTACCGCTGTGCCCGCGCCTGAGCAACGCCCAACCGCCACAGGGTGACCACCTCGGCGGCCCGCGCCGCGTGCAGCGGCCCGGCCGCCGAGGTGGCCCTGGGGTGCCGGGGCCGGACCGAGCTGGTGCCCAGCACCCGGAGCCCGCTGGCCGTGATCGCGGCGGGCAGCGCGCCGGGTTCGCGCAGGCCCAGTAGTTCGGCCAGGTCGGAGAGCACCAGCCAGCCCTCACCGCCGGGCCGCAGGTGCCGGGGCAGGCGGTCCAGGAACGCGGTCAGCATCCGGCCGCCGGGGTCGAACACGCCGCGGTCCAGGCCGCCGCGCACCCGGCCCGGCAGCCAGGGTGGGTTGCACACCACCAGGTCCGCGCGTTCCGGCGGGAAGAGGTCGGTCTGGCGGATCTCCGCCCGCAGTCCCAGGCGGTGCAGGTTGTCCCTGGCGCAGTCCACCGCCCTGGGGTCGAGATCCGTTGCCACCACCTGGAAACCGCGCTGGGCGAGCACCGCGGCGAGCACTCCGGTGCCGGTGCCGAGGTCGAAGGCCAGCGTGCCCTTCGGCAGTGGCGCTTCGGCCACCAGGTCGACGTACTCGTGGCGGGTCGGCGGGAAGACGCCGTAGTGCGGGTGGATCCGCGCGCCCAGCCCCGGCACCAGAATTCCCTTCCGCCGCCACTCGTACGCACTGAGCACACCCAGCAACTCGCGCGCCGACACCACTGCCGGACCGTTGACCTCGCCGTAGACCTGGGCGCAGGCCGCCGCGAACCGGCCGTGCTCCAGCCCGCGCATCGCCGGGCGCGGGCCAGGTTCCAGCGGCACCAGCACCCGCCCGAGCACCGCCGCCCGCGCCGCCCGGTGCTGCCGCCACCGCCCGAAGTCCCCGCCGCGCCACGGCATCCGGCGGTCCATCACCCGCAGCAACCGCCGCGCGCCAGTCCAATCCCCTTGCCAGAGCAGGGAAGTCCCGCCCCGGCACCACCGCAACGCCTCGGCCGCGGCGATCCGGTCGTCTACCTCAACAATGTTCTCTGGGCGCGGTGCGTCCCGCGCGGACAGCCAGATCCGGCCGTCGTCGAAGAAACCCGTGTTCATGGTCCTGTTCCGCTGGTTCGGCTGAGGGCTCCGGAAACGGAGCGGGCTCAGCGAACGACCGCGGCGAACACAGGACAGGTCATGCCGCCAGCCTAACCCCTCGCGCCCGTCCCGATGGACTGGGACGGGCGCGAGGGGTTCAGCCGCGCAACAGGGTGGCCGCCGCCAGCGCCAGCGGGGTCAGCGCCCCGGGGTTGTCAGCGAGCTGGCGGTTGAGGTCCGCGCGCATGCGCGGGTCCCAGAAGGCGCGGACGTGCTCGGCGATGGCCGCCGAGGCCCGCTCCACCGGCTGGCCCTCGAACTGGGCCGCGATCTCGTTGATCAGCCGCACCTGGGGTGACTGGGACGTGGTCGACATGCGTTACTCCACCAGCGCTTCGGCCGCTTCGGCCTGGGACGGGGCAACCGGGCTGCGCAGTCCGACCTGGACCGCGGTGACCTTGTACTCGGGGCAGTTGGTGGCCCAGTCGGAGTTCTCCGTGGTGACCACGTTCGCCCCGGTGACCGGGTGGTGGAAGGTGGTGTAGACGACGCCGACCGGCATCCGGTCCGAGAGCACCGCGCGCAGCGTGGTCTCGCCGACCCGGCTGGCCAGTGAGACCTCGTCGCCGTCGTTGATGCCGCGCACCTCCGCGTCGTGCGGGTGGATCTCCAGCAGGTCCTCCGGGTGCCAGGCCACGTTCTTGGTGCGCCTGGTCTGCGCGCCCACGTTGTACTGGCTGAGGATCCGGCCGGTGGTCAGGATCAGCGGGAACTTGCGGGTGCTGCGTTCCTGGGTGGGCACGTAGGTGGTCGGCACGAAGTGGCCCTTGCCGCGGACGAACCCGTCCACGTGCATGATCGGCGTGCCCTCCGGCGCATTGGCGTTGCACGGCCACTGGATGCTGCCCAGCTTGTCCAGCCGCTCGAAGCTGACCCCGGCGAAGGTGGGGGTGGTCGCGGCGATCTCGTCCATGATCTCGCTGGTGTCGTGCCAGGACATCGGGTAGTCCATGGCCTGGGCGATCTCGGCCACGATCTGCCACTCGTGCTTGCCGGTCTTGGGCGCCATCACCGGGCGGACCCGGTTGATCCGGCGCTCGGCGTTGGTGAAGGTGCCGTCCTTCTCCAGGAACGAGGTGCCCGGCAGGAAGACGTGCGCGAACTTCGCGGTCTCGTTGAGGAACAGGTCCTGCACCACCACCAGGTCCATCGCGCGCAGCGCGCTGAAGACGTGGTTGGTGTTGGGGTCGGACTGGGCGATGTCCTCACCATGCACGAACAGCGCCCGGAAGCTGCCGTCGATGGCGGCGTCGAACATGTTGGGGATGCGCAGGCCCGGCTCGGCCATGATCGGCCGCTGCCACAGGGTCTCGAAGACCTCCCGGACCGCCTCGTCGGAGACGTGCCGGTAGCCGGGCAGCTCGTGCGGGAAGGAGCCCATGTCGCAGGAGCCCTGCACGTTGTTCTGCCCGCGCAACGGGTTCACGCCCACACCGTCGCGGCCGATGTTGCCGGTGGCCATGGCCAGGTTCGCCATGCCCATCACCATGGTGGAGCCCTGACTGTGCTCGGTGACGCCGAGGCCGTAGTAGATGGCCGCGTTGCCGCCGGTGGCGTAGAGCCGGGCCGCCGCGCGCAGCTCGGCCGCCGGGACCCCGCTGAGCTCCTCGGTGGCCTCCGGGCTGTTCTCCGGCCTGGCGATGAACTCCGCCCACTCCTCGAAGCCCTCACAGCGTTCGTCCACAAAGGACTGGTCCACCAGGCCCTCGGTGACGATCACGTGCGCCATCGCGTTCACCACGGCCACGTTCGCGCCCGGCTTGAGCTGGAGGTGGTGCTGGGCCTCGATGTGCGGGGAGCGGACCAGGTCGATCCGGCGCGGGTCGATCACCACCAGCTTGGCGCCCTCGCGCAGCCGCTTCTTCATCCTGGAGGCGAACACCGGGTGGCCGTCGGTCGGGTTGGCCCCGATCACCACGATCACATCGGCCTGCGCCACCGACTTGAAGTCCTGGGTGCCCGCGCTGGTGCCGAAGGTCTGCTTGAGGCCGTAGCCGGTGGGGGAGTGGCAGACCCGCGCGCAGGTGTCCACGTTGTTGTTGCCGAAGGCCGCGCGGACCATCTTCTGCACCGCGTAGACCTCCTCGTTGGTGCACCGGGAGGAGGTGATGCCGCCGATGGAGGCCGGACCGTAGCGGGCCTGGATCTCGCGCATCCTGGTGGCCACGGTGGTGATCGCGGTCGCCCAGTCCACCACCCGCCACGGCTCGTCGATGCTGTCCCGCACCATCGGTTCGAGCTGGCGGTCCGGGTGGGTGGCGTAGCCGAAGGCGAAGCGGCCCTTGACGCAGGAGTGGCCCTCGTTCGCGCCGCCGTCCTTGTACGGCACCATCCGCACCAGCTCGGTGCCGCGCAGCTCGGCCTTGAACGAGCAGCCGACCCCGCAGTACGCGCAGGTGGTGATCACGCTGCGGGTGGGCATGCCCAGCTCGATGACCGACTTCTCCTGCAGCGTCGCGGTCGGGCAGGCCTGCACGCAGGCGCCGCAGGAGACGCACTCGGAGTCCATGAACAGCTCGCCCGCGCCGGCGGAGACCTTGGAGTCGAAGCCCCGGCCCTCGATGGTCAGCGCGAAGGTGCCCTGCACCTCGCCGCAGGCCCGCACGCAGCGGGAGCAGGCGATGCACTTGGACGGGGTGAAGTCGAAGTAGGGGTTGCTGCTGTCGGTCTCCAGGTCGAGGTGGTTCTCGCCCTCGTAGCCATAGCGCACCTGCCGCAGCCCGACCACGCCGGACATGTCCTGCAGCTCGCAGTCCCCGTTGGCCGAACAGGTCAGGCAGTCCAGCGGGTGGTCGGAGATGTAGAGCTCCATCACGCCCTGCCGCAGCTTCTCCAGCTTCGGCGACTGCGTGCTGACCCGCATGCCCTCGGCCACCGGTGTGGTGCAGGAGGCCGGGGTGCCGCGGCGGCCGTCGATCTCGACCAGGCACAGCCGGCAGGAACCGAAGGCCTCCAACGAGTCGGTGGCGCACAGCTTGGGGATGTCGATGCCGGTCTCGGCCGCGGCGCGCATCACCGAGGTGCCCTCGGGCACCCGCACCGGCATGCCGTCGACCTCGATGCTGACGGTGGCCTCGCCCGGTTTGGCCGGGGTGCCGAGGTCGTGTTCCTTGAACAGAGTCATGATGCCGTCCCCTCGTGACGGGCGGTGAAGTCATCCGGGAAGTGCCGCAACGCGGACAGGACCGGGTTCGGCGTCAACCCGCCCATCGCGCACAGCGAACCTTCGGTCATCAGCTCGCACAGATCGCCCAGCAGCGCGAGGTTGGTGTCCGGGTCGACGCCCGCGACGATCCGGTCGATGGTCTCCACCCCGCGCACCGAGCCCACCCGGCACGGGGTGCACTTGCCGCAGGACTCCTCGGCGCAGAACTCCATGGCGAAGCGGGCCATGGCCGCCATGTCCACGGTGTCGTCGAAGACCACGATGCCGCCGTGCCCGAGCATCGCCTGTGCCGCGGTGAACGCCTCGTAGTCCAAAGGAATGTCCATTGTGGACGCCGGGAGGTACGCGCCCAGTGGCCCGCCGACCTGCACCGCGCGCACCGGCCGACCGGACCGGGTGCCGCCGCCGTAGTCGTTGACCAGCTCGGCCAGCGACATGCCGAAGGCGGTCTCGAACACCCCGCCGTGCTTGATGTTGCCGGCCAGCTGGAAGACCTGGGTGCCCAGCGAGCGGCCGACACCCAGCGCGGCGTAGGCCGCCGCACCGTGGGCCAGGATGCTGGGCACCGAGGCCAGGGTGAGCACGTTGTTCACCACGGTCGGCTTGCCGAACAGGCCGGTGATCGCCGGGATGGGCGGTTTCGCCCGCACCATCCCGCGTTTTCCCTCCAGGCTCTCCAGCATCGAGGTCTCTTCACCGCAGATGTAGGCGCCCGCGCCTACCCGCACGAACAGGTCGAAGCGCTGCCCCGAGCCGAGGTAGTCCTGGCCGAGCCAGCCGCGCGCGTAGGCCACCTCGATGGCCTGGCGCAGGGTGGCCACCGCGTCCGGGTACTCCGAGCGCAGGTACACGTACCCCTCGGTGGCCCCGGTGGCATACGCCGCGATGGCCATGCCCTCGATCAGGCAGAACGGGTCGCCCTCGATCAGCATCCGGTCGGCGAAGGTGCCCGAGTCGCCCTCGTCGGCGTTGCAGCACACGAACTTCAGCTCGCCGTCGGCCTTGAGCACGGTGTTCCACTTGATCCCGGCCGGGAAGCCCGCGCCGCCGCGGCCGCGCAGCCCGGAGTCGGTGACCTCCTTGACCACCTCGGCCGGGTCCATGGCCAGCGCCCGCCGCAGGCCGGCCATGCCGCCGTTGGCCAGGTAGTCCTCGGCGGAGACCGGGTCGGTGACGCCGACCCTGGCGAAGCACAGCCGCTGCTGCGCGACCATCCAGGGCAGCTGCTCGACCAGGCCGAGGCGCTTGTCGTGCGCCCCGCCGGTGAACAGCCCGGCCTTGACCAGCTCGGGCACCTCGCCCGCGGAGACCGGCCCGTAGCCGATCCGGCCCGCGTCGGTGGCCACCTCCACCAGCGGCTCCAGCCACAGCATGCCGCGGGATCCGTTGCGCACCAGGCGCACCTGGATCCCGGCGGCCGCGGCCTCCCGGCTGATCGCGCTCGCCACCGCGTCCGCGCCCACCGAACAGGCGGCGGAGTCGCGGGGCACGTAAACCGTGATCGTCATGCGCGTTCCGCCTCCGCGTCGAGGATGCCATCGAGTTTCGCCGGGTCCAGTCGTCCGTACAAGCGCCCGTTCACCTGACCCGCCGGTCCCAGCGCGCAGTTGCCCAGGCAGAACACCTGCTCCAGGGTCACCCGGCCGTCCGGGGTGGTCGAGCCGAGCTTGCTGCCCAGCCTGGCCTCGGCGTGCGCGATGAGGTCCTCCGCGCCCACGGACTGGCAGGCCTCGGCGCGGCACAGCTTGACCACGGTCCGGCCCGCGGGTTCGGCGCGGAAGTCGTGGTAGAAGGTCACCACGCCGTGCACCTCGGCCCTGGACAGGTTCAGCTCGGCGGCCAGCACCGGGACCATCGCCTGATCGATGTAGCCGAACTCGGCCTGCAGGCTGTGCAGGATCGGCAGCAGCGCGCCCCGATCACCGCGATGCCGGTCGACCACCGAGCGCACCCGGTCCATCATCGAAGGCTCGCCCGTGTTTGTCGGCATGCCCGTGTCTCCCATCGTGCATACGGTATACACAACGTTAGTCCGATCCTGCGCCGAAAAAAAGAGCGACTTGTGCCGGGGGCGTGTCGAGATCGGCGAACCGGCTCCGATCAGGGTGTGTACGGTGCCCAACGGGGGCGTCGTGGACACGAGGAGCACGTCGTGAAGTTCTTGCTGATCATGCAGGTCAACCCGGCCATCCTGGACGCGCTGACCGAAGAGGAGCGCGCCGCGATCGGGGAGGGCCACGGCGAGTTCATCCGCACCATCCAGGCCTCCGGCGAGCTGATCCTGACCCAGGCCCTGGCCGACCCGGCCGCCAGCGCGGTGGTGCGCGCGGCCGAGGGCCAGCCGGTGGTCACCGATGGCCCCTTCCTGGAGGCCAAGGAGTTCATGGGCGGCTTCTACCTGGTCGAATGCGAGAACAAGGAACGGGCGCTGGAGCTGGCCAAGCTGATCCCGGACACCAAGATCCCGGGACTCGCGGTTGAGGTCCGGCCGGTGATGTTCTCCGGCGGCATGGAGCTGGAGATGTGAGCACCTCAGACGTCGAGGACCTGATCCGCGAGCTCGCGCCCCAGGTCCTCGGCGTCCTCGTCCGGCGGCACGGCCAGTTCGACGCCTGCGAGGACGCCGTGCAGGAAGCCCTCCTGGACGCCAGCACCCAGTGGGCGGCCGGGCCGCCGGAGAACCCGCGCGGCTGGCTGCTGACCGTGGCCACCCGGCGGCTCACCGACGCCTGGCGCAGCGACTCGGCCCGCCGCCGCCGCGAACAGGCCTTCGCGCTCGACCCGGAGGCCCCGGCCCCGGACGGACCGCCGGCCGAGGACGACTCGCTCACCCTGCTGTTCCTGTGCTGCCACCCCGAGCTGAGCGCGCCGTCCCAGCTCGCGCTGACCCTGCGCGCGGTCGGCGGCCTGAGCACCGCGCAGATCGCCAGCGCCTTCCTGGTGCCCGAGGCGACCATGGCGCAGCGGATCAGCCGGGCCAAGGCGCGGATCAAGGCCACCGGGTCCGCCTTCGGCCCGCCGCCCGCCCGGGAGCGGGACGAGCGGCTCCGGGTGGTGCTGCACGTGCTGTACCTGATCTTCAACGAGGGCTACACCGCCTCCAGCGGCGAAGAGCTGCAACGCCTCGAGCTGGCCGCGGAGGCGATCCGGCTGGCCCGCCTGGTGCACCGGCTGGCCCCGGCCGACAGCGAGACCGGCGCGCTGCTGGCGCTGATGCTGCTCACCCACGCCCGCCGCGCCGCCCGCACCGGCCCCGGCGGCGCGCTCATCCCGCTCAACGAACAGGACCGCACCCGCTGGGACCAGGCCGCCATCACCGAGGGCCTGACCCTGCTCCGGCACACCCTGTCCACCGGCGCGCTCGGCCCCTACCTGGTGCAGGCCGCGATCGCGGGCACGCACGCCGAGGCCGCCCGCCCCGAGGACACCGACTGGCCGCAGATCCTGGTGCTCTACGGCATCCTGGAGCGGATCGCGCCCAACCCGGTGGTCACCCTCAACCGCGCCATCGCCCTGGCCATGGTCAACGGCGCCAAGGCAGGCCTCGACCTGCTCGACGAGCTCGCCGCCGACGACCGCCTGCGCGCCAGCCACCGCCTGGACGCCGTCCGCGCCCACCTGCTGGAGCTCGACGACCAGCCCGAGGCCGCCGCCGAGGCCTACCACCGCGCCGCCCGCCGCACCGCCAGCCAGCCGGAACAGCGCTACCTGCTGGCCAAGGCGGCGAAGCTGAGCTGACCCGGCGTCAGAGGGTGTGCTGGGCGATGAGCTGGCCGATGGCGCGCACGTCGGAGTCGCCGCGGAACTCCAGCCGGACCTTGCCCAGACCGCTGAACCACAGCTCCAGCTCAGCGTCCAGGTCGAAGGTGCCCGCGGTCTCGATGGAGAACGCCTGCACCTTGTTGTAGGGCAGCGAGGTGAAGTCCTTCTTCTTGCCGAGCATGCCCTGCACGTTCACCGCGATCAGCCGCTTGTTGGTGAACACCACGTAGTCCCGCACGGACTTGAACGCGGCGATCAGCTGTTCCCCGGGGATGATGATCGGCGCGATGGATCCGGCGATGTCCTCGGGACGGCACGGCGAGAGCTTGAATACGGAAGCCTTCTCGAAGTCGATCACGTTTTCCACTGTACCGACGCGGCGAGGTCCGTGCCGTCAGCTTCCAGGACCCCGTGCAGGTCAGCCGTGGGTATGACAACCCTGATTTGTCAAGGACGGATTTCCGGGGATACACGGATTCGGATTTGTCAAATGCCGGATTCATTAGCGCGAGCGCAATCCGCGAGGTAGTCTCGATTGCCCATCGAGATTCCGTCCCGGCCACCGCCATGCCCCGAAAGGGAGGTCATGCCGACCTCGCACGTCCAGCTCCAGGCCACGTTCCTGCCAGCCGAGGGCGCGTTCGCCTGGTGGGGCCCGCCCGACCCGGCCGCCGCGCTGGCCGCGGCCGGGCTGCCGGTGGGCCGGGCCGCCGAATGCCGGCTGGCCCGCCCGGTGGGCGGCCGGATCACCGTGCTGCCCACCCCGGTGCGCCTGGTGGACCTGGACCTCGCGCTGCCCGCGCTGCTGAGCACCACCGCCGAGCTCAGCCCCGCCGCCCGCGCCTGGCGGCAGGCGGCCCAGCACCCGGACGCCGACCTCCCGCTGCCCCCGGCCGCGCACGCGGTGCCCAACGCCGAGGGCACCGCGATCAGCTCGCCCGCCGCGCTGCTGCGCCAGTTCCGGCAGGCCGCCCGCACCCGCGACGAGCTGCGCGCGGCCGAGGTGCGTGCGGAGCTGCGGCCATACCAGGTCACCGGGGTGGCCTGGCTGCGCTCGGTGCCTGGCGGCGGCATCCTGGCCGACGAGATGGGCCTGGGCAAGACGCTCCAGGCGATCAGCCTGCTGGCCACCCGCCCCGGGCCGCACCTGGTGGTCTGCCCGACCTCGCTGGTCGGCAACTGGCGGCGCGAGCTGGACCGCTTCGCCCCCAGCCTGCCGGTGCGCGCCCACCACGGCCCCCGGCGCACCCTGGCCGGCCTGGCCGCCGAGGTCGTGGTGACCAGCTACGGCGCGCTGCGCGCCGACGCCGACCAGCTGGCCGGGACCAGCTGGGACACGGTGATCTTCGACGAGGCGCAGCAGATCAAGAACCCGGACTCGCTGGCCGCCAAGGCCGCCACCCGGCTGACCGCGCGGCTACGGATCGCGCTCACCGGCACCCCGGTGGAGAACCGCCTCGACGACCTGTGGGCCATCCTCAACGTCACCCGCCCCGGCCTGCTCGGCACCAGGGGCCGGTTCCGGCAGCGGTTCGCCGCGCCCATCCAGCAGCGCCGCTCGGTCACCGCGGCCCAGCGCCTGCACGCGCTGATCGACCCGCACCTGTTGCGCCGCACCAAGTCCGAGGTGGCCACCGACCTGCCGCCCAAGCTGTACACGACCGTGGCCTGCACGCTCACCGATGAGCAGATCCGGCTGTACCGGGACGCGGTGGACCGCGCCTTCACCGACGGCCTCGGCTCCGGCATCGAGCGCCGCGGCCGGGTGCTGGCCCTGCTGACCGCGCTGAAGCAGGTCTGCAACCACCCGGCCCAGCTGCTCGGCCAGGACGGCCCGCTGCCCGGCCGCTCCGGCAAGTTCGACCGGGCCAGCGAGATGCTCGCCGAGATCGTCGAGGACGGCGACCGCGCGCTGGTGTTCACCCAGTACCGCGCCATGGGCGAGCTGCTCTCCCGCCACCTCACCGAGACCCTGGGCGGTCCGGAGATCCCGTTCCTGCACGGCGGGCTGACCGCCGACCGCAGGGACAAGCTGGTGCAGGCCTTCCAACACGACGAGGACGCGCCGCCGATCCTGTTGCTGAGCCTGCGCGCCGCCGGGTTCGGCCTCAACCTGACCAGGGCGGGTCACGTGCTGCACTACGACCGCTGGTGGAACCCGGCGGTGGAGGAACAGGCCACCGACCGCGCGCACCGCATCGGCCAGCACCGGGTGCTCACCGTGCACACGCTGGTCACCGGCGGCACCGTGGAGGAGCACATCGCCCGGATGCACGAGACCAAACGGGCGCTGGCCGACCTGGTCTCCGGCGACACCGACACCGCGCTGGCCAACCTGCCCGATGAGGACCTGCACCGCGTGCTCGACCTGAACCTGGAGGGGATCGGCCGATGATCGCCGAGTACGGCGCCACCGCCTGGGGGCACGCCTGGCTGCGCATCGCCGAGCCCACCAGGGTCACCCGCCCCAACCCGTTGCTGCCCAGGGCCCGCAACCTGGTCCGCGACAACGGCATCACCGACCTGACCGTGGCCCCCGGCCTGCTCACCGCCGGCTCCGGCCAGTACCGGGTGAGCATCGAGATCCCGCTCTGGCCAGCCGAGTCCGCCGCCTTGGTGGCCAAGCTGCTCGCCGGCCTTCCGCCCAGCCTGGTGCCCGGCGACCTGCCCGACTCGCTGGCCGCCGAGCTGCGCGCCCACGACATCGCCATCGCCCCGCCTCCGGAGGAGCTCACCCCGCACTGCGACTGCCGCGACCGCCGACCGCACTGCCTGCACGTGCTGGCCGCCCTCTACACCCTGGTCCAGCTGGTCGACGAACGCCCGGCGCTGGCGGTGGAACTGCGCGGCGTCACCGCCACCACCGCCGACCCGGACTGGATCCCGCTCAGCGAGCTCAGCGTGGCCGGGTTCTACGGCTGACTACGCCGATCCACGTAGGCCGGATACGGCGGCGCGGGGACGCCCCGGCAGTCCCCGCGCTGCCACCGTGTCCGCCATGCGAAAAGCGATACTCACCACCCTGACCCTCGCGCTGCTGGGACTGCCGGGCGTCGCGGCCGCCGACCCCGGCGAGCTCGCCGCCACCGGCTCGGGCTGGGTGCGTGGCCGGGTCACCGCCGAACACCGCGTGTACCAAGGCATTCCGTACGCCGAAGCGGCCCGCTGGCAGCCTCCAGGTCCGCCCCGGCCCTGGACCGGTGTCCGCGAGGCCACCCAGCCCGGCCCGGCCTGCGCCCAGCCCGGCAGGCCCGGCGAGGTGCGCGGCAGCGAGGACTGCCTGTCCCTGAACATCCACCGTCCACAAGGGACAGACAGGCTGCCGGTGCTGGTGTTCGTGCCCGGCGGCGGTTTCACCACCGGCGCGGGCGGCGACTACGACCCCAGCCGGCTCGCCGCCCGCGGCAAGGTCCTGGTGGTCACCCTCAACTACCGCCTGGGCGCACTGGGTTTCCTGGCCCACCCCGACCTCGGACCGGATGCCGGGAACCTGGGCATCCAGGACCAGCAGGCCGCGCTGCGCTGGGTCAGGGCCAACATCGCCTCCTTCGGCGGCGACCCGGCCAAGGTCACGCTGTGGGGCCAGTCCGCCGGTGGCTACAGCGTCTGCGCGCACCTGGCCAGCCCGGCCTCCCGCGGCCTGTTCCAGCGGGCCATCGTGCACAGCGCCCCGTGCGCCAACCCGATGGTCGAGCGCGCCGAGGCCGAGCGCCGCGCCCGCGCCACCGCCGGCACCCTCGGCTGCCCCGACGCGGCCTGCCTGCGCGGCCTGCCGCTGACCTCCCTGGTAGGCCTGCACCAGGACCAGGTTTCCGTGCTGCGCCGCGACTTCAACGGCCGCCCCTGGCTGCCGGTGGCCGGCACCCCAACCCTGCCAGCCCAACCGCTGACCACACAGGTCCCGCTGCTGCTGGGCGGCACCGCCGACGAGATGCGCCCGTTCGTCGCCCCGCACCGCGCCCTCACCGCCGAGGACTACCCCAACCTGGTCACCAGCCTGTTCGGCACGGACGCCCCGGCGGTCCTCGCCCAGTACCCCGCCACCACCGAACCCACGCCCGCGCTCACCCTGGCCCGCCTGCTCACCGACCACGGCGGCGCGCTCGGCGCCTGCACCCAGCTGCCGGTCGTCGCGGCCGCCAGGAAACCCGTGCACACCTTCGAGTTCGCCGAACCCACCGGCCACGTGCTGGGCGAGTTCCCCTACGGCGCGGCCCACGGCGCCGAACTCCGCTACCTGCTCGACCTCAGCTGGCCGCAGCCGCCGCTGACCCCGGCCCAGCAGGCCCTGGCCGACCGCATGATCGAGCACTGGGCGGCCTACGCGCACACCGGCGACCCCGGCTGGTCCCGGCACGGCACCCGCCGGTTCACCGCCGAGCGCACCACCCGGATCGACCTGGCCGCCGAGCACAACTGCGGGTTCTGGTCCCAGCTCAGGTGACAACCCGGGATGGCACCTGCTAACTTTCGTTTGCAGGTGACTGACTGGGGGAGAACGTGATGACACTGACCGATCGGATCGCGGCCTGGGCCACCCGGCACCGCCGGGCCGCGATCCTGGGCTGGCTGGGCCTGGTGCTGCTCGCGTTCCTGGCCAGCGTGCTGGTAACCGGACCCAACGCGCGCAACGTGGACCCCGGCGACACCGGGCGAGCGCAGTCCACATTGGACAAGCAGGACGGCTACCTGCCGGTGGAGGAGAAGGTCCTCATCCAAGCCCACGCGCCGAGCGGGCACTTCGGCAACAGCCCGGAGCTGCGCAGGGTCACCGAGGACCTGGTAGCTGAGCTGACTCGACGGCCCGACGCGGTCACCGACGTCCGCTCACCGCTGGAAACCCGTTGGCAGGACCACATCTCCGCAGACGGCCGCTCGGGCCTGGTCACCTTCAAGCTGGCCTGGCCGGTGGAGAAACTGTCCGAGCACTTCGCCTTCGCCACCGGCGCGGTCCAGGCGGTCGCCGCCCGGCATCCCGCGGTCCGGCTGGCCCAGGCGGGGGACCGCAGCCTGGCCAGCGCGGTCGACGAGTCCATCAAGGCCGACCTGGAACGCTCGCACCTGCTGTCCCTGCCGCTGGTGCTGATCATCCTGCTCATCGTGTTCGGCTCGCTGGTCGCCGCCGGCATCCCGGTGCTGCTCACCGTCAGCGGACTGGCGGCCACCTTCACCCTGCTGTCGGTGATCGGCAAGGTGGTCGCCGTCAACAGCGCGGTCTCGGCGCTGATCCTGCTGGTCGGCGTGGCCGTGGGCATCGACTACTCGCTGTTCTACCTGCGCCGCTATCGCGAGGAACGACAGTCCGGAGTGGACGATGAGACCGCGTTGCGCACCACCGCCCGCACCTCGGGGCACGTGGTGCTGGTCTCCGGCCTGACCGTGATTCTGTGCCTGAGCGGCCTGGCGCTGACCGGGCTCGGCGTGCTCACCGGCGGTGCGATCGGCATGGCCGTGGTGGTCGGACTGGCCATGGTCGCCTCGGTGACCGTGCTGCCCGCCATCCTGGCCGCGCTGCGGCACCGGGTGGACAGCGGCCGCATTCCCTGGCTGGGCAAGGACCGGACCGCGGCGCGCGAGTCCCGGATCTGGTCCGGCGTGGCCACCAGGGTGGCGCGGCGGCCGGTGCTGTGGGGCGGGGCCGCGGTGCTCGCGCTGCTGGCCATGGCCGTGCCCGCGCTGGACATGAAGCTCCAGGACGCCGCCCCGGTCAACAGCCTGCCGCGCAGCGTGCCCCAGGTGGACGCGGCGCTGCGCATGCAGGAAGCCTTCCCCGGCGCGCCCACCCCGGCCAGGGTGGTGATCTGGCAGCGCGATGAGTCCACAGTGGACGGAATGCTGGCCGCGGCGCTGGTGGACCGGCTGCGCGGTCAGGTCAAGGACAGCGGTGGCCTGCTGGCCGGTCCGCTGACCGTGGACCGGGTGGGCAAGGCGCTGGTGGTCCGGATGCCGCTGGCCGGCTCCGGCACCGACGACACCTCAGTGCGGGCGCTGGAGCACCTGCGGCACAAGGTGATCCCCGAGGCCCTCGGCGTGCTCGGGCAGCTGGACGTCGCGGTGTCCGGGCGGACCGCGCAGACCACCGACTTCACCGCCCAGCTGCGCGAACGCACCCCGCTGGTGTTCGGCTTCGTGCTGCTGCTGTCGTTCCTGTTGCTGGTGCTCGTCTTCCGCTCGCTCACCGTGCCGCTGGTCTCCATCGCGCTGAACCTGCTCGCCATCGGCGCGGCCTACGGCGTGATCACCTGGATCTTCCAGTACGGCAACCTCAGCGGCCTGCTCGGCTTCACCCCCTACGGCGGGGTGATGGGCTGGCTGCCGCTGTTCATGTTCGTGGTCCTTTTTGGACTGAGCATGGACTACCACATCTTCATCCTCAGCCGGATCCGCGAACGCTGGCGCGCGGGCCTGCCGGCCAAGGAGGCGGTGGTCAGCGGACTCGGCGCCAGCGCGGGCGTGGTCACCAGCGCCGCGGTGATCATGACCGTGGTGTTCGCCGTGTTCGTCACGCTCACCTCGATCGAGAACAAGATGCTCGGCGTCGGCCTCGCGGTCGCCGTGCTGCTGGACGCCACCCTGGTCCGCGGCGTCCTGGTACCGGCCGCGCTGGCCCTGCTCGGCGAGCGAGCCTGGCGCTTCCCAGGACGGCGAGCGCACTAACCTTGCTGCTCA
The DNA here is from genome assembly GCF_053591555.1 of Crossiella sp. NPDC003009. Taxonomy (NCBI): domain Bacteria; kingdom Bacillati; phylum Actinomycetota; class Actinomycetes; order Pseudonocardiales; family Pseudonocardiaceae; genus Crossiella; species Crossiella sp. NPDC003009. The sequence goes on along the minus strand of NZ_JBSFUA010000053.1, from coordinate 32,947 downwards.
TGTGCTGGATACCGCGATGACCGGGAAGCCGCCGACGGGGGACGACCTCCTGCGGGTGCTGGCCACCCTGGCCAACCCGCACCGGCTCCGGGTGGTCGCGGCCCTGGCCGCCGAGCGTCAGTACGTCAGCGCGCTGGCCCGCGATCTCGGCATCAGCCGGGCGCTGCTCCAGGTGCACCTGCGCAAGCTGGAGGCGGCCGGGCTGGTGAGTGCTCAGCTGGAGCTGTCCGCGGACGGCAAGGCGATGAAGTTCTACGAGGTGACCCCGTTCGCGATCGAGCTGACCCCGGCCAGCGTCGCGACCGCCGCCCGCACCCTCAGCACACCGGAAGAACAGGAAAACTGACCCATGGGCGTCCGTGCCTGGCAGGAACTCGTCGGCGTGTTCGGCGTCTTCACGCTGATCACCGTGGTACTGACCGTGATCATCTGGCAGAGCTTCATCTCGGTGCGCGCCAAGGCCAGCGCCGCCCGCGAACAGGCCTACCAGGAGCTGGCCGCCCGCGCGGTGGCCGCGCAGGAGCAGACCGCCCGGGAGCTGACCGAGGCCAGGACCCAGCTCACCGAGGTGCAGACCAGGCTGACCTCGGTGGAGCGGATCCTGCGCGAGGTCGAGTGATCACCGCAGGCTGAGCCCGGCCGGTCCGGACCGATTGCCGGGGCCGACCCGCGGGTGTAGTGCTATGCACATGCATTCATGGGTCGGCCGGGCGCGTGGGGCCCTCGCCGGGCTCGCGCTGGGCGACGCCCTGGGCATGCCGACCCAGTCGATGTCGCCCGCCGCCATCGCCGGATGCTACGGCCGGATCACCGGACTGGTGGATGCCGTTGCCGCCCAACCGATCGCGCCCGGCATGCCGGCCGGATCGGTCACCGACGACACCGAACAGGCGCTGCTGCTCGCCCGGCTGCTGATCGAGGGCCAAGGGCAGGTCGAACCGAGGGAGTTCGGCGAGGCGCTGCTGGCCTGGGAGGCGGTGATGATCCGCCGTGGCTCGGCGGATCTGCTTGGCCCGTCCACAAAACTGGCCCTGGAACGGCTCGCGCGGGGTGAGCCGCCCACCGAGACCGGGCGGGACGGCACGACCAACGGCGCGGCCATGCGGGTCGCCCCGGTCGGCATCGCGGTCCCACCGGATGACCTCGATCGGCTGGCCGACGCGGTCGCGGAGACCGCCATGGTCACCCACGGCACCAGCACCGGCCTGGCCGCGGCGGTCGCGGTGGCCGCCACGGTGTCCGCCGGAGTCGCCGGTTCCAGCCTGTCCGAGGCCCTTGACCTGGGCGAACAGGGTGCGCAACGCGGTGCCCGGCGCGGGCGCTGGGTCGCCGGCGGGGAGATCGCCGCCCGGATCCGCTGGGCGAGGGGCTGGGTGCGCGGGATCGCGCGGGAGGACCTGGCCGCCGCCATCGGCACGGTGATCGGCACCTCGGTGGCCGCGCAGGAGTCCGTGGTGGCCGCGTTCGCGCTGGCCGAGGCGCTCGGCGAGCGGCCGCTGGAGGCGTTGCTGCTGGCCGCGAACCTGGGCGGGGACACCGACACGGTGGCCGCGATCTGCGGCGCGCTGCTCGGCGCCTGCCACGGCAGCGAGGCCCTGCCCGCCGACCTGCTCGCCAGGGTCCTGCGTGTGAACGCTCTCACGCTGGATCCCCTGGTGCACGGGTTGCTCGCGCTCCGGGGCCGGGCGTGAGCGGGCAGCTCGTGTTCACCGGCCAGGTGGTGGTCGACCTGGTGCTCACCGTCTCCGGCCTGCCACCGCTGGGCGGCGACGTGCTGGCCTCGGCGGTGAAACTGACCCCCGGCGGCGGCTTCAACGTGATGTCCGCGGCCACCCGCTCCGGCGCGGAGGTGCTCTACGCGGGCAGCCACGGCAGCGGCAGCTTCGGCGACCTGGCCAGGGCGGCGATGCTGGCCGAGGGCATCACCGTGGTCAACCCGCCCACCCCCGGCGCGGACACCGGCATCGTGGTGGTGCTGGTGGACGAGGAGACCGGCGAGCGCACCTTCGTCACCGGCGTGGGCGCGGAGGGCGTGCTGGATCCCGGTCAGCTGGACCTGGTGCACCCCAGCGCGGCGGACATGGTCTATGTCAGCGGGTACAGCCTGCTGCACGCGGCCAACCGGGACGCGCTGCTGGACTGGCTGGGCAGGCTGCCCAGTCCGACCGTGCTGTTCGACCCCGGCCCGCTGGTGGAGCAGGTCGTCTGGTCCGACCTGACCGCGGTGCTGTCCAGAGTGGACATACTGAGCTGCAACGCCCGTGAGGCCAAACAACTTTCCCGCACCAACACCACCCGCGCCGCCGCGGCCGCGCTGGCCACCCTGGTGCCCAGCTTCGCCACCGTGATCGTCCGGGACGGCCCGGCCGGCTGCCTGCTGCAGCGGGACGGGCGGATCACCACGGTCGCCGGGTTCAACGTGGACGCGGTGGACACCAACGGCGCCGGGGACGCGCACTGCGGCGCGCTGCTGGCGGAGTTGTTGCGCGGCAACGGAATGTTCGAGGCGACCAGGTACGCCAACGCCGCGGCCGCGATCGCGGTCACCCGGGAGGGACCGGCCACCGCGCCGGTGCGGGCGGAGATCGAGCAGCTGATCGGAACGGGGTTCTGGGCATGAGCGAACCGCTGAAGGTGGAGACGCACGGCATCAACGTGATCGGCGACGCCGACCGGCACGGCACGCCCCGGCAGCTGTTCTGGCCCTGGTTCGGCGCGAACGTCTCGGTGCTCGGCCTCAGCTACGGCTCCTTCGTGCTCGGCTTCGGCCTGTCCTTCTGGCAGGCCGTCTCCGTCGCCGTGCTGGGCATCGTGTTCTCCTTCCTGCTCTGCGGATTCGTCGCGGTGGCCGGCAAACGCGGCTCCGCGCCCACCATGCTGCTCAGCCGCGCGGCCTTCGGCGTGCGCGGCAACCGCCTGCCCTCGGCCATCTCCTGGCTGCTCACCGTCGGCTGGGAAACCGTGCTGGCCACCCTGGCGACGCTGGCCACCGCGACGGTGTTCGAGCGCCTCGGCTGGGGCGGCGGCGTGACCACGAAGGTGTTGGCGCTGCTGGTGGTCACCGTGCTGGTGGTCGGGGCGGGAGTGCTCGGCTTCGCCACCATCATGCGGCTGCAAACGGTGATCACCGTGGTCACCGGCGCGCTCACCCTGGTCTACCTCGGCCTGGTCGCCGACCACATCGACTGGGCCGCGGTCACCGCGCTGCCCGCCGGGACCGCGAGCCAGTTCCTCGGCGCGCTGGTGTTCCTGATGACCGGCTTCGGCCTCGGCTGGGTCAACGCCGCCGCCGACTACTCCCGTTACCTGCCAAGGCAAACCCGCAGCCGCGCGGTGGTCGGCTGGACCACCTTCGGCGCCAGCCTGGCCCCCGTGGTGCTGCTGCTGTCCGGCCTGCTGCTCGCCGGCTCCGCGCCCCAGCTCAACGCCGCCATCGCCACCGACCCCATCGGCGCGCTGACCACCCTGCTCCCGGTGTGGTTCCTGGTGCCCTTCGCCCTGGTCGCGGTGCTGGGCCTGGTCGGCGGCGCGGTGCTGGACATCTATTCCTCCGGCCTGGCCCTGCTCGCCGCCGGCGCCAAGATCTCCCGGCCGACGGCGGCGTTCATCGACGGCGTGCTGATGGTGCTGGGCACGGTCTACCTGGTCTTCCTCGGCGGCGCCTTCCTCGGCCAGTTCCAGGGTTTCCTCACCACTCTCGGCGTCCCGGTGGCCGCCTGGTGCGGCATCATGCTCGCCGACCTGGCCCGCCGCCGCCGTGACTACGCCGAACCCGACCTGCACGACCCGGCAGGCCGCTACGGCGATGTGCGCTGGGGCCCGGTCCTGCTGATCGTGGCCGCCACCGCGCTGGGCTGGGGCCTGGTCACCAACACCGCCGCGGGCTGGCTCGGCTGGCAGGGCTACCTGCTCGCCCCACTGGGCCTGGCCCAGGACTTCTCCGGAGCCAACCTCGGCGTCCTGCTCGCCCTGGGCCTGGGCTTCGTGATCACCCTGCTGACCAACCGGCGAGTGGTCGCCGCACAGGAGGCGGCATGACCGTTCACTCGGCGAAGACCACCCTCCGGCGGCGCGGTGACGTGGAGCAGGCCGCCTTCGCCGCGCCGCCTTCGGCCCCGGCCCCACCGGCCGCGCGCTCGGCGAGGCGCTGCGGGCCATGGAGAACGCCGAGGAGCTGCTGTTCGACTCGGTCGAGCAGGTCAAGATGGACCGCTGGCCCCAGGGCCGGGTGGTGCTGGTCGGTGACTCGGCCTGGTGCGTGACGCCGTGCGCGGGCATGGGCGTCTCCGCCGGACTGGCCGCGGCCGGCCTGCTCGGCACCATGCTGGAGCGGCACCCGCGCGCGCTGGCCGCCTGGGAGGCCAAGCTGCGGCCCAGCATCGAGTACTACCAGCAGATCGGACTGGAACAGCAGGCGTTCTCCACCCCCACCAGCCGGTTCCAGATCGGGCTGCGCAAGATGCTGACGCGCTGGCAGAAGTGGCCGCTGGCCGGGCGCTGGCTGCGGGCGATGTGGGAGGACGGCAAGACGAGCCGCATGGAGGAGCAGGACATCGCGCGGGCATGATGGAGACGCGCCGCCGGCACCCGGCGCGCGGAACGGGAGATCGGCGATGGCTCAGCTGGTGGAGCAGGACTCGGGGAAGGCCGCGCGCATCCTCGCCGCCGCCAGGGAGTCCCTGGCCGCGGTGGACGAGATGATCGAGCTGTTCAGCACCGACCCGGACGCCGCCCGCCCGCACCGGTTCTGCCCGGTGCTGGTGCGCACCGCGCTGCTGGGGGAGCCGACCGCCGGTGCGGCCGAAGTCAGGGCCACCGCTGAGGAAGGGCTGCGCCTGCCGCACGCGCGGCGCGCGGACGTGCTGGCCAGCATCACCACCACCAAGGAATGAGGCGAACAGCGTTGCCACAGCACCGCGAAGTCTCCGTCAACGGCATCACCATGCACATCGCCGAACAGGGCGAGGGCCCACTTGTCCTGCTGCTGCACGGTTTCCCGGAGAGCTGGTACTCCTGGCGGCACCAGTTCCAGCCGCTGGCCGAGGCCGGCTACCACGTGGTCGCGCCGGACCAGCGCGGCTACGGCGGCACCGACCAACCGTCCGATGTGGACGACTACTCGATCTTCCACCTGGTCGGCGACGTGGTCGGGCTGATCCACGCGCTGGGGGAGCGGCAGGCCGTGGTCATCGGCCACGACTGGGGCGCCCCGGTGGCCTGGAACACCGCGATGATGCGGCCCGACCTGGTCCGCGGCGTGGGCGGGCTCAGCGTGGCGCCCGCCCCGCGTGGCCCGGTCCCGCCGCTGGTGGCCGCCCGGCAGCGCTTCGGTGACGGCTTCTACCAGATCTACTTCCAGGAACCCGGTGTCGCCGACGCCGAGCTCAACCAGGACATCCGCAGCACCTTCCGCAAGACCCTGGCCGCCACCTCCGGCGAGAGCGACAGCTCGGCCGCCACCCCGACCGCCCCGGCAGGCGGCGGCTTCCTCTCCGCCATGCCCGAGCCGAAGACCCTGCCCAGCTGGCTCACCGAGGCCGACATCGATGCCTACACCGAGCAGTACCAGCGCAACGGCTTCACCGGCGGCCTGAACTGGTACCGCAACATCGACCGCAACTGGGCGCTGACCGCCCCGTGGCAGGGCGCGCCGATCACCGCGCCCGCGCTGCACATCACCGGCGAACGGGACCTGGTCCGCGGCTTCTACCCGCCGGACTACCTGGAGCGGCTGCCCGAGCAGCTGCCCGGCCTGCGCACCGTGCTGGACCTGCCCGGCTGCGGGCACTGGACCCAGCAGGAACGCCCGGACGAGGTCAACAAGGCGCTGCTGGAGTTCCTGGCCGGTCTGTAGCTCAAGGTCTGATTCCCGCCAGCCACGCGCTGGCCCCGGCGGGTTGACTCCCTCCCGGACACCCGGTGTCAGCCGGCGGTCCGGGAGGGAACGTCGTGCCGGGAACCCGCGTCAGCACCCCGATCCAGTTCAGCCTGCTCGCGCTCACCTGGGGCGCCAGCTTCCTGTTCGTCAAGATCGCGCTCACCGGCCTGACCCCACCGCAGATCGTCTGGGGCCGCCTGGTCCTGGGCGCCCTCACCCTCGCGGCGATCATGCTGCTCACCCGGCGCTCGCTGCCCCGCGAACCGGCTCTGTGGGGCCACCTGACCGTGGTCTCGGTGCTGCTCTGCGTGCTCCCGTTCCTGCTGTTCGCCTGGGCGCAGAGCCACATCTCGGCCAGCCTGGCCAGCATCTACAACGCCACCACGCCCCTGTTCGCCACCGCCTTCGCCGCCGCCCTGCTCCGCACCGAACGCCTCACCCCGCACCGCCGCACCGGTTTGCTGCTTGGCTTCGCCGGCGTCCTGGTCATCATCAACCCGTTCGCCGCCACCCTCACCGGCAGCCTGCCGGCGCAACTGGCCTGCCTGGGCGCCACCACCAGCTACGGCCTGGCTTTCGCCTACCTGCGCCGCTTCCTCAGCCACCGGGACGTTCCCGCCATCACCCTGGCTTTCATCCAGGTGGCAGCGGGCGCGACCCTCATGCTGCTCACCACACCATTCCTGGGCACCCCAACGGATCTGTCCCTGCCCGTGCTGCTGAGCATGCTCGCCCTCGGCGCGCTGAGCACCGGCCTGGCCTACGTCTGGAACACCGCGGTGGTCCGCGACTGGGGCGCCGCCAACGCCGCCGCGGTCACCTACGTGACCCCCGTGGTCGGCGTCCTGCTCGGCGTGCTCGTCCTCGGCGAACCCCTTGCCTGGCACCAGCCCCTGGGCGCGGCCCTGGTGCTGCTGGGCATCCTGGCCGCCCACGGCAGACTGCGCCGGATCAGTAGGCGACGTGCGCCAGCCAGTCAGCCAGCAACGCCCGGTCCCCGGTGACGCTGACCCGGCCATCACCCGGATCCAGCCGCCGGGTCAGCACCAGCAGCACATCCCGGGTCCGCCCGGCCAGCACCACCTGGGCCCCCGCCAAGCCGTGCACCGCCGCCGCCCCCGCCGACTGTGCCCCCACCGCCCCCACTGGCTCCGCCGACTCCCGCTCCCACCGCGCCCCACCCGGCTCCCGAGTGATCAACCACCCCGCCTGCCCGTCCGTCGGCCGCACCGCCAGTCGCTGCCCGTCCCCGCGCAACCCGGCCAGCCCCGGCACCCAGGCCACCGCCTCCGGCGCGGTGATCAGCTCCAGCCCCTCGCAGATGGTGTCCGCGGCCAGCTCCGGCGCCACCGCGTAGTCCCGCCCGGCGACGTTGGCCGCGTCGAAGTGGTGCACCACCAGGTCGTGCAGCAGCCGCCGCAGCCAGAACCGCGGCGCCGCGGGCCCGAGGAAGGTCCACACCGGCTCCTCGCCCCGCAACTCCACCGCCTCGATCAGCTCGCGCACCCCGTCCACCAGCCAGCCACGCCAGGCCGAGGGCCGCCCGGGATCGGCCTCCTTCGGGTCCGGCACCGGCACCGCACTCCCGCCACGCACCAGCTCGCCAGCCCAACGGAACCCCTGCCCGATGTGCCCCACCAGGTCCCTGACCTGCCATTCCGGACAGGTCGGCACCCGGGCGGCCGGGTCAAGTCCATCCACCACGGAGGCGAAGGCCGCGATCTGGCCACGCGCCCACGCACTGAGTTGATCGGTCGTCATGTCGGTACCGTAGGAACTCCACTGGGGTGGAGGTTCGAGCGAAGGTGACCGAGGACACAGTCGGTATCGGCGAGCTGGCGCGGCTGACCGGGGTGCCGGTGCGCACCATCCGCTTCTACTGCGACGAGGGCGTGCTGGAGCCCGTGCGCACCACCGGCGGCCACCGCCGCTTCAGCCCCGCCACCGCCGACCGCCTCACCCTGGTCCGCAACCTCCGCGCCCTCGGCCTGGGCCTGCCCGCCATCACCACCGTCCTCAATGGACAAACCTCCCTGGCCGAAGCCATCACCGCCGAACGCGCCACCCTGGACGCCGAGCTGGCCGCCCTGTCCTGGCGCCAAGCCAGCCTCGCGGCCCTGGAACAAGCGGACCCCACCGCCCGCGCCGCCCGCCTGGCCCTGCTCGCCGCCGCCCAGGACGGCCCCACCGCCCACGCCGCGCTCGTCACCTTCTGGCGCCGGATCTTCGTCGCCCCAGCCCGCCCCGAAACCATCGAGATGTTCCTGCACGCCAGCGCCCCCGCCCCACCGGCGAACCCCACCCCGGCCCAGGTCACCGCCTACGCCGAAATGCTCACCCTGCTCGCCAGCCCCGCCCTACGCCACGGCCTGCTCCGCCAAGCCCACCGCAACCACGCCGACATCCCCGACGAGGACGCCCTGCACTGGTCCATCGGCCCCGCCTGCGACCAAGCCCGCGACCTCATCCTCACCCACCACCACCCCCGCCCCAGCCCCGCCCTGGACGCCTTCGTCACCGCCCACGCCCAAGCCCGCCACACCACCGACACCCCTGCCTTCCGCCGCACCCTCGCCGCCACCACCACCATCAACCGCCATCCCCACCTCCGCCGCTACTGGCACCTCACCGCCACCATCACCGGCGAACAGGTCAGCCCCGGCCAGGCGTACACGTGGCTGCTCGACGGGCTTGCCGCCACCGCTGAACCCCAGGCAGGTGACCCCGTGGGCGCTGGGGCGGAGTGATCGCGTATGGTTTCCGTGCCGAACGCCCCGGTAGCCCAACCGGCAGAGGCAGCGGACTCAAAATCCGTCCAGTGTGGGTTCGACTCCCACCCGGGGCACATCGTTCAAGCAGCGCAAATCAGCCTCTGACCACGCATTATCTGGTCAGGGGCTGATCTTGTGCTAGTCCCCGGAGGGTGCGGCAGGCCGAGCGGTGCGCCGGGGCATCGCCCGGGTGGCCGTGTTCTTCACATGCCGGCCACGAAATAGCAATGCACGGTCAGCTGTGTGCCGACCGGAACCTGAATACCCGCACAGTTGCCCGTGTATTTGTGGATTGCCGCGCCGCCTCGGATGACCACTCCTGACAGGTCCTGGGCTCGCGGATTGTCCGGCGCGCTGAATTGTCGGTACCGGGTGTCACCATCGGGACATGACCGCTGTTCGGAAGCTCTTGCCAGCCGAGCTGGACCCGCTGACCGCTGTGCTCCAGGCGGTCGCCACCCGCACCTGCGCCCAGTTCGCCGACCGCAACCTCACCATCCGCCGCTCCCGGGTCGTGCACGGCGTGGCCCCGACGAAGTGGATGGCCGGCGTCGAGCTGCCCGGCCCCGCCTGCCACGTGGGTGTGGCCGGTTGGGCCGTGGAGGACCTGCACCCCACCACCAGGCCGGTGACCTGTCGCCGTTGCCTGCGCGGCGCGGGCAGCCGGACCGTGCCGCGGTTGCGGCTGGTCGACCAGCTCGCGTTGCCGTTGGAGGACTGACGGGGGAGCGGGCTCGCGGGGTGGCGTACGGTCGGGCGGTTTGATCACGCCGATCGTGTTGTCAGCCAAGGAGTTCCCGTGTCCTTCTCGATGTTCCTGCCGGTGGCGCTGGCGCTGGTGATGTTCGGGCTGGGGTTGACGCTCACCGGGGCGGATCTGCGGCGGGTGGCTCGTTCGCCCAAGGCGGCGGCGATCACGTTGGCGTGCCAGATGCTGGTGTTGCCGGTGGTGGGGTTTGGGCTGGTGTTGCTGTTCGACCTGCCCGCGGAGCTGGCGGTGGGGGCGATGTTGCTGGCGGCCTCGCCAGGGGGTAGCTCGGCGAGTCTGTTCAGTCATCTGGCCGGTGGGGATGTGGCGCTGAACATCGCGGTGACCGCGGTGAACTCGGTGCTGGCGCTTTTCACGCTGCCGATCGTGGTGGACCTGTCGATGACCTACTTCCTCGGCGCCGGCAAGGAGATCGGCATCCAGGCGGACAAGCTGGCGCAGGTGTTCGCGGGGGTGCTGGTGCCGGTGGGGCTGGGCATGTGGGTGCGGCACCGGTACAGCGAGTGGGCGCGGCGGATGGCCGGGCCGGTGAAGGTCGCGGCGATCGTGGTGTTGTTCGTGGTGGTCACGACCGCCGTGGTGACGCAGTGGACGGTGTTCGTGGCGCACCTGGGCGGGGTGGGGCTGCTGGCGCTGCTGTTCTGCGTGTGCTGCCTGGTGATCGGCTATCTGGTGCCCAGGGCGTTCCGGGTGGCGCGGGAGCAGGCGATCGCCTCGGCCATGGAGATCGGCATCCACAACGGGGTGCTGGCCATCGCGGTCGCGGTGTCGGTGCTGGGCAGTCCGACCATGGCGATCCCGGCCGCGGTGTACGGGATCGTGATGAACTTCCCGACCGCGGTGGCGGCCTGGCTGTTCGGGCGCGGGCGGCGCTGAGCCGCCGGGCGGGGGTGTCCGGGACCGGACCGTCCGGATCCGGACGCGGCCGTTCGCGGACCGCGCTCGCCGGGAATGTCGCGCCGATCACCCACCGCGTTAACCGGGACGTCTCAGCGGCCCGGGTAAGCTGCGGTTTCGCGATCAGTTGCCGCCCAGAGACCGCAGGAGGACCCCGGTGACCCAGCCGGCTGCCGAGGCCCAGGAGCAGGCCACCCCCGTTCAGCGTCGTGTGCTCGTCGCCGAGGACGAGGCGCTCATCCGTCTCGACCTGGTGGAGATGCTCCGCGAGGAGGGCTACGAGGTCGTCGGCGAGGCCGGTGACGGCGAGCGTGCCGTCGAGCTGGCCGGTGAGCTGCGGCCCGACCTGGTCATCATGGACGTCAAGATGCCCAAGAAGGACGGGATCGAGGCCGCCGCGGACATCGCGCGGGAGCGGATCGCGCCGGTGGTCATCCTGACCGCCTTCAGCCAGCGTGAGCTGGTCGAACGCGCCCGCGACGCCGGTGCGATGGCCTACCTGGTCAAGCCGTTCGCCAAGCGGGACCTGGTGCCCGCGATCGAGCTGGCCGTCTCCCGGTTCGCCGAGCTGGCGGCGCTGGAGAACGAGGTCGCCGGGCTCACCGAGCGGCTGGAGACGCGCAAGGCCATCGAGCGCGCCAAGGGTCTGCTGATGAGCAAGCAGGGGCTCTCCGAGCCGGAGGCCTTCCGCTGGATCCAGCGCACCGCCATGGACCGCCGCACCACCATGAAGGCGGTCGCGGACGCGGTGCTGGAGAACCTCAACTGACCCCGTTCTGAACACCCGCGGACACCCTCTGTTGTCCTGCTGCGGAGTGTGATGTAAACGGTGGGTTACCACCCGTTTGGATCTTGTTTCAGATTGACCGGGTCTGCTTCGTGTTCGGTGCGTTACCACCGTCACGATGTGGACACGCTCCTGTAGCGGCCCTGGGCTTCGACGAAACGGACAGCTACTTTCCGGTCCAACCACGTCCCGGAGTGGTACGGGACACCACGGCCGTTCAGCGGCGGTGGATTGGGCAAGTGGAGGTACGGGTGTCTGGAGCACGACTCGTGCGGACCCTGGCGGTCGCGAGCGTCATCGCGCTCACCGTCGCAGGGTGCGGAGGCGGCAGCGGTACATCGGGCGACGGGGGGCAGACCTCCGGCGGACAGGCGGCGCCGGGCAAGCCGGGCGACGCGGCTGACCCGCGTGGTGACGGCAACGCCAAGTGCAGCAATGTCTCGCTCGCCTACATCGGCACCATCAACGGCGGCAACGCCGCGCTGGGCCAGGCCATCCTCAACGGCGCGCAGCTGGCGATCAACCAGCACAACAGCGCGAACGCCGGATGCCAGGTGAACCTGAAGAAGTTCGACTCCGAGGGCAGCCCGGACAAGGCGCCGGGTGTGGTCACCCAGGCGATCACCGACTCGACCATCGTCGGCGTGATCGGCATGCCGTTCTCCGGTGAGTCCAAGGCCGTCGGCGGCACCTTCAACGAGGCCGGCCTGGTCACCATCACGCCTTCGGCGACCAACCCCGGCCTGACCAAGAACGGCTGGAAGACCTTCTTCCGCGGTCTGGGCAACGACGCGGTGCAGGGCCCGGCCGCGGCGAAGTTCCTCACCGACGAGCTGAAGGCGCAGAAGGTCTGCGTGATCAGGGACGACTCGGAGTACGGCACCGGCCTGGCCGACGCGATCAAGGGCGCGCTGGGCGCCAAGGTCGCCTGCGAGGACCAGATCAAGACCAACCAGCGCGAGTTCTCCGCCACCGCGAGCAAGCTGAAGTCCGCCAACGTGGACGCCATCTTCTTCGCCGGCTACTACGCCGAGGGCGGCCCGCTGGCCTCCAAGCTGTTCGACGAGGGCATCAAGGCGAAGTTCGTGGCGCCGGACGGCACCAAGGACGATGAGTTCATCAAGGGCGGCGCGGACGGCGCCGAGGGCGCCTACCTGACCTGCCCGTGCGTGCCGGCGGACGCCTTCACCGATTTCTCCACCGCCTACAAGCAGCTCTCCGGCAAGGAGCCGTCGACCTACTCGGCCGAGGGCTACGACGCCGCGACGATCCTGCTCAAGGGCATCGACAAGGGCCTGAAGGACCGTCCGGGCATGCTGGACTTCGTCAAGAACTACGAGGGCCAGGGCCTGACCAAGAAGTTCAAGTGGGACGCCACCGGTGAGCTCACCGACACGCCCGTCTGGTCGTACAAGGTCGAGGGCGGCAAGATCGTCAAGTACAAGCCGATCACCAAGTAACCCGACCTGACAGTTCACCGCACTGGGGCACGGATGCACGCATTCGCCTGCGTATATCCGTGCCCCAGGCGTATGCACCGCAAGAAACGGGCGGATCTGTGATTCAGCAACTAGGCACAGTTCTCGCGCAGGACTCGGGAAGCGGAATCGGCTTCAACGTTGACCTGCTGCTGGAGAACTTCTGGGCCAACACCGTGGACGGCTTGTCCTACGGCAGTATCTACGCGCTCATGGCGCTGGGCTACACCCTCGTCTACGGCGTGCTGCGGCTCATCAACTTCGCGCACTCCGAGGTGTTCATCGCGGGCGCCTTCGGCATCTGGTTCACCTTCGACGCGCTCGGCTTCAAGCCGGGACCGACTCCCTCGCTGGGCACGGGGGAGATCATCGGCACGCTGGCATTGGCCATCGGGGTCGGCATGCTCGTCTCCGGCGCGGTGGCGGTGATCCTGGAACGCGTCGCCTATCGACCGCTGCGCAAGCGGAACGCGCCCTCGCTGGTCTTCCTGATCACCGCGATCGGCGCCTCCTTCGTGCTGCAGCAGATCTTCTTCGTCTGGCGTGGCGGCAACGCCGAGGGCGCGATCCGCATCATCCGGCCCACCACCCAGTTCGAGATCTTCGGCGCGCGGGTCACCAACGTGCAGATCATCGTCTTCCTCGCCGCGCTGGTGCTGATGTTCGTCGCGGACGCCTTCATCAGGCGCAGCAGGCTCGGCCGCGGCATCCGGGCGGTGGCGCAGGACCCGACCACCGCGACGCTGATGGGCGTCAACCGGGAGCGGGTCATCATGGTGACCTTCCTCATCGGCGGCCTGCTGGCCGGCGCCGCCGCGTTGTTCTACGTCATGCAGATCCCATCGGGTGTCATCTACACCGGTGGATTCCTGTTGGGGCTCAAGGCCTTCACCGCCGCGGTCCTCGGCGGGATCGGTAACCTGCGGGGGGCGGTGCTCGGCGGCCTGCTGCTGGGTGTGGTGGAGAACTACGGACAGTCGCTCTTCGGTGGCCAGTGGCGCGACGTGGTCGCCTTCGTGCTGCTGATCGTGGTCCTGATGTTCCGGCCCACCGGCATCCTCGGCGAGTCCCTCGGGAAGGCACGGGTATGAACGCACAACACGAGAAGACCGCGGCCGTGCCCTTCGGCCAGCGCGTGCGTGACTGGTGGAACGGCCTGAGCCGCTTCCAGCAGTGGGGTGTGCTCATCCCGCTGGTGGCATTCCTGTACCTGCTGCCGCTGCTCAACCCGCCGCTGCTGACCACAGAGCCGGGCACCGACTTCCAGATCGCGCTGTTCAACGCGGCCCGCTTCGCGCTGATCGCGATCGGGCTCAACGTGGTGGTCGGCCAGGCCGGTCTGCTCGATCTCGGCTACGTCGGCTTCTTCGCCGTCGGCGCCTACGTCGCGGCGCTGCTGACCTCGCCGGAGTCCCCGCTGCGCTGGGACTACCCGTGGATCGCGGTGATCCCGGTGGCGATGCTGGTGACCATGGTCTCCGGCGTGCTGCTGGGGACACCGACACTGCGGCTGCGCGGGGACTACCTGGCCATCGTCACCCTCGGCTTCGGCGAGATCGTCCGGTTGCTGGCCGACAACGTGCCGGGGCTGCGCGGCAACCGCGGCTTCCAGGACGTCGGCAGGCCGGAGCTGGAGAACGCCGCGGGCGCCTCGGTCTTCAACTCCACCAACGGCACCCCGTGGTACTGGCTGACCATCTCGATCATCATCGTGGTGCTGGTGCTGGTCGGGAACCTGGAGCGCAGCCGGGTCGGCAGGGCCTGGATCGCGATCAGGGAGGACGAGGACGCCGCGGAGATCATGGGCGTGCCCACGTTCAAGTTCAAGCTGTGGGCCTTCGCCATCGGCGCCGCGATCGGCGGCCTGTCCGGGGTGTTGTACGCGGGCCAGATCGGGTTCGTGAACAACCAGAAGTTCGACGTGGTCACCTCGGTGCTGTTCCTGTCCGCGGTGGTGCTCGGCGGGTCGGGCAACAAGGTCGGCGTCATCCTGGGCGCCTTCGTGATCTCCTATCTGCCGGACCGGTTCCAGGAGATCGCCGAGTACAAGTACCTGATCTTCGGTATCGCGCTGATCGTGCTGATGCTGTTCCGCCCGCAGGGTCTGCTGGGCGCGCGGCAGCGGCTGCTGGCCAGGGGCAGGCAGGCTTACCAGAAGCTGCTGGGCAAACCGGAGCAGATCGCCACGGAGAGCTCGATGCTCGACTCGAAGAAGGGGGTGCAGGGGTGAGCGCGGACAAGCGCGACGACGAACCGGTCGTCGAGGGCGGTCTGGTCGCCGAGGTCGAGCGGATGAGCCCGGAAGAGCGGGCCGCGCACGAGGCCGAGGTGGCCGAGGCGGTCGCCGCCGACCGGGACATCGCGGTCGAGGTCGGGGACACCCTGCTCAAGCTGGACGAGGTCACCATGCGCTTCGGCGGCCTGGTGGCACTGGACGGGGTGAACTTCGAGATCCGCCGCGGCGAGATCCTCGGGCTCATCGGCCCCAACGGCGCGGGCAAGACCACCTGCTTCAACGCGATGACCGGGGTCTACCGGCCCACCAGCGGCCAGGTGCTGCTGGAGGGCAAGCCGATCGGCAAGCGCAAGCGCTTCCAGATCACCCGGCTCGGCATCGCCCGCACCTTCCAGAACATCCGGCTCTTCGGCGAGATGACCGCGCTGGAGAACGTGGTCGTGGGCACCGACGCGCGGCACAAGACCAGCGTGCTCGGCGCCCTGCTCCGGCTGCCCCGGCACCACGCCGAGGAGAAGTCCGCGGTGGAGAAGGCCATGGCGCTGCTGGAGTTCGTCGGCATCGCCGACCGCGCCGCGGAGAAGGCGAAGAACCTGCCCTACGGCTACCAGCGCAGGCTGGAGATCGCCAGGGCGCTGGCCACCGAGCCGAAGCTGCTGTGCCTGGACGAGCCGGCGGCGGGGTTCAACCCGGCGGAGAAGGTAGAGCTGATGGGGCTCATCCGCAAGATCCGCGACGACGGGTACACCGTGCTGCTCATCGAGCACGACATGAAGCTGGTCATGGGCGTCACGGACCGGATCGTGGTGCTGGAGTTCGGCAAGAAGATCGCCGAGGGCCTGCCAGCCGAGATCCGGGACAACCCGGCCGTGATCGCTGCCTACTTGGGGGTGCCCGACGATGGCGCTGCTTGAGCTGAACAACGTCTCCGTGCACTACGGCCGGATCCAGGCGCTGACCGGGATCAGCCTGCGCGTCGAACCAGGTGAGATCGTCAGCCTGATCGGCGCCAACGGCGCGGGCAAGTCCACCACCATGCGCGCGATCAGCGGTGTCCGGCCGCTCTCCGGCGGCACGATCACCTTCGACGGCCAGGACATCTCCAAGCTGCGCGCCGACCTGCGCGTCGTCCGCGGCATCTGCCAGTCGCCGGAAGGCCGGGGCGTCTTCCCTGGCATGACGGTGCTGGAGAACCTGGGCATGGGCTGCTACACCCGCAAGGACAAGGCGGCCATCGCCGAGGACTACGAGCGGGTCTTCGAGCTGTTCCCGCGCCTGGCCGAACGCAAGAACCAGGTCGGCGGCACCATGTCCGGCGGCGAGCAGCAGATGGTCGCCATCGGCCGCGCGCTGATGGCCAGGCCGAGGCTGCTGCTGCTCGACGAGCCGTCGATGGGCCTGGCCCCGCAGTTCATCCAGCAGATCTTCCGGATCATCCGGGAGATCAACCAGCAGGGCACCACGGTGCTGCTGGTGGAGCAGAACGCGCAGCAGGCGCTGAGCCGGGCGCACCGGGGTTATGTGCTGGAGACCGGGCGGATCGTGAAGGAGGGCACGGGGGCGGAGCTGCTGGCCGACCCGTCGATCAAGGAGGCTTATCTCGGGGTGGCTTAGGCCGCCGGAGTACGCCAGTTGTGGTGACGGCTGGTCGCGATCGCGGCCAGCCGTTGCCATTGACGCGGCCGGGCTGGCTTTTCGAAAACCTGTCCGAAGTCTTGAGGTTCCCCATGCCCGTCAACCTGGAGACATCACACCACATCCCAGCGAGCAGACGCTCACAGCAACCGCCGCCAAACCCTCGCAGCGTGACGGCGGCTGCTCGCTGGGATGTGGTTTGCTTTCGGAAGGTTGACGGGCATGGGGAACCTCAAGACCCGCCTGCGTCTCTGCCTTTGATTTTCCCCCCATGCTTTGATCTCTGCCCGTCCGGCGAGGACGCTCTTGACTTTGATCTTCGCCTGAAAACCTAAGACCAAGATCAAAAGAATGTCCTCGCCGGACGGGCAGACCACCGGAGGGGTGGGGCAGATCAACACCCGGTTGAGCAGGTTGCGGGGCCGCGATTGGGCTGCCGGGGCCGATTCCAGCGTGCTCGCGGTCCTCTCGTCTTCTCCGCACGACCTTCCGACAGCGAACCACATCCCGCCGAGCAGCCGCCGTCACGTTGCGAGGGTTCGGCGGCGGTTGCTGTGAGCGTCTGCTCGGCGGGATGCGGTTAGCAGTCTCCAGGCCGTACGGAGAAGACGAGAGGCCCACTTTGTGGGTTTCACCCCGTGCCGAAGGTCAGTTCTTCGGATCCCCGGGCGGGCGCTCCCGCAAAATGCAGGTCAGCTTCGCCGTGCACAGCCGGTGCCCGTCCTCGTCGCTGATCACGATCTCGAACGTCGCCGTCGTCTTCCCCCGGTGCAGCGGCGTGCACACCCCGGTGACGATCCCTTCCCGGCCGGCCCGGTGGTGCGTGCAGGCCAGTTCCAGCCCCAGCGCGATCCGCTCCGGCGCCGCGTGCAGGGCCGCCGCCACCGAGCCCAGGGTCTCCGCCAGCACCGCGCTCGCGCCGCCGTGCAGCAGGCCGTAGGGCTGCCGGTTGCCTTCGATCGGCATCGTGCCGACCAGCTTCTCCGCGTCCCAGGAGGTGATCTGGATGCCCATTTTCTCGGTGAGCTGTCCGGCGGGGAAGTTGCTCAGGTCGACCAGGCTCACCAGGCTCACCATCACCTTTCAGGGGTGTCCGCGCGCGGGGGGCGCGGGGAACGTCGTACCGTCACCTTAGACTCGCCGCCGTGACCCAACCCGACCGCCATGACGCGCGCCGACTGTTGCTGATCGATGGGCACTCGATGGCCTACCGGGCCTTCTTCGCCCTGCCCAAGGAGAACTTCCAGACCGCGACGGGGCAGACCACCAACGCGGTGTACGGGTTCACCTCGATGCTCATCAACCTCCTGCGGGATGAGCAGCCGTCGCACATCGCGGTCGCCTTCGACGTCTCCCGGGTCACCTTCCGCACCGAGGCCTACGCCGAGTACAAGGCCACTCGCAGCGCCACGCCGGATGAGTTCCGCGGGCAGGTCAGCCTCATCCAGGAAGTGCTCAACGCGCTGGCCATCCCGTTCCTGAGCAAGGACAACTACGAGGCCGACGACCTGATCGCCACGCTGACCACCCAGGCGGAGGCGGACGGGTTCGACGTGCTCATCTGTACCGGGGACCGGGACGCCCTCCAGCTTGTCACCGACAAGACGACCGTGTTGTACCCGGTCAAGGGCGTCTCCGAGCTGACCAGGTACACCCCGGAGGCGGTGCAGGCCAAGTACGGGCTCTCGCCCAACCAGTACCCGGACTTCGCGGCGCTGCGTGGCGACCCCTCGGACAACCTGCCCAAGATCCCCGGGGTGGGGGAGAAGACCGTCACCAAGTGGATCCAGGAGTTCGGTTCGCTCAACGGCCTGGTCGACCGGGTGGACGAGGTCAAGGGCAAGGCGGGGGAGAACCTGCGGGCGAACCTGGACGCGGTGCTGCTCAACCGGCGGCTCACCGAGCTGGTCCGCGATGTGGAGCTGCCGGTCGGGGTGGCCGACCTGGCCGCGCGGTCCTGGGACCGGGACGCGGTGCACCGGCTGTTCGACGAGCTGGAGTTCCGGGTGCTGCGCGAGCGCCTGTTCGCCACCCTGTCCACCGCCGAACCCGAGGCGGAGGAAGGCTTCGAGGTCACCGGCGAGACCCTGGCGCCCGGCGCGCTCGGCGCCTGGCTGGCCGAGCACGGGCGCGGCGGGCGGCTCGGACTGTCCTTTGTGGGCGCCTGGGCCCGCGGCGCCGGCGACCTCACCGGCATCGCGCTGTCCACTGTGGACGGGCAGGGCGCGTTCGTGGACGTGACCGCGCTGACCCCCGAGGACGACGAGGCGCTCACCGCCTGGCTCGCCGACGCCGGCGCGCCCAAGGCCGCGCACGACGTCAAGGGGCCGCTGTACGCCTTGCGCGCCCGTGGCTGGACGCTCAACGGGCTCACCTCCGACACCGCGCTGGCCGCCTACCTGGTCCGGCCCGGCCAGCGCTCCTTCGACCTCGGCGACCTGGTGCTGCGCTACCTGCAGCGCGAGCTCCGGGTGGACGACGCGGGCGAGGACGGCCAGCTGTCCCTGCTGGAGGACGAGAGCGAGACCGCGGCCAAGGCCGCCACCAAGGAGATCCTGCGCGCCCGCGCGGTGGCCGAGCTGGCCGGCGCGCTGGATGAGGAGCTGGAGCGCACCGGCGGGTCCCGGCTGCTCGCCGAGCTGGAGCTGCCGCTGCTGGGCGTGCTGGCCGAGCTGGAGATGGTCGGCATCGCGGTGGACGACGACCTGCTCACCGAGCTGGAGGCGCACTTCGCCGGCCGGGTCAAGCAGGCGGCCCAGGACGCCTACGGGGTGATCGGCAAGGAGATCAACCTCGGCTCGCCCAAGCAGCTGCAGGTGGTGCTCTTCGACGAGCTGAACATGCCCAAGACCAAGCGCACCAAGACCGGCTACACCACCGACGCCGAGGCGCTGCAGAAGCTCTACGAGGACACCCAGCACCCGTTCATGGCGCACCTGCTCGAGCACCGGGACGCCACCCGGCTCAAGACCACGGTGGACGGGCTGCTCAAGTCGGTCTCCGACGACGGCCGCATCCACACCACGTTCAACCAGATGATCGCCGCCACCGGCCGGCTGTCCTCCACCGAGCCGAACCTGCAGAACATCCCGATCCGCACCGAGGAGGGCCGCACCATCCGGCGGGCCTTCGTGGTCGGCGGCGGCTACGCCGAGCTGATGACCGCCGACTACAGCCAGATCGAGATGCGCATCATGGCCCACCTGTCCAAGGACGAGGGCCTGATCGCGGCGTTCAACTCCGGCGAGGACCTGCACACCTACGTCGCCGCCCAGGCCTTCGACGTGCCCACCGAGGAGGTCACCGGCGAGCAGCGCCGCCGGGTCAAGGCCATGTCCTACGGCCTGGCCTACGGCCTGTCGGTCTACGGCCTTGCCCAGCAGCTGCGGATCTCCGCCGAGGAGTCCCGCGCCCAGATGGACGCCTACTTCGCCCGCTTCGGCGGCGTCCGCGACTACCTCAACGAGATCGTGGAGAAGGCCCGCAGGGACGGCTACACCGAGACCATCCTCGGCCGCCGCCGCTACCTGCCCGACCTCAACAGCGACAACCGGCAGCGCCGCGAGATGGCCGAGCGGATGGCCCTCAACGCGCCCATCCAGGGCAGCGCCGCCGACATCATCAAGGTGGCCATGCTGGGCGTGCACCAGGCCATCTCCGCCTCCGACCTGCGCTCCCGGATGCTGCTGCAGGTGCACGACGAGCTCGTGCTGGAGATCGCCGACGGCGAGCGGGCGGCGGTGGAGGCGCTGGTCCGCGAGCACATGGGCAACGCCTACCAGCTGGACGTGCCGCTGGACGTCTCGGTCGGCGTCGGCCACTCCTGGGACGAGGCCGCGCACTGACCCCGGGGGTCGCCCCGCGGGTCAGCGCTGCTGGTCCTCGGGGCGGCCCAGGGTGATCCCGCCGGTCACCGTGTCGGCCTGGACCACCGAGCCGTGCACCGTGCCGGTGATCGTGTTGTGCGTGCCGCCGCGCGCCTCGGGCTCGCCGCGCTGCGCCCAGACCGCCACCCCGGCCGCGAGCAGGGTCAGCACACCCAGCGCCACCCACGCCCAGACGTTCGTGCCCAGGTCGGTGGCGACGTTGACGGTGACGCCGATACCGGAGGCGACCAGCGCTGACAGCAGGGCGACCAACCAGCGGCGCATTCGGGCAGCCTCCTCGTACCAGGGCGTGTGACCGCAGGGTACGGCAGTAGGCTGCCCGCCGTGTTGCTCCAGTGGAACGAGCCACTTCACCTGAAACCCCAACGCATCCTCGTCGCCGGGGCCTCCGGCGCGGGCAAGACGACCATGGTCGGCGAGCTGGGCCGGATCTTCGCCTTGCCGACCGTGGAGCTGGACGCGCTCTACCACGGTCCACAGTGGATTCCCCGGCCCACCTTCCTTGCCGAGGTCACCGAGTTCGCCACCAGCGATGAGTGGGTCTGCGAGTGGCAGTACGACTCGGTGCGGCCGCTGCTGGCCGACCGCGCCGAGCTGATGGTCTGGCTGGACCACCCCCGGCACACCGTGATCCAGCGGGTCGTCTGGCGCACCTACCAGCGCCGCCGCCGGGGCGAGAAGCTGTGGAACGGGGAGCAGGAACCGCCGCTGCGCACCATCCTCACCGACCCCGAGCACGTGGTGCGCTGGGCTTGGTCCACCTACCCGAAGGTACGGGCCAGGGTGCTGGAGCTGCTGCCGACCGAGCTGCCCGTGGTGCGGCTGCGCGGCCAGCGCCAGGTCGACGCCTGGCTGCGCGCCATCGCCGGCTGGACTTGGTGACACCACGGGCGGAAGCCGCTTACCGTCGCCTTCTGTAAACGCTTTCATTCCGGACTGGTGGAAGGATGAGGGGGCAGCATGCGGCAGCGCGCCTGGCCCTGTTCGAGACCCCGCGCTGGGTTGGCCTGGACAACTACGTCGAGCTGTTCACCCAGGACGACCGCTACCGCACCGACCAGACCTCTGCCTCCGCCTACGGCGCCATGTTCGCCATGTCAGTCCTGTCCCTGGTGCCGATACTCCTGTTCTTTCTTGCCTTCCAACGCTTCCTGGTTCAAGGTGTAGCGACCTCGGGCCTGAAGGGGTGAGCGCCGATGGCGGATCGGACGCCTGCCGGCCACCTGCGCGGCTCCGCCGTGTGGTGGGACCGCCTGTCCACGCTGTCCGACACCGTGCTGCTCGGCCTGCTCGTCGCGGCCTGCGCGGTGCCGGTGCTGACCCTGCCCGCGGGGTTCGCCGCCGCCTGCGCGGTCACCGCCCGCTGGCGCCACGGCGAGGCCCCGGCGCTGCTGCCGGTCTTCCGCGCCACCCTCGGCAACGGCCTGCGCCGCCACCTGCTCGCCGGGACCGGTTTCGTCGCGGTGACCGCGCTGCTCACCCTGAACCTGATGTTGCTGGCGGACCTGGAACTGCCTGGCGGCTGGGTGCTGCACTGGCTGGTGCGCCTGGTCACCCTGTGCGCCTTCGCGCTGCTCCTGCTGACCGCGGCCATCGTCGGCGCCACCGGCCGCGGCTGGCTGGCCGCCGCCCGCGTGGCCTACGACAAGGCGGTGCTCGACCCCGGCGGCTTCCTGGTGGTGGCCTTCGCGCTCGCCGCGGCCGGGGTGCTGGTGTGGGCGCTGCCGCCGCTGCTGCTGGTGGTCGCCGGACCGCTCGCGGTGGCCGCCACCGCGGTCAGCCTGCGCGAGGAGCCCTAGTCGGACACTAGCCGTTGTGCAGCGGCGTCCAGCCCACCCCGTCCACGGTGTGCCGGTACGTGCTGCCCTCCACCAGCAGGTAGCCGGTGCGGATCCGCTGGACCCAGGAGTTGGCAGGCAGCTTCTCCTCGCGGCCCGCCTGCCGGAAGGACCGCGCGCCCTCGTCGAGCACCCAGCTCCGGCCCTCGAGGTCGAGCGTGACCAGCTGCCCGCCCGGCCGGGGCAGCAGGCTCGTCATCGAGCGCGGGTGCTCGTCCCGCTTGCCGTCCTGCCAGACCAGCTCCCAGCGCTCGCCGCGCTGGCGGTACAGGGTGTTCCGGAGATCCGTGCCGGACTCGGCCCGCTCGTCCTGGGTCGACACCTGGATGAAGGTGACCTCGCCGGACTCCGCCACCGTGACGTGCGTGGCCGTGCCGGCGCCACCCGGTGGCAGCTCGGCCAGCTGCCAGCCGCGGCCCTCATCGGCGCTGGTGGCCACCACCGGCCGCCCGTCCCGCTTGCCGACCACCCGCCAGCGGCCCTTGCCGTCCGGGAACGGCAGCGGGTGCGCCTCGGCCAGCGGCGGCAGGGTGCGCAGCTCGGCCCGCCGCCCTGACTCCGGCAGCAGCACCATGATCTTCGGCAGGCAGGCCGTTCTCGGCGGGCAGTACCGCTCCAGCTGGGCGCCCGCCGGGATCGAGTCCACCGGCGCGGCGTCCTCGGTCACCTTGCTCCAGGTGCGCCCCCGGTCCGCGCTGAACCAGTGCGCACCGTCGTTGGCCCGCACGACCAGCCGCTGCTGCCCCAGCGCCGTCACCCCGACCCACCGCCGCGAACGCTCGCCGCGCAGCTCCTCCGGCAGGTCGGCGAAGGTGATCCCACCCTCCTCGGACTCCATCAGCGTGTGCGCGCACCGGGGTTCGGTCTGCCCCCGGCAGTGCCCGAGCACACCGAAGAAGTGCCGCCCGGCGACCACGTCCACCGAGCGCAGCTGCGGCACCGCGGGCTCCTCGGCCACCGTGGTGGCCGGTCCCGGTGGCGGCGCGGGCGGCTCGGTGTCCTCGCGCAGCACGATCACCGTGGCCACCAGCACCGCCGTGATCGTCGCCCCGGTCAGCAGCGCCCGCCGCCGCGCGGACAGCTCGGTCACCGGCGACCACCCCCTCGTCCCCCGGCGTCCCCGATCGGTCAAGGCTACCGGCGCTCAGCCCGGCACGGGGGTCCAGCCGAGGCCGTCCGCGGACTCCTCCGGCGGGGCGGCTAGCGCGGCCCCGCCACCTCCGCCGCCTTCCGCGCCGCCGCCGTCACCCAGGGCAGCTCCACCGAGCCCCGGCTCAGGTTCACGTAGAGGGCGCGCGCATGTGTCACGTACCGGTGCTGCCGCACCAGATATCCGTACTGCGTCGCCCGGTTGTAGTCGCCTTGGCACACCGTCGAACCCGCGCCCTGCCGGGGGCACCAGATGCCCCAGTCCGCGGTGTTCGTGCCGCCGAGCTCACCGAAGGCGGTGTTCGCGGTGGCCGCGTCGGGCAGCGGGAGCACCACCACCGAGACCAGGACCTGGTTGGAGTGGTCCACGTAGGTCGCGGCGAGCATGGTGGTGCACCTGGCCCTGCGCAGCGCGTCCCGCACCGGCGCCCGCTCGGAGTTGCCCAGGCAGCTCTGCTGGCCGCCGCTGCGCAGGGTGTACTCCACGTTCTTGCTGTCCCGGAAGGACTTCGGCAGCAGCGCCTCGGTGGTCAGCGGGGTGCGGTCGGTATCCTGCCGGTCCAGGCTCTTCGGGTCGACGGCGGTGCTAGCCGGGGCGGCGGTGCTGGTGGGGGCCGCGGTGACACGCTGCGCGGTGGTGGCCGGGGTGGCGCGCCCGGTGGTGGCGGGGGTGGTGCGTTCGGTGGTGGCCGTGGTCGTGCGCGCCGTGGTGCCCGTGCTCAGGCCGAGGCCGCCGTTGACGAAGTTGGCGAACGGCGGGTGCTGGGAGTACGCCAGCACCAGCACCGCGATGGTGCCCAGCACCGCGGCCACCACCCGGCCGGACCGCGCGGGCGGAGTCACTACCACCGGCGGCGGGATGTCGTCGGTCAGCGTGGTCGAGGCCGGGTCGAGCAGTTGCCGCGCCTCGGTCGCGCTGGGCCGCTGCACCGGGTCCTTGGCCAGCAACCGGGTGATCAGCGGCGCCAGCTCGCCCGCGTGCTTCATCGGCGGCGGCTCGTCGAACCGGATCGCGTCCAGGGTCGAGCGCGGCGGCTCCCGCCGGAACGGCGAGACGCCCTCCACCGCCCGGTAGAGCGTCACCCCCAGCGAGAACAGGTCGCTCGGCGCCGCACCGGCCTCCCCGGCGGCCCGCTCCGGCGACAGGTACTCCAGGGTGCCGATGATCATCCCGGACTCGGTGACCTGCGGGTCGGCCTCGTGCACCGCGATGCCGAAGTCGGTGAGCAGCACCTCGCCGCCCTCGGCCAGCATCACGTTGGCGGGCTTGACATCCCGGTGCGTGATCCGCGCCGCGTGCACCGCCTCCAGCGCCGCCAGCAGCGCCGCCGCGACCTCTCTGACCTCGGCCACGGGCAGCCTGCGCCGCTCCTTGATCCGCTCACCCAGCGATCGCCCGGCCACCAGCCGCATCACCAGCCACGGCTTGTCGTCCTCGATCACGATGTCGTGCACCGGCACGATGTTCGGGTGCTCCCGCAGCGCGGCGGCGTTGCGCGCCTCCCGCTCCGCGCGCGCCAGCCGCTCGGCGTGCTGTTCCTGCGACAGCGCGGGCGGCAGCCACACTTCTTTGACCGCCACCGGCACCCGCAGCGTCTCGTCGTAGGCCCGCCACACCCGCCCGAACCCACCGGCCGCCAGCCGTTCCGCCAGCCGGTAGCGCCCGCCGACCAGCCGCCCGGTCCGCGCTTCCTCCTGTGCCATGAACCCCCACCAGGCATCCGGCTCCGCAGTGAGCCACCCACTCTGCCGGGCGCGGCGGTGGGAAAGATATCGGTAGGAGTACCGATTCCGGCACAGCTCAGCGCTTGCCCCGCCCCATGCCCCTGACCAACAGCATCACCGACTCGCGGACCTCCTCGCGGGTCCGCTGCCGCTGGAAGGTCTGCCAGTCCAGCGCCACCACCAGCAGCGTGCCGAACAGCGCCGCCGAGGCGGTGCCCACCTCCACCCCGCACAGCCGCCCCGCGTCCGCGTGCCGCTGCAGCACCCGCTTGACGATGGCCACGATGTCATCGCGCAGTAAGGAGAGCGTGCCGTGGAACTGGCCCGGCGTCCGCCACATCTCACTCACCAGCAGCTGCGCGAACTCCGGGTACTCGCCGAAGAACAGCAGCGCCCCGTCCACCAGGGTCTCCACCGAGGACTCGGTGTCCGGCACCTCCTCGGCCCGGCGCAGCTGCCCGGCCAGCAGGTCCACCCCGTGCCGCAGCAACGCCTCGACCAGGCCGTCCTTGCTGCCGAAGTTGTAGTAGACGGTGCCCTTGGCCACCCCGGCGCTGGCCGCGATCTCGTCCACGGTGACCCCGGCCGCGCCGCGCTCGCCGATCAGGCGCAGCGCGGCGTCGAACAGCTTCTGCTTGCTGGTGGTCTTCCGCACCGCCTTCGCCGCGGTGTTCACAGCACCAGCTCCGGCTTGAGCTTCGTCGGCGTCCACACCCGTTGTTTGTAGGCGGCCAGGCAGGACAGCGCCAGCCCCAGCACCAGGTACATCGAGAGCACCGTGACGTCCTCCCACACCGGGCCGAGGCCGCCGCCGTAGAGCAGGTGCCGGTTGCCGTCGACCACGTAGGACAGCGGCAGGATCAGGTGCAGCGGCTTGAGCGGATCGGGCACGGTCTGCCACGGGAAGGTGCCGCCCGCGGTGGTCAGCTGCAGCACCAGCAGCACCAGGCCGACGAACTTGCCCGCCGGGCCCAGCAGCGCGTTCAACCCGTGCAGCACCGCGGTGAAGGCCAGCGAGGTCAGCAGCATGAAGCCCAGCGCGCCCCACGGCCGGGCCGGGGTGATGCCCAGCGCCAGCGTCACCACGCCGAAGAGCATCGCGGTCTGCACCGCGCCGAGCACCGCGGCGGGCAGCCAGCCGCCCAGTGCCACCCTGACCGGGTTGGCGCCGGAGGCCAGCGCGCGCCGGGACAGCGGGCGCAGCAACAGGAACAGCACGAACGCGCCGATCCACAGCGCCAGGCCGAGGAAGAACGGGGCCAGGCCGGAACCGTAGTTGGGCGCCTGGTTCTCCCCGACCGCGCGGACCGCCACCGGGTCGCCGATGGTGCGCGCGGTGGCCTTGCGGGTCTCGTCATCCGGGTTCGGGATCTGGCCCGCGCCCTCGGCCAGCTTGCCGTGCAGCTCGCCGTTGCCGTCGCTGACCTTCTTCGCGCCGTCCTGCAGCTCCGCGGTGCCCGCGTAGAGCTTGCCGGAGCCGTCGTCGGCCTTGCGCACGCCGTCCCGCAACGTCTTCGCGCCATCGGCCAGCTTCTTCGCCCCGTCCGCGGCCTCGCCGATCTTGCCGGTCAGCTCGGCGCTGCTGGCGGCCAGGGTCTTCGCGCCGTCGGCGACCTGCTTGGACCCGTCGGCGAGCTGCTTGACCTGGCCGACCGCGCCCTGGATCTTGTCGTTGGTCTCCCGCACCGGTTTCCCGGCCTCGGTGACCGCGGCCAGCACCCGCTGCACCTGCTCCTCGGCCAGGCCCAGCTCGCGCAGCCGCTTGGCCAGGTCCTCCTTCTTGCCGCTGAGGAAGTCCACCAGGTGCTGGGAGCCCTCGGCGACCGTGCCCGCCTTCTGCGCCAGCTGCGCGTTGCCGTCGGCGACCTTGGCCGCGCCGTCGGCCAGCTGCTTGGTCTTGCCGGGCAGCGGCGCGGTCTTCTCCTTCATGGTGGCCATGCCCGTGGCCAGCTCACCGTTCTTGGCCGCCAGGGTGTCCGCGCCGTCGGCCAGCTTGTCCAGGCCGGCGTGCAGCTCGTTGATCTTTTCCCGGGCGGTGCCCACCCCGTCGGAGACCTTCTTCGAACCGTCGGCCAGCTTCCCGGCGCCGTCGGCGGCCTCCAAGGTCTTGTCCCGCAACGTGGAGAAGCCCATTAGCAGCCGGTCCGCGGCCTCGGTGCCGGCGTCCGCCGCGACCGCCCGCCGCACCTCGCTGACCACCTTGTCCGCGATGGTGCGCACGATGTAGTTGTTGGCGTCGTTGGTGGTCAGGATCAGCGTGCCCTGCCTCGGCTCGAACTTGCCCGGCGAGGCCAGCGCGGCGGAGAAGTCGGCGGGCAGGGTCAGCGAGAAGGTGTACTTGCCGTCCCGCACCCCGGTCTCGGCCTCCTGGGCGTCCACCCGGTGCCAGTCGAAGGCCTCGGAGTTGGCCAGCTTGTCCGCGACCTTCTCCCCGGCGCGCAGGTCCCCGCTGCCGGTGTCGGCCACCACCAGCGCGGCAGGCACGTCCTTGAGCTTGCCGTAGGGATCCCAGTTCGCGTACAGGTACAGCGCGCCGTAGAGCAGCGGCACCAGGGCCAGCGCGACCACGGCGAGCTTGGGCAGCTTGCCCGCGGTGATCCGTTGGAACTCGCCCTTGGCCAGGCGGAAGGCAGTCATCGGGTCTCGTCCTCAGTGTTGCTCACGGTGAAGGCGGGCGGCTGAACCTGGCGGCCCAAGCGGGCCGCGGGCAGGTCCAGCAGGCGCGCCGAAGTCTCGGTGCACAGCACCACCACCGCCCGGTCGCGGGTGGCGTGCGCCCGGGCGACGGTCCACCAGGTGTGCGGGTCGTCGCAGTGCCGGTCCGGGCAGTCCAGCACCAGCAGCCGCACCTCGGGCCGCTCGGCGGCCAGCTCGGTCAGCAGCCGGGTGCGCACGGTCGGCGGAATCCGGTCGAAGCGGGTGCTCGCGTGCTGCTCGGCGTCGTGCCGCCGCAGCCAGTCCCGCACCGCGGCCCGCCCGGCCGGCTGGCCCGCGAAGGAGAGCTCCTCGCCGACCACGGTGCGCAGCGGCAGCGCGTCCTCCGGCTCGGTCACCCCCGGCGCGTCGACCACCGCGACCCGCTTGCGCAGCGCCGCGTCGTCGCGCCGCCCGTCCACGGTGACCTCACCGGCCGAGGGCGCCATCCGCCCGGCCAGCATCAGCGCCAGCGGGGTGTGCCCGGTGCCGGGCTCCCCGGCGACCAGGGCAACCTGTCCCGCGCGCACCCGCAGCGTGGTCGGCCGCAGCAACGGGCCGTGCGCGCCGTTCACGCCGACTTCCCTGGCCAGAATCTCCACCGGGTGCTCTCCTCGCGGACTCTTTACCAACTCTTTGAACTGACCGGTCAGTTCAAATTGTCCCCGTGCGAGGCCGCCCGCGCAACCCGGACAGACCGCGCAGAGCACTCTTACCGGCCGTCCGGCCGGGAAAACCCCTGGAACCGGGCCCGCCGACCGGCAAAGCTGCCGGTGTGCGGGTCACTGTGATCTCCCACCCCGTCCAGCGGCACGGTCCACTGCACCGGATCCTCATCCCGGCCGCCGTGCTGCGCCACACGTGGCTGCGCTCGCCGTTCCTGACCGGCTATGGCACGATCACCGGCTCCCGCGCCGACCTGCTGCGCCTGGCCGCGCTGTGCCGCCTGGCCGCCATCAGCCCGCACAGCGCCGTGCACGTCCCGGCGCGGGCCAACGAGATCCTCGGGGACCTCGAGCACTGGTTCACCGGCCACCGCCCGCTCGACCTGCTCATCGCCCGCCGGGACGCCGGCCTGCGCGCCTCCGCCTGGCCCGGGCTGCGCGCCAGCGCCCGCCGCCGTGCCGGCACGGCCCGCAGGCACACCGCGGACACCCCCGCCCCCCGGCCGCCGGTCGACCTGTGGTCCAGGGAGTGGACCCCGCCGAGGCGGCTGACCCTGGCCGAGCACGCCGAGACGCTGGTGGTCACCGCCGCTTCCTGGAGCCTGCACCAGGTCGGCGACCAGCTCACCGTGGCCGGCGAGGCCATCGCCACGAACAAGGACGTCCACCGGCTCGGCCAGGCGCTGCTGGCCACCTTCACCCCGGTGCTGCACGGTGGTGGCGGCGCCGCTGACAAGCTGGAGCTCGACGTCTACGCGCGCGAGCCGATCTTCCACAAGGCCCGCTGGGCTAGCGGAGCGCCCCCGCGGGCCGGATCTCCCACATCGTCCACAGCGGCCGGTAGCCCTGCCGCGCCCAGAACACCGAGGACAGCGGGTTCGGCGGGTTGAAGTACAGGTAGCTGCCGGCCACCCCGGCCGCGGCGAACTCCGCGTGCGCGGCCGCCATCAGCAGCTGCCCCACCCCGGACCCGCGCGCCCCCGGCAGCACCGACACGCAGTTCACATACCCCCAGCGCCCGTACGGCAGCCGGGCCGCCGCCGCGGTCCTGGGGCCGGAGTCGGTCCAGCCGCACTCGGCCAGCCCCACCGGCACCCCGTCGTGCTCGGCCAGCCACACCGGGTCGCCCGCGCGCAGCCGGTTGGCCAGCGCCTCCCGCTTCAGCGCCGCCGCGTCCGGCCGGATCACCGCCGAGCCGACCAGCGCCGAGTACGCCAGCTCCAGCATGGACAGCTCCACCGCGGCGTCCAGGTCGGCTTGCCTGGCCCTGCGCACGGTCAGCGGGCCGGGGGAGGGGGCGGCGGACTCGCGCCGCTCGCGCACCGCCAGCACGGACAGCGGGACCAGGCCGTGGTCCAGCAGCGCGCGGGTGGCGGCCACGTCCCGGCTGGGCCAGTTCAGCACGCAGGCGGAGTCCGGGTCGAAGTCGGCCTGCCCGGCCATCCGGTGCTGCCAGGCGCGCAGCAGCGCGTCCATGCCGGCCCGGCCGCTGGCGCCCAGCACCGGCACCAGCTCCCACACCCTGGCCGCCGACCACAACCGGTTCGCCGAGCCGGGCGGGTACTCGGTGAACTCCACCATCCCGGCCACCCGGCCACCGTCGGGCAGCGCGGCGCTGACCGCGTCCCCGCGCACCGGTCCCGCGGCCGGCGGCAGCAGCGGGTCGAGACCGGCGAAGTGCGCGGTCTGCGCGGCCAGCAGGTCACCGACCAGCGTCATGGACCGGCCTTGTGGCAGCGGAAGATCGCGGTGCCGGGGAAGAGCTCACCGCGCAGCGGGCTCCACTGGCCCCACTCGCGGGTGTGGCCCTCCGGCCACTCCGGCTCCAGCAGTTCGTCCAGCAGCAGCCCGGCCCGGTTCAGCTCGCGCAGGTAGTCGCCCATGGTCCGGTGGTGCTCGACGTAGGTCGGCGTGCCGTCCTCGTCGACCTCCAGGTACGGGGTGCGGTCGAAGTAGGACTGCATGGCGACCAGCCCGGCCTCGCCCGGGTCGTCCGGGAAAATCCACCGCATCGGGTGAGTCACGGCGAAGACCCACCGCCCGCCCGGCTTGAGCACGCGATGGACCTCCGACAGCAACATGCCGAGGTCGGCTACGAACGGCACCGCGCCGAACGCGCTGCACACGGTGTCGAAGGCCTCGTCGGCGAAGGGCAGCTGGTCCCCGCTGGCCTGCACCAGCGGCACCCGCACCCCGACGTCCACGCCGGCCTGCTGGGCGTGCCGCAGCATCCCGGCCGAGACGTCCAGGCCGACCGCGTGCGCGCCCTGGGTGGCCAGCCAGCGCGCGCAGGCCGCCATCCCGCAGCCCATCTCCAGAATCCGCCGCCCAGCGAGCTCGCCCAGCAGGCCGAGATCGCGCTCCAGCAGCCCCTCCGGGCACCAGACGAACTCCGCCTCGCCCAGGAACTCCGCGTGTTCTGCTTGGTAGTCGTCGGCGTCGGCGTCCCACCAGACCCGGCTGGCCAGCCGCGACTCCTCGGCGTCCACCCGGCGTTTGACCACCTTGGACGTGCCGAGGACCCGCTCGGCGGTGGCGTGGCGGTCCTCCGCTGGCGCGGCCACGGCTGCTCCTTCTGGCTAAAGACACCCCACCGGGTTTGCCCGGCGATCGAGAGGGTGCGTACGATACTGAACGCGCTATAGGTGCGCTCTGCCCGGAACCGGCACTGTTGTGGATCTCCTCGTCGGCTGCGGTGGCTGGAGCCGCGCCGCCCGGCGAGCTACACCCACAACTTCAGTCCGTATCGACACCCAATCCGTACCGGAGCAACCCACCTAATGTCCACCGACACCACCACCGTTCCCGCCGCGGCCGCGCAGGTCGCCATCAACGACATCGGGACGGCGGAGGACTTCCTCGCCGCCATCGATTTGACCATCAAGTACTTCAACGATGGCGACATCGTCGAAGGCACCATCGTCAAGGTCGACCGTGACGAGGTGCTTCTCGATATCGGCTACAAGACCGAGGGCGTCATCCCCTCGCGCGAGTTGTCGATCAAGCACGACGTCGACCCCGCCGAGGTAGTCACTGTCGGTGATCACGTCGAGGCCCTCGTTCTCCAGAAGGAGGACAAGGAAGGCCGTCTGATCCTCTCCAAGAAGCGTGCTCAGTACGAGCGCGCCTGGGGCACCATCGAGGCGCTCAAGGAGAAGGACGAGCCGGTCAAGGGCACCGTCATCGAGGTGGTCAAGGGTGGGCTCATCCTCGACATCGGGCTGCGCGGCTTCCT
Source organism: Crossiella sp. NPDC003009 (assembly GCF_053591555.1). NCBI lineage: Bacteria > Bacillati > Actinomycetota > Actinomycetes > Pseudonocardiales > Pseudonocardiaceae > Crossiella > Crossiella sp. NPDC003009. The sequence goes on along the minus strand of NZ_JBSFUA010000053.1, from coordinate 1,303 downwards.
GCCCGCGTCCCTGGTCGAGATGCGCCGCGTGCGCGACCTCCAGCCGTACGTCGGCCGCGAGCTCGAAGCCAAGATCATCGAGCTGGACAAGAACCGCAACAACGTGGTCCTGTCCCGCCGCGCGTGGCTCGAGCAGACCCAGTCCGAGGTCCGCAGCGAGTTCCTCAACCAGCTGCAGAAGGGCCAGGTCCGCAAGGGCGTTGTGTCCTCCATCGTCAACTTCGGCGCCTTCGTCGACCTTGGCGGTGTGGACGGCCTCGTGCACGTCTCCGAGCTGTCCTGGAAGCACATCGACCACCCCTCCGAGGTGGTTGAGGTCGGCCAGGAGGTCACCGTCGAGGTGCTCGACGTCGACATGGAGCGCGAGCGCGTCTCCCTGTCGCTGAAGGCCACCCAGGAAGACCCGTGGCGCCAGTTCGCCCGGACCCACGCGATCGGCCAGATCGTGCCGGGCAAGGTCACCAAGCTGGTTCCGTTCGGCGCGTTCGTCCGGGTGGACGAGGGCATCGAGGGCCTGGTCCACATCTCCGAGCTGGCCGAGCGCCACGTGGAGATCCCGGAGCAGGTCGTCCAGGTCGGCGACGACGTCATGGTCAAGGTCATCGACATCGACCTGGACCGCCGCCGGATCTCGCTGTCCCTGAAGCAGGCGAACGAGGGCTTCACCGCGGACTCCGAGTTCGACCCGACCCAGTACGGCATGGCCGCCGAGTACGACGCCGAGGGCAACTACATCTACCCCGAAGGCTTCGACCCGGAGACCCAGGACTGGCTCGAGGGCTTCGACAAGCAGCGCGAGGAGTGGGAGAAGCAGTACGCCGAGGCGCGTGCCCGCTACGACGCCCACATCAAGCAGGTTGTCAAGGCCTCCGAGGCCGACGCCGAGGCCGCGGCCGCTGGCACCACCGGCGAGGGTGGCGCCCCCGCCAGCACCGGCGGCGGCAACTACAGCTCCGGCAGCGACAGCAGCGGCACCCTGGCCAGCGACGAGCAGCTGGCCGCCCTCCGCGAAAAGCTCTCCGGCGGCGCCTGATCCCAGGCCGCTAGCGAGCTAGCAAGCTAACCCCTCGGCCCCGCACCCCCCACAGGGTGCGGGGCCGAGCCATATCCACCCCACCCCCGCGCCCCGCCGCGCCCCCCACCTCCGGCCACTCGCACCCCCCCGGCCACCCCCACCCCGTCAGACTCCAGCCCCGCCCCCGCTCCCGCCAGCACCTCCGCCCCGCCCCGCTCCCACCCCGGCTCAGTCCACCCCGGCGCAGCCCGGCCCGCCCCGGCCCGCCCCGGCCCGGCCCGGCTCGGC
>NZ_JBSFUA010000052.1:0-54464 GCF_053591555.1 Crossiella sp. NPDC003009 | reverse complement strand
CGACCGGGGGGGCTACCCCACGGTATGCTCGCGCGCGCCGCCGCTTTTGGCGTTCAGGCGTCAGGAGCGGTCGAACTCACGGGCGGCCAGCGCCCGCACGATGCCCGCGCGGCCCTCGTTCACCAGGCGGAGCAGGGCCGGCGGGTGCTCGCCGGAGGCGATCCAGGCGTCCGCGGCCTTGACCGTGGCCTCCTCCACCGCCCAGGACGGGAACAGTCCGACCACCACCGGCATCGCCCGGTCGCTGCCGCGGCGCTGCCACACCTCGGACACCTCGGCGAAGTAGCGGCCGGTGTAGCCGGCCAGCAGCTCCTTCTGCCCGGGGTGGGAGAAGCCGTTGATCAGCGACTCGTTGGTGGAGTTGGACAGCTCGTCGTCGTGCACGGCCCGGCGCCAGGTCTCCGCCTTGTTCTCCTCGGTCGGGATCAGCGCGGTGGCCAGCTCCGCCTGCCGCTTGCCGGTCGCGGTGGCGTCCCGCGCCAGCTCGGCCGCGATGTCGGTCTCGTCGGCGCGGGCGTGTGCCACCAGGGCACGCAGGATCCGCCAGCGCAGGTCCGCGTCCACGGTCAGGCCGTCCAGCACGTTGGTGCCGTCGTACCAGCCCTGCAGCACGGCCAGCTCGACCTCGCCGAGCACCGAGGAGGTCAGCGCGTTGGCGAAGGCCAGCTGGTGGTCCGAGCCCGGCTCCGCGGTGGTCGCCAGGTCCAGGATGCGGGTGGAGAAGCGGGACCAGCCCTCCGGCCGCCACGCCGGGTCGGCGTAGGAGGACAGCGCGGTCTGGGCCTGCGCGAGCAGCCGCTGCACCACGCCGACCTCGGTCTCGGCGTGCACGCCGCCGAGCACCAGGGTGACGAAGTCGCGGGCCTTCAGCTCGGCCTCGCGGGTCATCTCCCAGGCCGCCGACCAGCACAGCGTGCGCGGCAGCGGCTCGGTGATGTGCGCGATCCGGTCGATCAGGGTGACCAGCGAGTCCGGGTCCAGCCGCATCGTGCAGTAGGTGAGGTCGTCGTCGTTGACCAGCACCAGCTTGCCGCGGTGCACGCCGACCAGCTCGGGCACGTCGGTGCGCTCGCCGTCCACGTCCACCTCGACCCGGTGCACCCGCGACAGCTTGCCGTCGGCGTCCTCGTCGTAGATGCCGATGGCCAGCCGGTGCGTGCGCAGCTCACCGGCGCCGGGCCGGGCGCCGCCCTGCAGCACCGCGAACCTGGTGAACCTGCCGTCGGCGCCCACCTCGAACCGGGCGCGCAGCGAGTTCAGCCCGGTGGTCTGCAGCCACTGCGCGCTCCACCAGGACAGGTCCCGGCCGGAGGCCTGCTCCAGCGCGACCAGCAGGTCGGCCAGGGTGGCGTTGTCCCAGGCGTGCTTGTCGAAGTACACCCGCAGCCCGGCCAGGAAGTTGTCCAGGCCCACGTAGGCCACCAGCTGCTTGAGCACGCTGGCGCCCTTGGCGTAGGTGATGCCGTCGAAGTTGACCTCCACGGCCTCCAGGTCGGGCATCTCGCAGGCGACCGGGTGGGTGGAGGGCAGCTGGTCCTGGCGGTAGGCCCAGGACTTCTCGATGTTGGCGAAGGAGGTCCAGGCGTGCTTGTACTCGGTGGCCGAGGCCTGCGCGAGCACACTGGCCCAGGTGGCGAAGGACTCGTTCAGCCACAGGTCGTCCCACCAGCGCATGGTGACCAGGTCGCCGAACCACATGTGCGCCATCTCGTGCAGCAGCGTCTCGCACCGGCGCTCGTAGTCGTAGCGGGTGACCCTGGAGCGGAAGATGTACTCCTCGCGGAAGGTCACGCAGCCCGCGTTCTCCATCGCGCCCGCGTTGAACTCCGGCACGAAGCACTGGTCGTACTTGCCGAACGGGTAGCGCACCCCGAAGGCGTTGTTGAAGAACTCGAAGCCCTGCTTGGTCTCGGTGAACAGCCGCTCGTGGTCGGCGAACTCGGCCAGCGAGGCGCGCACGTACAGCCCGAGCGGGATCTCACCCTCGCTGTCGGTGTACGCGTCGCGCCACTCCGCGTACGGACCGGCGACCAGCGCGACCAGGTAGGTCGACATCGGCTTGGTGGTCTCGAACACGTGCCGCACGGCACTGTCGACCTGCTCGGTCGACGCGGTGGCGCTGTTGGACAGCACCTTCCAGCCGGCGGGGGCCAGCACGGTGAGCTGGTAGACCGACTTGAGGTCCGGCTGGTCGAAGCAGGCGAACATGCGCTTGGCGTCCGCGGTCTCGAACTGGGTGTAGAGGTACACCCCGTCGTCCACCGGGTCGACGAAGCGGTGCACGCCCTCACCGGTGTTCATGAACCGGCAGTCGGCCTCGATGACGAGCTCGTTGCGCTCGGCCAGGTTCGGCAGCGTGATCCCGTCCTCCTCGCGGAAGGCGGAGACGTCCAGCTCGACGCCGTTGAGCACGGCCCTGCGCACCCCGGCGGCCACCAGGTCGACGAAGGTCTGGGCGCCGGTCTCACGGCTGGCGAACCGCACCGTGCTGGTCGAGCGGAACGTGTTCTCGCCCGGCCCGCCCGCTCCGTCGGTGAGGTCCAGCTCGATCGCGTAGGACTCCACCTCCAGGAGGGCGGCACGCTGCTGTGCCTGCTCGACCGTGAGGTTCGGTGCGGCCACGGGTCACCTCGTGTTCTTGCTATCGGGGATGCACGACGTCAGGCATCAAACCACGAACGTCGAAACGGTTTCCCGCTCCCGGGAAGAGTTCGCCCCCGCGCGAGGTTGGTAGCAGGCAGGACGTGCTGCCCGAGGCTCGTCAACAGCCATAAACCGAAAGAGGCGTCATGAGCGCTGAGACCCCGCGCGTCGACTTCTACTTCGACCCGCTCTGCCCGTGGGCGTGGATCAGCTCGCGGTGGATCCTGGAGGTCGAGCAGGTCCGCGACATCGACTTGCACTTCCGGGTGATGAGCCTGTCCGTGCTGAACGCCGGCCGCGACCTGCCCCCGGAGTACCAGGAGCTGTTGGACAAGGGCTGGGGCCCGGTCCGGGTGGCCATCGCCGCCGCCAAGTCCCACGGCGAGGACATCCTCCGCCCGCTGTACACCGCGCTGGGCACCCGCATCCACAACGAGGGCCGCGGCGACGACCTGACCGGCGTGATCAAGGAAGCCCTGGCCGAGCTGGGCCTGCCCGCGGAGCTCGCCGAGGCGGCCCACTCGACCGACCACGACGAGGCGCTGAAGGCCAGCCACCACGCCGGCATGGACCCGGTGGGCATGGAGGTCGGCACGCCGACCATCCACGTGGACGGGGTCGCGTTCTTCGGGCCGGTGCTGTCGAAGATCCCGAGGGGCGAGGACGCGGGGAAGGTGTTCGACGGGGCTCGGCTGCTGGCTGGGTATCCGCACTTCTTCGAGCTGAAGCGGACTCGGACCGAGGACCCGGACTTTTCCTGAGGCTGAGCGGGGGACCGCTTTCTGGCGCGTTGCCGGAGGGCGGTCCTTCGCGTTTGCGGCTGGGCCAGGGCCAGGGCCGGGGCCGGGGCCGGTCGAGGTTGGGGCCGGGGCCGGGGCCGGGGCCGGGGCCGGGGCCGGGCCGAGGTTGGGGCGGGGGCGGGCCGGAGCCGGAGCCGGGGCTGGGGTTGGGGTTGGGGTCCGAGCGGGTCCGAGCGGGTCCGGGCGGCGGCGTGATGGCTGGCTTCAAGACGACCGGTCATATTCAGTCCTGTCTGGTCCTGGCGGGCTGGTCCTGGGCTGTCTGGTCCTGGCCGGTGATCCGGACGCCTCCCTCGATGAATATGACCGGTCGTCTTGAACGCGAGCTGAATATGACCGGTCGTCTTAAAGCCGCCGCTGCTGCCGCCGCCGTCGCCCACCCCGCCAGGCCTCAATGTGACCGGTCGTCTTGCCGATCCCGCCAGGCGCACCCGCACCGAGCCGCCACCTGGCCGAACCTGGCCACCCAGCCCAACCACCCCCAAACCGCGCCCAACCCCACCTCTGCCAGTCCTTTGTGGACACCCAGTGCCCCCAGCCCCTGCCCCGCTCCATGACACCCTGACCCCATGGCGAACGAACTCATCGAAGTGATCAACCCAGCCACCGAACAGGTCATCGGCTCCGTCCCGGCCGGCACCGCCGCCGACGTCGACGCCGCCGTGCGCGCGGCCCACGCGGCCTTCCCCGCCTGGGCGGCGACCCCGCTGGCCGAGCGGGCCGAGCTCGGGCGCCGGATCTCCGCGGGAGTGGCCGCGCGGCGGGACGAGCTGGCGAAGCTGATCACCGCGGAGATGGGGTCGCCGATCAGCTTCTCTACCAGGGTGCAGGCCAGCTTGCCGGTGTCGGTGGCGACCGGGATCGTGGAACTGATCGACAAGGGTTACGACTTCAGCGAGGAGATCGGCAACTCGCTGGTGCTGCGCGAGCCGATCGGCGTGGTGGGCGCGATCACGCCGTGGAACTACCCGCTGCACCAGGTCGTGGCGAAGGTGGTGCCCGCGCTGGTCGCCGGGTGCACCGTGGTGCTCAAGCCGAGTGAGGTGACTCCGCTCACCGCGGAGGTCTTCGCCGAGATCGTGCGCGAGGCCGGTGTGCCGGACGGGGTTTTCCACCTGGTGCACGGGTACGGGCCGACGGTGGGGGAGGCGATCGTCGCGCACCCGCTGGTGGACATGATCTCCTTCACCGGCTCGACCGCGGCCGGGCGGCGGATCTCCGCGGTCGGGGCCGAGACTGTGAAACGGGTCTCACTCGAGCTGGGCGGCAAGTCCGCCAACATCATCCTGGACGACGCGGACCTGGCCGGTGCGGCGAAGCAGGCCATCGCGCACTGCTTCATCAACAGCGGGCAGACCTGCACCGCGCGCACCAGGGCGCTGATTCCGGCGCGGCTGCATGACGAGTTCGTGGGGCTGCTCGCCGAAGCCGCGGCCAAGTACGTGCCGGGCGACCCGACCGACCCGGCCACCAGGATCGGCCCGATGGTCACCAAGGCCCAGCAGGAGCGGGTCCAGGGCTACATCCGGCAGGGCATCGCCGAGGGCGCCACGCTGGCCGTGGGCGGCGCGGAGACCCCGGCGCACACCCCGGTCGGCTACTACGTCCAGCCGACCGTGTTCGCCAACGTGCGCAACGACATGGTCATCGCCCAGGAGGAGATCTTCGGGCCGGTGCTGGCGGTGCTGCCCTACACCGACGAGGACGACGCGGTGGCCATCGCCAACGACTCCATCTACGGCCTCGCCGGTTCGGTCTACTCCGCCGACGCCGACCGCGCGCTGGCCGTGGCCAGGCGGATGCGCACCGGGCAGGTGGACATCAACGGCGGCGCGTTCAACCCGGTGGCGCCCTTCGGCGGCTACAAGCAGTCCGGCAACGGCAGGGAGATGGGACTGCACGGACTGGAGGAGTTCACCGAATTGAAGGCCATCCAGCGTTAACCGGACCACTCATCCGCTCGTGTCACACTCGTAGGTGACCGGATGGGGCCGCCGCCCCCTCCCCACTCAACGGAGCGTGGACGAGTTGGCGATTAGCGTCTTTGAGCTGTTCAAGATCGGTATCGGGCCGTCGAGCTCCCACACCGTGGGGCCGATGCGGGCCGCATGCACGTTCGCCAACGGCCTGAAGGCGGATGGGCTGCTGGCCGACACGGTGACCGTGCGCTCGGAGCTGTTCGGCTCGCTGGGCGCCACCGGCCACGGGCACGGCAGCGACAAGGCCGTGCTGCTCGGCCTGGAGGGCGCGGACCCGGAGACGGTGGACACCTCCTCGGTCGAGCCGAGGGTGGCCGCCATCCGCGAGCAGCGCAGGCTCCGGCTGCTGGGCAGCCACGAGATTGCCTTCGAGGAGCGGACCGACCTGGTCATGCACCGGCGCAAGTCGTTGCCCTACCACCCCAACGGCATGACCTTCGCCGCGCTGGACGCCTCGGGGCAGGAGCTGCGCAGCCGGACCTACTACTCGGTCGGCGGCGGTTTTGTGGTGGACGAGACCGCCGCCGGCGCCGACCGGATCAAGGTCGACGACACCCCGGTCCGGCACCCGTTCCGCAACGGCGTGGAACTGCTGGAGCGCACCATCGAGACCGGCCTGCCGATCAGCGGCGTGATGCTGGCCAACGAGCTGTCCTGGCGCACCGAGGCCGAGGTGCGGGACGGCCTGCTGCACATCTGGCAGGTCATCCAGGACTGCGTGCGCAGCGGCTGCGCGCGCGAGGGCACCCTGCCCGGCGGGCTGAAGGTGCAGCGCCGCGCGGCCGGGCTGTTCCAGACCCTGTCCAACGAGCACTACACCACCGACCCGCTGCGGGTGATGGACTGGGTGACCCTGTTCGCGCTGGCGGTCAACGAGGAGAACGCGGCTGGCGGCCGGGTGGTCACCGCGCCCACCAACGGCGCGGCCGGGATCGTGCCCGCGGTGCTGCACTACTACGCCCGGTTCGTGCCGGGCGCCAACGACGACGGCGTGGTCCGTTTCCTGCTGACCGCGGGCGCGATCGGCCAGCTGTTCAAGGAGAACGCCTCTATCTCCGGCGCCGAGGTCGGCTGCCAGGGCGAGGTCGGCTCGGCCTGTTCGATGGCCGCCGCGGGCCTCACCGAGGTGCTGGGCGGCACCCCGGAGCAGGTGGAGAACGCCGCGGAGATCGCCCTGGAGCACAACCTGGGCCTGACCTGCGACCCGATCGGCGGCCTGGTGCAGATCCCGTGCATCGAGCGCAACGCGGTCGCCTCGATCAAGGCCATCACCGCCTCCCGGATGGCGCTGCGTGGCGACGGCACGCACTTCGTCTCGCTGGACAAGGCGATCAAGACCATGCGGGAGACCGGCGCCGACATGAAGGTCAAGTACAAGGAGACCGCGCGCGGCGGCCTGGCCGTCAACGTCATCGAGTGCTGAGCCGCTCCGGCCGCCGGTGGTCGACTGGGGCGGCGGAGTGCCTGCTCGGTGCCGTTTCGCGGCTGTTTTGAGGCTGTGGAAGACAAGCGCGCGAACGCCCTGGAAGTGAACTGGGCGTAGCCGACTGTCGCCTCCCATCTGTTTCCGGACGGCATCACCCTGTAGCGTCATGGCCGCTCGCTCTGTCCACGAGGCCTGCTTGTGGGCGGCGCGGGGGTGAGACGGGACCACTGCCATTGGTGGTACCGCTCGCATTGACGAGGAGTTTTATGGCAACCGGCAAGGTCAAGTGGTTCAACGCGGAAAAGGGCTTTGGCTTCATCGCCCAGGACGGCGGCGGACCTGACGTGTTCGTGCACTTCTCGGCCATCCAGGGCTCCGGTTACCGGTCCCTGGAGGAGAACCAGGCCGTGGAGTTCGAGGTCGTTCAGGGCCCCAAGGGTCCTCAGGCGGATCGGGTCAGCGCGATCTGATCCGTTCACGACGCACCGCGGGCCCGCATCCGATGGGATGCGGGCCCGCGGTTTGTCTGGAGAAGACCTGAGCGGCTAGTCCCAGTCCCAGCGCACGCCGTAGATGCCGGGCGAGACGTCCAGCGAGACGAAGTGCGCGGTGTTGGAGGCGCCCACCCACAGCTCCTGCACGTCCTGCTCGGGCGCGTTGGCCAGCTGGCGGTGGTAGCGGAAGCAGCGCGCCGGGACCATCGCCGGGTCGAAGTGCACCTGGAGCACGTAGTCCCGGGCCGGGGTCCGGAAACGCCGGTCGTAGAAGTGCGCGGGAGTGGTCGACTGGCACTCCAGCTCGAACTCCATGATCGTGGTGTCCCCCGCGGAGAGCACCCGGTCGAGCACCAGCTCGGCCACCATGAAGTTGCTGTCCGGGTCGAAGCGCACCCGGCCCAGCCGGCAGTATCGGGTCGAGGTGATCAGCGGCGCCGGGCGGTCCGGGTCGTCGCCCCGGTAGTAGAGGAAGTGCCGGGAGACCTTGTCGACCTCGGCGCGCACCACCTCCCGCACCCGCAGGCTCTTCTCCGAGCGGTCCGCGCCGAGCAGGTAGGTGTCGTGCACGCTCAGCCGGGTCAGCTGCGCGGTGGAGGGCACCTCCAGCCGCTCCAGCAGCTTGGTCAGGCCGTCGGGGGACTCCCACAGGCGCTCGGTGTCCAGGCTGCCAGGGGTGTGCGAGAGCCAGCGGCCGCGCGGTCGGCGCGGGCCGAGCAGGCTCATCAGTGAGTTCGCCGGCAGGCGCAGCACCTCTTCGAGGATGTGCACCCCGCGCAGCGAGTCCGGGCGCTCCGGGCGGCTGCGCCCGTGTCGCCAGTAGCTCAGCGTGGTCAGGCTGACCTTCACCCCACGCTGGGCGAGCCGGTACTGGATCCGGTCCAGGCTCAGTCCGCTTGCCTCGATCGCGAGGTGCAGGGCTCTGGAAAACGGGCCCTTCTGCAGCACTTCGGCCAGCTCACGGCTGGGCTCGGGCAGAGCGGGGGAGCCGTTGTACACCGGCCGATGCGCAGTCGTGGTCGGCTGCGGCTCTTGGTGCACGAGCACCTCCTCGCCACGTGGCAGGCAATCACAGGGAGTCACCTACGACGCTGACTTGACACTTGTCACACGGAGCATAGTTCAGCTCACCGAGCCAGGCGAGGTGACGCCCGATTGAGTAGGTGCTGTCGGACTTTACGCAACAGACCAATGGCTCAGTGTCACAAGTATTCGGTGCTGCTAGGCGTGGCCAGAGTGATTGGTAACACTTTGGAGTGCATCTGCGGTGAAGTCTTCAGGGTACGGGGAGCGACGCAGTGCCGCAGCGCGATCCAGCCGCCCCGCGCTGACCTCGGCACACAGCTCGGCCACCCGGCTCAGCTCGGCCAGCTGCTCCCGCACGAAGGCCCGGTCCACCGGCTCACCGTGCCCCGGCACCACCACCGAGGGCTTGAGCGCCAGCACCTGCTCCACCGCGGCCGGCCAGGCCAGCGGCCAGGACCCCTTGAACGCCGGTGGCGCGCCCTGCTCGACCAGGTCGCCGGTGAAGACCACCGACACCTCGGGCAGCCAGACCAGCAGGTCGTGGTCGGTGTGCCCGTGCTCAGTGGGCAACAGCTCCACGACCCGCCCGCCCAGGTCCAGCTCGGTCCGCTCGGCCACCGGGTGGGTCGGCGGCACCGGCTCGGCGGCCAGGATCGCCTCGGCCACCTCGGGGCGGCCCTGCTCGCGGTAGTACTCGCTCCAGGCCTTCTTGTCCGCCTCGGCGCCCGCCGCCAGCGCCGGACCGCAGCGCTGGTGCGCCCAGATCTCGCAGGGTGCGAAGGCCGAGGCGCCGAAGCTGTGGTCGAAGTGCGCGTGCGTGAGCACCACCCGCCAGGGCAGCGGGGTGACCTCGCGGACCGCGGCGGCCAGCTCCGCGCCCTGCACCCCGTCCCCACGGGTGTCGATCACCAGGCAGCCCTGTTCGCCGAGCACCAGCCCGGTGTTGAGGTCCAGCTCGGTGTGCCTGCGGACCAGCACACCCTCGGCGACCTCGACCCAGCGACCGTCCACCGCACGTCCTTCCCTAGGCGCCGAAGATCCCGTCCACCAGTACCGGTGCCGCCGTGCTGCTGTCCACCGCGCCGGCCAGCTCGACGTCCGCGGCCAGCCCGGCCTCGGTGAGCTCCCGTCCGGACACGGAGTCTGCCAGCAGCTCCGGCACCCGGTCGGCCACCGCGGCGAACGCGGTCGCGGCCAGCTCGGCCTCGCCGGAGCGCCCGTGCCGCAACCCGTGCGCGATCGCCCCCGCGCCCAGGTAGTCCTCCAGCGAGGGCCGCAGCGGCCGGGCCGGGTCGATCCGCCAGCGCTCGCCGCCGGCGATGATCCCGATCGGCCGGTCCCCGGCCAGCTCCAGGGCCTTGGCCGCCACCGCGCTCGCGTTGCGCAGGCACCCGGCCAGCACGGTGGCGCCGGTCGCGGCCGCCCGTGCGCACAGCGTGCCGCCGTTGGGCGAGGACAGGCCGAGCAGCGTGCCCTCGGGCACCCCGGTCAGCGAGGAGGGCCGCAGCGACCACTTCTCCTTGGTGGCCACCGAGCCGGTCGGGCTGGTGTGCAGGCCCAGCCCGGCGATCACCGCGCCGCGCGCCTCCGCCGCCCGCTGCGCGCCCTCGTCGGCGCTGGCGAAGGGCAGCACCCGCGCGCCCCTGCCGACCACCACGTCCACCGTGGTGGTGAACACCAGCACGTCCACCACGACCAGCACCGCGCACCGCGGCGCCAGCATCGCCACGCCCTCGCCGCCCCACTCCAGCCGCACCCGGAAGCCGTCCTGCCCGAAGACCGTCATGTGACCAGCCTCGCAAAGCCGACCGCCCAGGTCAGGCGAATATCGGAGCTGGCAGACTGCGTGCCCGTGCGCGTTTACCTTGGTTCCGACCACGCAGGCTTCGAGCTGAAGAACCACCTCGTCGCCCACCTGACCGAGCAGGGTCACGAGGTGGTCGACGTCGGCCCCCACACCTACGACGCCGAGGACGACTACCCGCCGTTCTGCGTCGAGGCCGCCCGCCGGGTGGTCGCCGACGAGGGCAGCCTCGGCGTGGTGGTCGGCGGCTCCGGCAACGGCGAGCAGATCGCCGCGAACAAGGTCCCCGGCTGCCGTGCCGCGCTGACCTGGAGCGTGCAGACCGCCCAGCTGTCCCGCCAGCACAACAACGCCCTGGTCGCCGGGGTGGGTGCGCGGATGCACAGCACGGAGGAGGCCACCGCGATCGTGGAGGCGTTCCTGGCCGCCGAGTTCTCCGCCGAGCCGCGGCACGCCCGCCGGATCGGTCTGCTCAGCGAGTACGAGCGCACCGGCGAGCCGCCTGCTTTGCCGAGCGCCTGAGTTGGGTAAGCCAGCCGGGTGAGTCGATCTGCCTGGCTGGCCACCCCGGTGGTCGCGACCTTCGGCACGCTCCTGGGCGTGCTGGCCCTCTACTTCGGCGAGGCGGCACTGGTGCCGTGGCTGGCCGGGCCGGGCGACCCGCCGTGCGGGCAGCCGGACTGCGTGCTCGGCGTGGGGTTGCAGATGATGCTGGCCGCGGTGGTCCTGGTGCTGGTGGCGGCGGTGGCCGGGGTGTGGCTGGGGCTGAAGCACCGGGAGACCGCGGACCGGGCCTCGGCGGCGCTGCGCGGGTTCGTAGTGTGTGGCTACTGCCTGCTGGCTTACGCGATCCAGTCCGTGATCGCCTGGTGGCCGAAGTAGCCGACGAGGAGTGATCGTGCCGGAAGGCAACACCGTGCACCGCTTCGCCCAGCTGCACCACCGGCACTTCGCCGGGCGCCGGGTGGCGGTGTCCAGTCCGCAGGGCCGGTTCGCCACCGAGGCGGCCGTGGTGGACGGGCGGGTGTTCGAGTCGGCCGAGGCGCACGGCAAGCACCTGTTCCACCACTACGGCGATGTCACCGTGCACGTGCACCTGGGGCTGTACGGCAGCTTCAGCGAGCGCGAGCTGCCGGTGGAGCCGCCGCAGGGCCAGGTGCGGATGCGCCTGGTCGGTCCGGAGCACTGGACCGACCTGCGCGGCCCGAACGCCTGCCGACTGCTCGGGGAACAAGGACTGCATGCCCTGCGCGCCCGGCTCGGCCCGGACCCGCTGCGCGCGGACGCCGATCCGGACCGCGCCTGGGCGAAGATCAGCAAGTCACGGACCTCGATCGCCGCACTGCTCATGGACCAGTCGGTGCTCGCCGGTGTCGGCAACGTCTACCGCGCCGAAGTGCTGTTCCGGCACCAGATCCCGCCGCTGCGCGCGGGGCGCGACCTCGCCCGCGCCGAGTGGGAGGCGATCTGGGCCGACCTGGTCGAGCTGATGAACTACGGGGTCCGGGCGAACCGGATCGACACGGTGCGTCCCGAGCACCTGCCCGAAGCGACCGGCCGGCCGCCCCGGATGGACCGGCACGGCGGCGAGGTCTACGTCTACCGCCGCGCCGGACTGCCCTGCCTGCTGTGCGGGACCCCGGTGGCGATGGCGGAGCTGGTCAGCAGGAACCTCTACTGGTGCCCCGGCTGCCAGCCGGACTGATCACCAGTCGTCGCCACCGCCGAAGTCCATGCCGCCGAAGTCGCCGAAACCGTCGGCCAGGCTGTCGCCCATGTCGCCGAGGCCCTCGCCGATGCCGCCGATGAGGTCACCGGCCATGCTGGCGATCGCCACGCCCGCCATCCCGGCGAACATCGCACCGAAGAGCATGCCCGCGCCCGAGCCCCAGGAACCGGTGGCCCTGGCGGGCTTCCAGATCGGCTCGCTGTACCAGCCCTGCGGCAGTGGCCTGCCGGCCACCATGCCGCCGGGGAAGTAGTGCGGGGTGTGCGAGCTGGGCGTGCGCGCCACCGCGTACTGGTGGCCCTCCACGGTGACCTCGCGGTCCTCCGACACCGTGCCCGCGCTGCGCTGCCCGTTGAGGTCGGGCAGGGCGGGACCGGGGTCCATGTCCATCGCGACCCTGGCCGCCCGCACGTAGTACAGGCCCTCCATCGCGGTCTGCTTGGCCAGCTGGGCCTGCGCCGCCGAGGTGGCCTGCTCGATCTGCGAGCCCGCCGCGGTGTAGCTGCCGGAGGCGTCGGCCAGCGCCTGCCGGGCCGCCTCGTTGGTGCCGACCAGGTTCAGCACCTGGCCGCCCAGCCGCTCGATCCAGCGGCGCGCGTCGGCCTTCTCGTCGTTGAGCTGCTGCTGTGCCCGCGCGGCTTTCTGCCGGGACGCGTACAGCACCGCGCCAACGATGACCACGGCGAGCAGCAACAGCACGATTGCCGTACTCAAGGGTGCCTCCCGATAGCAGGGCGCCGCGGGTGGCTCCCGCGGTCACCCTCTCCAACGGGCTACCCGCCCGGGCCGTTCCCCACCGTCGGGTGAGCCAGGGCACTCAGAAGATCTCGACGGTGTGCGGCGCCGGATCTGTCAGGAACGCCCGGCTCAGCGGGGCCAGTGCGCCCGGCCGCAGCTCGCGCACCCGTCCCGCGGCCGCCAGCGCGGTCAGCCGCACCCCGCCGAGGAAGGCCGAGCCCAGCTCGGTCGTGCTCAGCGCCAGCTCCGGCTCGTCCTCGGTGCGCGTCACCTCGGCGTGGCCGTCCGCGCCGATCCGCAGCCGCCGGCGGCCAGCGTTCCACGGGCAGAACTCGTCGGTCAGCTCCAGCACGGTCTCCAGCGGCCCGGCGTAGCGCCGCAGCGGCAGCGCGCGGTCCACGTCGACCAGCCGCACCCACAGCGCGTCGCGGCGCCCGAGCCTGGCCGCGCGCGGATCGGCCAGCAGGTGCGGCAGCGGGTCGTCCAGCGGGGCGCACCAGTAGTCGGCCAGGCCGGCCAGGTCCGCGTCGAGCAGGTGCCGCCAGAGCGCGGCGTAGCCGACCGGGCCGGTGGTGACCAGTTCGTGCACCTCCACCGCCAGCACCTGGCGCTGGTGCATCCGGAACAGCGCGTAGCCCTCGGGGTGCACCGCGAACCGGAAGGCCTGGCGGCCGTTGCGCTGCTGCGTCCCGTCGAGCAGCCGGTAGTGCCAGGCGTCGGCGTCCCGCTCCAGCCAGCCCGGCGTCTGCGCGGCCACCTTGGCGTGCAGCTCGCGCATGAGCGGTTCGGCGACCTCCCTGGACACCTCGCGCACCCGGTCGGTCCCGGTGTCCACAGTGGGCAGGAACCGGGCGCCCTTGTCGATCTCGATCTCCAGGCGTTCCACCGCGATGCCGTAGCCGTACCGGCCGTAGATGCCGCCCTCGGAGGCCCACAGCGCGGCGAACGGGTCGCCGCCCTCGGCGTGCAGGTCGTGCAGCAGCGAGCGCATCACCCCGGTGAGCGCGCCCCGCCTGCGCTGCCCAGGCGCGACCGCGACCATGGTGACCCCGGCGAAGGAGTGCGCGCCGGTGCCCGGCAGCGTCATCCGCCTCGGCCAGATGCCGCCGCCGCCGATCAGCTCCGCGCCGTCGAAGGCGCCCCGGAAGCGGGCCGGGTCCCACATCCGGAGCTGGGCCTCACGGGCGGGGTCGTCGGGCTCGCCGTAGAAGGCGGTGCGGCAGATGTCGAGGTGCTCGGACAGGGTCGAGGTGGTGAGCGGGCGGACCGTCAGCGTTGAGGTCATGCCCGTGTTGCTACCGCAGGTTGTGGACGGGCGCGAACGGATTTGGGCAGGGTGGGCTGATGCGCCCCGAAGCACTGCACGCGGCACTGAGCACCGCGGTGGCTGAGTTCCAGGCCGCCGTGACCTCGGCCGGACCGTCCGCGCTGGTGCCTGCCTGTCCAGGCTGGACGACCGACGCGCTCACCGCGCACCTGGCCTCGGTGTTCGGGCTGGTCGCGGACTGGATCCGGACCGGCCGCAGACATCCGCCGAGACCGGTCCCGGCGGCCGCGCCGGACGCCTTCGCCACCGCCTCGGTCACCCTGCTGGAGCTGCTCGACCCCGGCCAGGCCGACCGGCCGTGCCCGACCTGGTGCCCGTGGGACCGCACGCTGGGGTTCTGGCTCCGGCGGATGGCGCACGAGGCGGTGATCCACCGGGTGGATGCGGAGTCCGCGCTGGGCGCGGTCACCCCGGTCCCCGCCGAGCTGGCCGCGGACGGGGTGGACGAGGTGCTCACGCTGTGGCTGGGCGCCCACCAGCCCCCGGCCGTCAGCGGTGAACACGTTGTGCGGCTTGAGGTTCCGGGCCGGGAGTGGACGGTTGGACTGAACCCCGTGGTGGTCGACTTCTGCGACGGCGCCGAGCCGGACGCGGTGCTGCGCGGCCCGGCGGATGCGCTGGACCGGTGGCTGTGGGGCCGGGGCGGGGCGGCCGGGTTGACCACCGAGGGTGACCCGGCCGAGCTGACCGTCGAGGGCGACCCGGCCGCGGTGGCCGCGCTCCGGTCCGCGGTCGCCGCCGTCACCTGATCGCGCTGCGCCAACCAGGTGAGTTTCCGCCTCGTGCGAGGTGCCACCCTGCCCGACCGGGCTTCGCGTGACCACCCGTTCAGTGGAATAACTCGTGACTCTCAGCTATCACCCGAGAAGGGTGTGGCGACCAGATGGTGGCAAGATCGATGTCACTGCTTGTCACCGTCGCGGTCGGTATTGGCCGACTACGAGGAGTGTTTGAGGTCTCACTCGTTCGGGAAGCGACAGCCGCCGGAATTCCCGGTTAACTAACGGCCTGTGCGGCCCGCGACCCGCACGGAAAACCGAACAAATCCCCGAGAACTGCTAGCTCGAAGGAGTGGACGTCACCACAGGTGGCTAGATAGCAGGACGCCGTGCTGGTGTTCCTCCTCGTTAGCGGGACACCAGCGCGGCTTTCCCCATTCCCGCTATTCGAACTGGCGAGCCGCCGAAACGCCGCGCCGGTGGAAATCGGTCAGATCCGGGTCCTCGTTCTCGAATGCCTGCTCCAACTGTGCCCAGCCGACACGATGCGCGAACTTGGCCTCGCTGCTGGTGATCGGGATCAGCCAGGTCAGCTGCACCGGCCGCTCGCCCACCGTGACCGTCCGGAACTCGTCCGGCAGATAGACCGGTAACGCCGCGTAGAACGCGGTCAGCTCACCGACCGGGAAGATCTGCCCCCTCGGCCCGATCACCTGCCCCCGCGCCAGCCCGTGCCTGGAACCGAGCAGTTCGGCCCCGACCTGGTCCAGCAGCGCGGGCACGAACTCCTGCAGCTGCCCGTCCCTGGTGTGCATGACCAGCTCCTGCCACACCCAGCCGCCGGGCAGGTCCAGCCGGTGCGCGGACAGGCCGATGGTGGCGTGCGTGCGCACCCCGCCGAAGGGCCGGTCCGGGCCGAACTGGGCGATCCGGAACGGCATCGGAGCGCCGGTGTCGTCGGTGTCCCACTCGCGTTCCGGCGGGCCGAGGTGGCGCTCCAGGTGTCGGATCAGCTGCACCAGGCGGAGTCTGCCCCGGCCAGGGGCGGATGTCTGTGGGGCAGAGGCGTGAACCGGTGGCAGGATCTCCGCCATGACCAAGGCCGATCTGCTGGCCCGGCCGGACCGGCCCGAGCTGCTGCTGTTCTGGGGCCACCGGCCCGAGCCCGACGGGAGCGCCGGCCAGGGGTGCCTGAGCCAGTGGTGGCCCGTCGAGCTGGACGACGACGGCCTGCTGCTGCGCAGCGCAGAGCACTACATGATGTTCCACAAGGCGCTGCTGTTCGAGGACCAGGACACCGCGGCCAAGATCCTGGCCGCCGACAACCCTGGCGAGGCCAAGACCCTAGGCCGCCAGGTCCGCTCCTTCGACTCGGCGACCTGGGCCGCCCGCCGGTTCGACATCGTGGTCGCGGGCAACCTGCTCAAGTTCACCCAGCACCCCGACCTCGGCGCCTACCTGCTCGCCACCGGCGACCGGGTCCTGGTCGAGGCCAGCCCGCTGGACCCGGTCTGGGGCATCGGCCTGGCCGCCGACGACCCGAGGGCGGGTGACCCGGCGCAGTGGCCGGGGGAGAACCTGCTCGGCTTCGCCCTGATGGCGGTGCGCGACCGCCTGCGCACCGCCGCGTAGTCGTCACCGGGCCGTCAAACGCCTGTCACCTGAGGACGTAGGCTCAGTGGGCAGGCGTGTCGAGGAGGTTCGGTGCTGTACAGGTTGCTCAAGCGGCTACTGGGTCGGCTGGTCCGGTTGGTGTGGCGCCCCACGGTGATCGGGCTGGACAACCTGCCCAAGAAGGGCGCGTTCATCCTGGCCGCGAACCACCTGTCCTTCGCCGACAGCCTGATGCTCCCCCTGGTCGTCCCCCGCCAGGTCGCCTTCCTGGCCAAGGCCGAGTACTTCACCGGCAAGGGCGTCAAGGGCGCCATCATGCGCTGGGTCTTCACCGCCCTCGGCCAGATCCCGGTCGAACGCGGCAAGGGCCGAGCCGCCGGCCAGGCCCTGGACACCGCCCTGGAGGTCCTGCAGGCAGGCGGCGCCTTCGGCATCTACCCCGAGGGCACCCGCTCCCGCGACGGCCAGCTGCACCGCGGCCACGTCGGCGTCGCCCGCCTGGCCCTCACCAGCGGCGCCCCGGTCATCCCGGTCGGCCTGATCGGCACCGACCGCCTCCAGCCCGTCGGCAAGAAGATCCCCCGCATCCGCCCGGTGACCATCCACTTCGGCAAGCCGCTGGAGTTCAACCGGTACGACGGGATGAACGAGTCCCTGCCGATCCTGCGCTCGGTGACCGACGAGATCATGTACCAGATCATGGAACTGTCGGGCCAGGAGTACGTCGACCGCTACGAGAAGCCCCCAGCCGCCGCCTGATCCGCTTCTTTCCCGCTTGGGCTGAATTTTTCCGCTCTGCTCGGCACTTCTCGGTAGTGTCTTCGCCACGTGCGACAGCAGGGAGGGCTGGCCGTGGCGGGGTTGGACATTGTTGGACTGCTGGACAGGTTGCGGGTCAACACCGCATCCGGACAACCTGCGCGCCATCAGCCGCTGTTGTTGTTGTGGGCGGCCGGCCGAGCAGCACGCGGCGCGGCGCGGATGACCCCGTGGCAGTCGGTCCGAGCGGAGCTCACCGAGTTGCTCGATAAGTTCGGTCGCCCCGGCGCGAAGGCGAGTCCGGAGTATCCCTTTGTTGCGCTAGCACACACCGCGTTCTGGGAGCTGGACGGACACAGCGAGGCGGTGCCAGCGGCGCACAGTTCCGGCGTGGCAAGGTGGCTGACGCGCAACAAGC
Organism: Crossiella sp. NPDC003009; assembly: GCF_053591555.1. Classification (NCBI taxonomy): domain Bacteria; kingdom Bacillati; phylum Actinomycetota; class Actinomycetes; order Pseudonocardiales; family Pseudonocardiaceae; genus Crossiella; species Crossiella sp. NPDC003009. The sequence goes on along the minus strand of NZ_JBSFUA010000052.1, from coordinate 36,988 downwards.
CTTCTGGCGGTCTGACCGAGCCGGTGTACCGCACTCTGGCCACAGACCACGGCCGGCGAAACGCCTTCGCTGGCAAGATCATCGACCGCTACTTTCCCGGCGAAGACCCCGAGGCACTGCTGGCCGCCGTGCAGTTGGGCGACCTCACCTTCGACCGCTTTGGTGAGGTGCCTTGGGCGCCGGTAGGTACCCACTTCGTCGATCGGGACGCGGCCTTCTACGCCCACGTGCATCGCCAACGCCAGGCTGGCATCTGCGGCAGGCAAAATGAATGCGCCCAGTCCATCGTCGTCAATGGTGGATACGAGGATGACGATGACCTAGGTGACGTCATCATCTACACAGGTCAAGGTGGCAACGAGGAAAAGAAGCAAATTGCAGATCAGACGCTAACTCTTGGCAACAAGGCATTGGCGATCAGCTATGAGCAAGGGGAGCCCGTTCGGGTTATTCGCGGCTACAAGGGGGATCCTCGATTTTCTCCGGAGTCGGGATATCGATACGACGGCCTCTATCGCGTGGCGGCGTACTGGTCCGAAAAGGGCAAGTCCGGCTTCCTTGTGTGGCGCTACAAGATGGTCAAGTACGCCCTCTCTGGTATCGAGGTTCCGCTGGCTGAGGCGGTAGTCAAGGCGGAGAAGGCTGCGCCGGCTGGTGCGGTCAAGCCAGGGCGTAAGCCGCAGTTCAGCAACAAGATCGATCGATCCATCAAGGTGGTCAAGTGGGTCAAGAAGAAGCATGACAGTAGATGTCAGATCTGCAGCCTGCGGCTAGAAGTGCCGAATTCTTATTATGCGGAGACGGCACACATCAAGCCGCTGGGTATCCCGTTTGATGGCCCGGACGTACCTGAGAACACCCTCTGTCTGTGTCCGAACCATCACGCCCTCTTTGATCGCGGTGCCGTCCTTATTGAGGATGACCTGACAATCGTTGACGAGATCACCGGCGAAGAAATGGGCAAGCTGGTGACGGTCGCCGGGCACAACATCGAGGTGGAATACCTGGCTTGGCACCGGAACTACTTCCGCAACCGTGCCATCAGCTAGGCCGGTCCGGGGTCGCCAGTGGCACTAGCTGCCGGTCTCCGACCCTGGTCAGCAGCGCCAGTGGCTTGCTGGCCATGGTCAGTGCCAGTACCACCCAGCGCGGCTTGCCCAGTTCGCGCGCGATCGGTCCCGCGAACGCCGCCATCAACGCCGTCAGCCCTGGCAGTGGCCGCACCGACAGCGTGATCGAGGAGATCAGCCCCTCCGCGTTCAGCTCGACCCGAGCCGTCTCCTCCAGCTCCTGCCCGCCCACGGTCGCCGTGTGCACCAACACCCGCGTCCGCGAATCTCCCACGTCCGCCCGGTAGCGCAGACCCTTCAGCTCCCGCAGGGCCACGGTCAGCACCGCGCGCACCTCGGCCTTGCCCTCGAACCGCACCCGGGTGGTCAGCGGCGAGTGCAGCACTACGTCCTCGGCCAGTGTCGCCAGCACTCCCGCCAGGTCCCCGGCCTCGCCCGCGGTGCGGTAGCGCTCAGTTGTCGTGCTCATCGTGGTTCCCCTCGGTAGTGGTCAGTCCGTGCAGTCCGCGCCAGATCAGGTCCGCGGTCAGCGCCTCGATCTGCGACCGGGTCACCTCCGGATTCCGCAGCCACCAGGACGCCATCGCGTTCACCGTCCACTTGGTCGCCTCGGCGAGGGCAGTCGCGCCCTGGTCGCGGGACAGTCCCGACGGCAGGTCGAGGTGGGGAATCCGGTGCAGCAGCGCGGTCAGCGCCGCCGACGCGTCGTCCTGACCACGCTGGTGGGCAGGCGCGACAGCCGGATCAGCGGGCGGTTCGCCGAACAACAACCGCCACCCCACCTCATTGCGCTCGATCCACCCAAAGATCAGCGACAACGTGTGCCGCACCAACCCCTCTGGCGACAACGAGGCAGGCGGAGCCCCCCAAGCAAGGTTCAGCCCAGCCGCATGCTCCTCAATCACGGCCCGGTACAACGCGTCCTTGGCCGCGAAGTGGTCATACAACACCGGCGTAGTAACCCCCGAAGCCGCAGCCACCTCCCGCATAGAGGCCCCCGCATACCCCCGAGCCGCAAACACCCCACCAGCAGCCCGAAGGATCACCCCCCGCCGCTCAGCAGGACTAAGACGCTTACGTCCACCGTTACCTGACATCAGTTAGGTAACCTACCATCAAACCTAACCACTGTCAGGTAGCGACGCGAAGCGAGCCCAGAAGGGGGTCCGGGGGCAAAGCCCGCCGGCGTGGGGGCGCGGGGGCTCGGCCCCCGCTGAAATGGCGAAACGCCCCGGGGAAGCGCAAAGCGCGACCACGGGGCGTGCGGCGTGGAGCGGGCGACGGGAATCGAACCCGCGTAGCTAGTTTGGAAGACTAGGGCTCTACCATTGAGCTACGCCCGCGTTGGAGCCCGGTTGCCTGGGCTCCGGTGTAAGGGTAGCGGGTCGCACGGTATGGTCTGCACGCGGTACCCCGGGATGTGGCGCAGCTTGGTAGCGCATCCGCTTTGGGAGCGGAGGGTCGCAGGTTCAAATCCTGTCATCCCGATTCCACCTCGGGCCGAGGTGTGCCTGCGGAACGCGCAGGCCACCTCGGCTCCATGGTCACACCGGGGGCCGAGCCCCCGGACCCCCACGGTGCGGTTGGTGCTGAACCAGCCTGGTTGCGTGTGTGGTCAGTCGTCCAGGCCTAGTTGTACGCCGTAGCGGATCAGGGCGTGTCGGTCTGGTAGGCCCAGCTTGTTCTGGAGTCTGCTGATGGTGTTGCGGACTGTTTTGGGGCTGACCAGCAAGTGTTCGGCGATTGTGGCTGTGTCCAGGCGTTTTGCCAGTAGGCGTAGTAGTTCGTGTTCTCGGTCTGTCAGCTCGTGGGGTGGGGCTGGGGCGGTGAGGGGTTCGCCGGTGCAGGCCTGGTCGATGGCTGCTCTGAGTTCTGTGGGGCCCGCGCCTTTGAGCAGGTAGCCGGTGGCGCCTGCCTTGATGGACTTGAGGATGGCCTCTTGGTCTTCGGAGACGGTGAGGACCACGACCCTGATGCTGGGGTCTCTGGCCAGGATCTTGGTGGTGGCCTCGTAGCCGTCCATGATCGGCATGGCCAGGTCCATCAGGACCAGGTGGGGGGCTGTCTCGGCGGCCAGGCGGACCGCTTCGAAGCCGTCGGCGGCCAGGCCGACTATCTCGTGGCCGTCGCCGCGGAGCAGGTCGCGCAGGCCGATGCGGAACAGGGGATGGTCGTCGGCGATCAGGATGCGCAGGGGCGGCGGCATGGGGGGACAGGGCTCAGTGGTGGCCGGGCAGGGCGGCGAAGACGCAGCCTTCGGCGTCGGCGGGGAAGGTGTCCGCTTGCACGCCCGCCATCGGTTTACACCACAGGTGGCGGAGGCCGAGCTTCTCCGAGCCGAACTCGGCTGAGGTGACCGCGAAGCCGTTGCCGAAGCCGAAGTCCGGGTTTTCCGTGATGGCGCCCTCGCGCAGACCGCGCAGCCAGAACTCCTGCATGGACTTGATCTTGTCAGGTTTGAGCAGCACCAGGCCGATCTTGGCGTGTTCCGGCACCGCGCAAGTGGCCCACTCGGCGATGAACGGCTCGTACCGCAGTGCGCGCACCTCGCCGAGGTAGCCGGGCAGCTCCGCCTTGCTGACAGTTTTGGCATCGGCGCAGGCGCCGGTCTTCTGCTTCATCCAGTCGATCAGCGCGGTCATCGAGGGCATCGCCTCGCCGAGGGCGGCCGAACCGGCGCGCGGGCCACCTGCGGCGCTGGTCGGGACGCCGTGCGCGCCGTGCGCGTTCGGGGACTGGTCTGGTTGGCCGCCGCACGCCGCCACCAGGAGCAGCCCGGCGAGCAGCGCCGGAAGTTCTTGCCGCCAACGGGATCTCGTCATCGACTCGCCCTCTCCCTGAACGGACCGGCGGCGGGATGATCCGGAACCGAGCGTAGGCAAGCGGGGGGTCGGGCACAACGGTTCCGGCGACGCGGGGTCAGCGCTCGATCACGCTGCGCGGCCAGTTCACGGGGCGTTGGCGCACCCGCGACCGAAGTACTCGGCGGGTGCGCTTAGACTCGCCGGAGGACCCGGCGCCGCTGGCGTGCGGGTGTTGGCACGCGCCTGTTTTTGTTCGCACGAGGAGAATACGTGAAGAGCACCGTCGAGCAGCTGAGCCCGACGCGCGTCCGGATCAACGTCGAGGTGCCGTTCGACGAGCTCAAGGCGAGCTTCGACCGGGCATACCGCAAGCTGGCCAAGCAGGTTCGGATCCCCGGCTTCCGGCCGGGCAAGGCGCCCGCGCGGGTGCTGGAGAACCGCCTCGGCCGTGGCGTTGTCCTGGACGAGGTCGTCAACGAGGCCATTCCGGCGAAGTACCTGGAAGCCGTCAACGCCGGCGAGGTCAAGACGCTGGGCCGCCCCGAGATCGAGGTCACCAAGATCGAGGACGGGCAGAGCCTGGAGTTCACCGCCGAGGTCGACATCCGTCCGGAGATCACCGTGCCCGCCTTCGGCGAGCTGACGGTCTCCGTTGAGGACGTCGAGGTCACCGAGGAGGACGTGACCAGCCAGCTGGACGAGCTGCGCGCTCGCTTCGGCAGCCTGGTCGGCGTCGAGCGCCCGGCCGCGACCGGCGACTTCGTCTCGGTCGACCTGTCCGCCACGGTGGACGGCAACGAGGTCGAGGACGCCCGCACCAACGGCCTGTCCTACGAGATCGGCTCCGGCCAGCTCGTCGAGGGCATCGACGAGGCCCTGGTGGGCGCGTCGGCCGGGGAGACCAAGTCGTTCACCACCACCCTGGTGGCCGGTGAGCACGCCGGCCGCGAGGCCTCGGTCAACGTCACCGTGCAGACCGTCAAGGAGCGGCAGCTGCCCGAGCTGGACGACGAGTTCGCCCAGCTGGCCAGCGAGTTCGACACCCTGGACGAGCTGAAGGACGACCTGCGGACCCGGCTCGCCAGGGTCAAGGCCATGCAGCAGGGCATGGAGGCTCGGGACAAGGTCCTGGAGGCCCTCCTTGAGGCCACCGAGGTGCCGATGCCCGAGGCCGCGGTGGACGCCGAGGTCGAGGTGCGCAAGCACGACGCGGTGCACCGCTTCGAGCACGACGAGGCCCGCTTCGCCGAGTGGCTGTCCACCCAGGGCAAGACCGTCGAGGAGTTCGACGCGGAGACCCGCGCCGAGTCCGAGCGCACGGTCAAGACCCAGCTGGTGCTGGACGCCATCGCCGACGCCGAGCAGACCACCGTCTCGGACAACGAGCTGACCGAGCGCATCGTCTACCAGGCGCAGAGCTTCGGCATCAGCCCGGACGAGTACGTGCAGCGGGCCCAGCAGTCCGGCCAGCTCGGCGCGATCTACGCCGACGTGCGCCGCGGCAAGGCGCTGGCCGGTGTGGTGGCCCAGGCCACGGTGACCGACGCCTCCGGCAACAAGGTCGACCTGGACGAGCTGTTCGGCAACGTGAACAAGAAGGACGAGGCCGAGAAGGCCGAAGCCTCCGCTGAGTGATCATCAACGCGGGTTGCCGAATTAATTCCGGAACACGCTGTTAGCGAACGCGGGCGGTGTCGGGAGTACGACACCGCCCGCGTTCGTTAGGGTCGTTTGTAGAGATCCTCCAGACCTAAAGGCAGGCACACGTGACGCAGTACCCGACCGTCCCGGCGCCCCAGATGCGCGCGGGCAGCGCAGGGCTGAACCTCAACGACTCGGTGTACGAGCGGCTGCTCCGTGAGCGCATCATCGTCCTGGGCTCCCAGGTCGAGGAGACCATCGCGAACCAGATCTGCGCTCAGCTGCTGCTGCTCGCGGCCGAGGACGACGAGCGGGACATCTACCTCTACATCAACTCCCCCGGCGGCTCGGTCACCGCGGGCATGGCCATCTACGACACCATGGAGCTGATCAGGCCCGACGTGGCCACCGTGGCCATGGGCCTGGCCGCCTCGATGGGTCAGTTCCTGCTCTCCGCGGGCGCCAGGGGCAAGCGCTCCGCGCTGCCGCACGCGCGGATCATGATGCACCAGCCCTCGGCCGGTCTGGGCGGCACCGCCGCGGACATCGCGATCCAGGCCGAGATGCTGATCAAGCACAAGCGCGAGATGGCCGAGCTGATCGCCACGCAGACCGGACAGCCGGTCGAGAAGATCATCGCCGACTCCGACCGCGACCGCTGGTTCACCGCGGAGGAGGCCAAGGAGTACGGCTTCATCGACCACGTGGCCAGCTCCGCCAGCCAGCTGCCGCGCGGCTGAGCGCCAGCACGAGTACGAGGAGTAACTCAAGATGAGCGAGCTTTACCGCCCTCAGTCCCGTTACGTGCTGCCGTCCTTCGTGGAACGCACCAGCTACGGGGTCAAGGAGTCCAACCCCTACAACAAGCTCTTCGAGGAGCGGGTCATCTTCCTCGGGGTGCAGATCGACGACGCCTCGGCGAACGACGTCATGGCCCAGTTGCTGTTCCTGGAGTCCGACGACCCGGACCGCGACATCACCATGTACATCAACTCGCCCGGCGGGTCCTTCACCTCGCTGATGGCCATCTACGACACCATGCAGTACGTCCGGCCGGACATCGCCACCTTCTGCCTCGGCCAGGCGGCCTCGGCGGCGGCGGTGCTGCTGGCGGCGGGCACTCCAGGTAAGCGCGGCGCGCTGCCGAACGCCCGGATCATGATCCACCAGCCCTCCACCGAGGGCGTGTACGGTCAGGTGTCGGACCTGGAGATCCAGGCGCGGGAGATCGAGCGGATCCGCCGCCAGCTGGAGTCCACGCTGGCCCGGCACACTGACAAGACGCCGGAGCAGGTCCGCCAGGACATCGACCGCGACAAGATCCTGACCGCGGAAGAGGCGAAGGAATACGGCATCGTGGACACCGTGCTGCCGTACCGGAAGCTGTCCGCGGCCCAGTCCTGACAAGGAGCCAAGCGGTACCCGTGATCCGCGACACGCCGAGCACCCGCTAGGACTGGCGGTGCTCGGCGTGCTCGGGGGAGGCTGGGGCACTCGGAAGTATTCAGTGACAGGTCTGGATGCTTCAGAGAGCTTGTCGACCTCCCGCTTGCCGGGGTAGTGCGGGTACCGTCAACAGCGAACACGGCCAGGCGCGTCGGCAGGGCGCGCCAGAGGGGACAGAGGTCAGCGGCCATGGCACGTATCGGTGACGGCGGAGACCTGCTCAAGTGCTCTTTCTGCGGCAAGAGCCAGAAGCAGGTCAAGAAGCTCATCGCCGGCCCCGGCGTGTACATCTGCGATGAGTGCATCGACCTCTGCAACGAGATCATCGAGGAGGAACTGGCGGAAGCGGGCGACGTCAAGCTTGACGAGCTGCCCAAACCGCTGGAGATCCACGAGTTCCTCGATCAGTACGTGATCGGGCAGGACGAGGCCAAGCGCACGCTGTCGGTGGCGGTCTACAACCACTACAAGCGCATTCAGGCTGGTGACCGGGGCCGGGATGGCCGGGACGACGGCATCGAGATCGCCAAGTCCAACATCCTGATGCTCGGTCCCACCGGGTGCGGCAAGACCTACCTCGCGCAGACCCTGGCGAAGCTGCTGAACGTGCCGTTCGCCATCGCGGACGCCACCGCGCTGACCGAGGCCGGGTACGTCGGCGAGGACGTCGAGAATATTCTCCTGAAGCTGATCCAGGCCGCGGACTACGACGTCAAGCGGGCCGAGACCGGCATCATCTACATCGACGAGGTGGACAAGATCGCTCGCAAGAGCGAGAACCCCTCGATCACCAGGGACGTCTCCGGCGAGGGCGTGCAGCAGGCGCTACTGAAGATCCTGGAGGGCACCACCGCGAGCGTACCGCCGCAGGGCGGGCGCAAGCACCCGCACCAGGAGTTCATCCAGATCGACACCACGAACGTGCTGTTCATCGTGGCCGGGGCCTTCGCGGGCCTGGAGAAGATCGTGCACGAGCGGACCGGCAAGCGCGGGGTCGGCTTCGGCGCCGAGATCCGGTCCAAGGCCGAGATCGAGACCACTGACGTCTTCGGCGAGGTCATGCCGGAGGACCTGATCAAGTTCGGGCTGATCCCGGAGTTCATCGGCCGGCTGCCGATCGTGGCCAGCGTGATGAACCTGGACAAGCCGAGCCTGGTCAAGATCCTCTCCGAGCCGAAGAACGCGCTGGTCAAGCAGTACCAGAAGCTGTTCGAGATGGACGGCGTGGAGCTGGAGTTCACCAAGACCGCGCTGGAGGCCATCGCCGACCAGTCGGTGCTGCGTGGCACCGGCGCCCGTGGGCTGCGCGCGATCATGGAGGAGGTGCTGCTGCCGGTGATGTACGACATCCCCAGCCGCACCGACGTGGCCAAGGTGGTCATCACCGAGCAGACCGTCCGGGAGAACGTGAACCCGACGATCGTCTCCCGCCAGCCCAGCCGCCGCGAGCGCCGAGACAAGTCGGCCTGAGCGGAAGCACACTCTTCACGAAGCCCCCTGATCAGGTTGTCTTGCTCGTCGAGACAGCCCGGCAGGGGGCTTCGCGCGGTATTTGTGGATCATGCGAGCGCTGCATGTGGTCCTACTGCCCGGGTGGCGGGGTGCTGGGCGTGGGCACTGGCTGAGCTGGCTCGCCGGGCAGCTGCGCGGGCTGGGAGTGGCCGTGGACGCGCCGGAGCTGCCGGGGGCGGAGCTGGGCGAGTGGCTGCCGGTGCTGCGGGCGAGCCTGGCCGCCGCGCCGCCCTCGGCTGACCTGGTGGTGCTCGCGCACGGGCTGGGCGCGAACCTGTGGCTGCACCACGCGGCCGGGGTGGACGGGCGCGACCGGCGGGCGCACCGGGTGCTGCTGGTGGCGCCGCCGGGGCCGGGGTGGCGGCATCCGGAGGTGCGCGGGCTGCATCCGGCTCCGGTGGACTCGCGGGCGCTGCGGCGGGCGGCGAGCATCACCCGGCTGGTGGCGGGGCAGGGCGATCCGTACTGCTCCCGGCTGGAGGCGATGGGGCTGGCCAGGGGGCTCGGGGTGGAGCTGGACCTGGTGCCTGGCGGGGAGCACCTCAACGAGGACGCCGGGTTCGGGGCTTGGCCGGAAGTGCTGGCTTGGACGCTGGGACAGGTGCCGAGCCTGGGTGGGAACAGCCCGGCGGGGGCGCGCTCGTAGTAGAACGATCGGGTGATCCTTCGCTCTGTGCCCGTCCTGACCGCGCTGGCGCTGCTCGTGCCGGGGACCCCGGCCCTGGCCGCGCCCGCGGACTGCGCGCCCCCGGACTTCACCTACACCGTGCTGTTCGCCCCGCACACGCCCAACGCCAGTGTGCAGCGGCAGCTGACCGCGCACTGCGGCACGCCCGTGCAGTACTACCCGGAGATCGGTGTGGCCGTGACCAGTGCGGACGCCGGGTTCGACGGGCGGATCGGGGTGGACCGGGCGTTCAGCGCGGCCAAGGCCCGCGGTCCGGTCGCCGCGGCCAGTGCGCTGGCCGCGGCCGGGGAGCCGGACCGCACCGGCGAGCAGTGGGACATGCGGATGCTGCGCACTGAGCTGGCGCACACCGTGACCACCGGCCGCCGGGACGTGGTGGTCGGCGTGCTGGACACCGGGGTGGACGGCAGGCACCCGGAACTGGCGCACGCGCTGGACCCGGCGCTGTCCGCGGGCTGCGAGACCGGCAGGCCGGACACCGGCCCGGCGGCCTGGGGGCCCAAGCACGGGCACGGCACCGGGGTGGCCGGGGTGATCGCCTCGGCCGCGGACGGCAAGGGCATCACCGGGGTGGCGCCGGGGGTGCGGATCGCCTCGGTGCAGCTGATGCGGCCGGACGGGTACATGGACCCCGAGGGCGTGGTGTGCGGGTTCATGTGGGCGGCCAGGCACCGGTTCACCCTGACCAACGGCAGCTGGTCCAGCGGGCCGTGGGCCTTCCTGTGCTCGGACCGGGCAGGGGAGAAGGTGGCCATCGAGGCGATCACCAGGGCGGTGCGGCACGCGACGCGCAGCGGGGTGCTGCACGTGTCCTCGGCGGGCAACTTCGCCGCCGACCTGACCGATCCCAAGACCGACCCGCTGCGCCCGCCGGGCAACACCATCGACAAGAACTGCCGGATGCTGCCCAACCAGCTGCCCGAGGTGGTCACCGTGTCCGCGATCGGCTACCAGCGCAAGCTGTCCGGCTACAGCGACTGGGGCGCAGGGGTGGTGCGGGTGACCGCGCCCGGTGGTGACCGGGCTCAGGTGCCCCCGGCCGGTGAGGGCCCGGCGATGCCGCTGTCCACCACGCCAGAGGGCGGTTACGGGTCCTTTGGCGGCACCTCGGCGGCCGCGCCCAAGGTGACCGGGGTGCTGGCGCTGCTGGCGAGCAAGTACGGCCAGGTGGGGCCCAGGGGGCTGACGGAGCTGTTGCTGCGGACCGGGGTGCAGCCGATGGCCTGTCCGGAAGGGGACGCGCGGTGCACGATGGATGGGCAGGGGCGGACGAGTTTCTACGGGTACGGACTGGTTGACGCGGCGAAGGCGGTGCGCGCGGGATGACGCGGCGGGGCGGTTCGGGCGGGCCGGGGCGGCGGGGCGGCTTGGGCGGGCCGGGGCCGCGGGGCGGGCTGGTGCGGTGGCCGCTGGCCGGGGCGGTGCTGGCGTTGCTCGTGGTGCCTGCCAGCGTGGGCACGGCGGGTGGTGATCACGGCTATCCGCCCCGGCCGCCCAAACCGCCGGCCGCGGTGGCCGGCGACGGGCGGCCCACTGTCGGCGCGCTGTTCCTGGACAGCGGGGCCGGGCCGCACTTCTGCACCGCGACGGTGATCGCCAGCAGGCACCGGAACCTGCTGCTCACCGCCGCGCACTGCATGTTCGAGAACGAGACCGGGCCGCCGCGCCAGCGGGTGGCCTTCGTGCCCGGCTACCGGGACGGCCTGCGGCCCCACGGCACCTGGCCGGTGCGCGAGGTGGTGGTCAGCCCGCAGTGGCGGGAGCGGGCCGATCCGGACCACGACGTGGCCGTGCTGGTCGTCGACGAGGGCATCGAGGACCGGACCGGCGCGCAGCGGCTGCTGCTGGACTCGCGGCGGGAGCAGGTGGTCGAGGTGCTCGGCTATCCGGTGCGCGAGGAGCGGCCGGTGACCTGCCGGAACTGGACCGCCGAGTTCAGCAGGACCCAGCGCGGGTTCGACTGCCGCGGCTACCTGACCGGAACCAGCGGCGGGCCGTGGCTCACCGCGCGCGGTGAGGTCGTCGGCCTGGTCGGCGGCTTCCAGTTCGGCGGCGACGAGGTCCTGCACAACTACAGCCCCTACCTCGGCGACCAGGCGCGGGCGCTCTACCAGCGGGCTCAGCAGGTCAGACCGGGGGCAGGTGGCGGCCGATGAAGCGGATCATGTCCGGGCTGACCCGGTCGAAGTAGCTGCCGTCGTGGCGGCCCGGACCGGTGGCGCCGACCAGCGGCCGGGCCTGGCGGATGAACTGGCGGGTGCCCTCGATGAAGCTGTCCTCGGTGCCGCACCACAGGCCGACCCTGGCCGAGCCGAGCTTGTCGATGTGCCGCAACGGGTTCATCGACTCCCACTCGACGCTGTCCCGGAACGCCTTGCGCTTGTTCATCTCCGCCCAGTTGGTGATCAGCGCGGGGGAGATGGCCGCGGCCGCGCGCACCGGGCGGCCGCGCTCCTGGCGGCGGCGGGTGTAGAGCAGCGAGCCGAAGCCGCCCATGGAGATACCGGCCACCGCGAACGGGTGGCCGTCGCCGCCGAGGCCGCGTTCGGCCAGCCAGCGGGGCAGGTCCTCCAGCAGCATGGCCATCGGGTTGTCGCCGGGCTGGGCGTGCCAGTAGTTGTTGCCGCCGCCGTCGACCGCGACGAAGGCGAACGGCGGCACCGTGCCCCTGGCCACCGCGCTCGCCAGTGCGGAGGGCAGCGCGGCCGGTGCGGCGTTGCGGGCGGTGCCGAAGCGGCCGTGCAGCAGCAGGCACACCGGCAGCCCGGTCCGGTCGGCCTGCGGCGAGATGGTCACCAGGTCGACCTCGCGGTTGCGGTGCGGGGAGAAGACCCGCTCCACCCGCACCGTGCCGTTGCTGCCCGGCTTGGTGGTGCCCGCCGAACCGGCGGTGCCCAGCGTGCGCAGCACACTCGGGTCGACCTGACCCAGCTGATCTTGGTGACTCAGCGTGGCGCCGACTCCGGCGACCGCGGCAGCCCCGGCCAGTGCTCCCCACAGCACCGTGCGCCGGGAGACGAGCCCCCTGCCTTGACGTTCGTGCATCCCCTGCACACCCCCTCACAGAGAGAAACCGTTGACTGCTCCGTTTGTGTTACATGGCAGACGTCATCTTTGACCGATTGGTTCGCCACAGGTGGGGGTGATTCAGGACACACTGTCACTGAATGTGACTAGATAACCCCGGTCTGCCGGAGGTTGTTGATCTCTTCCGGGTGATAGCCGAGCCAGTTCAGCACCAGATCGTTGTGTTCGCCCAGGTCAGGGACCGCGACCGGGGTCCAGGCCGAGCCGGAGTCGTCCACCGGCGGGCGGAGCATCCGGACCGTGCCGTTGTCCGGAACCGGCACTTCCGCCCAGCGGTCCCGAACTTCCAGTTGGGGATGCTCGGCGAGGTCCAGCACGGTGCGGGTGCGGGCGGCGGGCACGTCGGCGTCGTCCAGGGCGGCCAGCAGCTCGGCGGCGCTGGTGCGGTCGAAGGCGGGTTGCAGCTCCGCGTGCAGCTCGGGCCGGGCGGCCACCCGGCCGGCCACCGTGGTGAAGCGCGGGTCCTCGGCCAGCTCCGGCTGACCGGTGACCGCGCACAGCCGCCGCCACTGGCCGTCGTTCTGCACCGCCAGGTGCACGCTCTGCCCGTCGCCGCAGCGGAACGGCCCGTACGGCGCGATGCTCGCGTGGTGCGCGCCGGTGCGCGGCGGGACGGTCCCGGTGCCGGTGGCGTAGAGCATCGGCTGGTGCATCCACTCCGCCAGCGCCTCCAGCAGGGTCAGCCGCAGCGTGGCCCCCTCGCCGGTGCGGCCCTTGCGCAGCAGCGCGGCCAGCACCGCGGCGTGCAGCTGGACCCCGGCGGCGATGTCGGCCACCGAGATCCCGGCCCGGCCGGTGACCTCGCCCTCGCCGGTGAGCTCGATCAGCCCGGCCTCGGACTGGATCAGCGCGTCGTAGGCCTTGCGCCCGGCGTAGGGCCCCTGCTCGCCGTAGCCGGACAGCTCGCCGACGATCAGGCCGGGCCGCTCGGCGCGCAGGGCGTCCGCGGTCAGGCCGAGGCGGCCCGCGGCGGCGGGGGAGAGGTTGCACAGCACCACGTCGGCGCGCTCGATCAGCCGGTCCAGCACGGCCCGGCCGTCCGGGTGCTTGAGGTCGAGGGTGATCGACTCCTTGCCGAGGTTGACCCAGGCGAAGTAGCTGGACACCGTGCCGCAGGCGGTGTCGTAGCCGCGGGCGAAGTCGCCGCCGCCCGGCCGCTCTACCTTGATCACCCTGGCGCCCAGGTCGGCGAGCAGGCGGGTGGCGTAGGGCACGGCGACGGCCTGCTCCACGGCGAGCACGGTGGTTCCCTCAAGTGGCTGCACGGGTCCCAGTGTGGGTCAGTCGTCCAGCACGATCCGCTCGGTGCCGGAGTAGACGTTCATCGACTGCCCGCGCAGGAAGCCGACCAGGGTGATGCCCTGCTCGGCGGCCAGCTCCGCGGCCAGCGAGGAGGGCGCGGACACCGCGGCCAGCACCGGCACCCCGGCCATCGCGGCCTTCTGCACCAGCTCGAAGGAGGCCCGGCCGGAGACCACCAGCACGTGCCCGGCCAGCGGGACCCTGCCTTCCAGCAGCGCCCAGCCGAGCACCTTGTCCACCGCGTTGTGCCGGCCGACGTCCTCCCGCACGGCCAGCAGTTCACCGTCCACTGTGGCCAGTCCGGCGGCGTGCAGGCCACCGGTGGCGTCGAAGACCCGCTGCGCGGCGCGCAACGCCTCCGGCAGCCCGCTGAGCACCGCGGGGGTGATCCGGGCCGGGTCGGCGGCGGGGGAGAAGCGGGTCTTCAGCTTGACCGCGTCCAGGGCCGCCTTGCCGCACACGCCGCAGGAGGAGGTGGTGTAGAAGTTGCGCTCCACCCCGGTCTCCGGTGGCGCGACGCCCTCGGCCAGCGCCACGTCGAGCACGTTGTAGGTGTTGCGGCCCTCGTCGTCGGTGCCCGAGCAGTAGCGCGCGGTGCGCACGTCCGCGGCCGCGCCGAGCACGCCCTCGGTGAGCAGGAACCCGTGTGCCAGCTCGACATCGTGGCCGGGGGTGCGCATGGTGACCGCCAGCGCGCGGCCGTTGACCCGCAGTTCCAGTGGCTCCTCCACCGCGAGCGAGTCGGGTCTGCGGACGACCCCCTTGGGGGAGATCCGCAGTACCGGGCGACGTGCCGTGACCCGTCCCATCCGAGGACCTCCCGACCCTGTACAACCTGGTACGCACAGCCTAGGTTGCGCACCAGGTTGCCACTTCAACCATATGCCTGGAGGTGTGCTGTGGCCCTCGGTTTCCTGGACCGCTCCCGGGTGGTCGCGCCACCTGGCTGGAGCCGCTGGCTGATCCCGCCCGCCGCGTTGTCGGTGCACCTGGCGATCGGGCAGGCCTACGCGTGGAGCGTGTTCAAGTCGCCGCTGGAGGGCGCGCTGTCGCTCTCCGGCACCGCGAGCGCGCTGCCCTTCCAGCTCGGCATCGTGATGCTCGGCCTGTCCGCGGCCTTCGGCGGCACCCTGGTGGAGCGCAACGGGCCGCGCTGGGCCATGTTCGTCTCCACGGTGTGCTTCTCCTCCGGCTTCCTGATCGCCGCGCTGGGCGTGGCCACCCGGCAGTACTGGCTGGTGGTGCTGGGTTACGGCGGCATCGGCGGGATCGGGCTCGGCATCGGTTACATCTCCCCGGTGTCCACCCTGATCAAGTGGTTCCCGGACCGGCCGGGCATGGCCACCGGGATCGCCATCATGGGTTTCGGCGGCGGCGCGCTGATCGCCTCGCCCTGGTCGGCGGCCATGCTGGACGGCTTCGGCAAGGACGTCACCGGCATCGCGCAGACCTTCATCACGCACGGCCTGGTCTACGCGGTGTTCATGTCCGTTGGCGTGCTGCTGGTCCGGGTGCCCGCGCCGGACTGGAAACCGAAGGGCTGGCAGCCGAAGGCGGCCGCGGCGGGCCGCATGATCACCACTGCCCAGGTGTCGGCCAACAACGCCATCCGCACCCCGCAGTTCTGGTGCCTGTGGGTGGTGCTGTGCTTCAACGTGACCGCGGGCATCGGCATCCTGGAGAAGGCCGCGCCGATGATCAGGGACTTCTTCGCCGACTCCGCGCTGCCGGTCAGCGCCGGCGCGGCGGCCGGGTTCGTCGCGCTGCTGTCGCTGACCAACATGGCCGGCCGGTTCGTCTGGTCCTCCACCTCGGACCTGGTGGGGCGCAAGAACATCTACCGCCTCTACCTGGGTGTCGGCGGGCTGCTCTACCTGACCATCGCGCTGGCCGGTGATGTGTCCACGCCGCTGTTCGTGGTGTGCGCCATGGTGATCCTGTCCTTCTACGGCGGCGGGTTCGCCACCATCCCGGCCTACCTCAAGGACCTGTTCGGCACCTACCAGGTCGGCGCCATCCACGGCCGCCTGCTCACTGCTTGGTCGCTGGCCGGGGTGCTCGGGCCGCTGATCATCAACGCCATCGCGGACGCGCAGAAGGCGGCCGGCAAGTCGGGGCCCGCGCTCTACACCACCTCGCTCTACATCGTGATCGGCCTGCTGGTGGTCGGCTTCATCGCCAACGAGCTGGTCCGCCCGGTGCACCCGAGGTTCCACGAACCCCAGCGGCCGCCGGCCGGCGAGGCCGCGGCGAGCAAGGCGGAGGCGGTCTGATGAACCCGAAGTACCGGCCGGTCCTGGTCTTCGCCTGGCTGTGGGTCGGGCTGCCGTTCGCCTACGGGCTTTTCGAACTGGTGCGGAAGGTGACTCAGCTGTTCACTGGCTGAGGACACCGCACGAAGGGAAACGCGATGCCGCAACAGCACGAGTACACCACGGGCGTGCCCAGCTGGGTCGATGTGTCCACGCCGGACACGGACGGGGCCAGGCGGTTCTACACCGGCCTGTTCGGCTGGGCTTACGAGGTCGGCGAGGAGCGCTTCGCCCACTACACCAACGCGCTGCTGGACGGTCACGTGATCGCGGGCCTCGGTCCGGCCCAGCCGGACGCGCCCCCGATGTGGGGCACCTACCTGCACACCGAGGACCTGGCCGGGACCGTTGAGCGGGTACGTGCGGCCGGGGGCACCGTGGTGGTGGAGCCGATGCCGATCGGTGACTTCGGCTCGATGGCGCTGGCCGCCGATCCCACCGGCGCGCTGATCGGGTTCTGGCAGCCGGACAAGCACCGGGGCGCGGGGCTGGTCAACGAGCCGGGCGCGCTGGTCTGGAACGAGCTGCGCACCACTGATGTGGCCACGGCGAAGTCCTTCTACGCCAACGTCTTCGACTACACCTTCAGCGAGGTGCGGGGCGCGCCGGAGTACCCGGTGTTCCAGCTGGGCGAGCGGCAGGTGGCCAGCGCCGAGCCGGTGCACCGGGAGGAAGAGCGGCCGCACTGGCTGGTCTACTTCGGAACGTCCGATGTGGACGCCACCGCGGCCAGGGCCACCGAGCTCGGCGGCTCGGTAGTGGAGCAGCCCAGCGACACCGCCTACGGGCGGATGGCCGTGCTGGCCGACCCGTGGGGCGCGGAGTTCGCGGTGCTGCACCTGCCGGATTGAGCCCCACGCCGCGGCCGAACCCGATAGCCTGGCCCGGCTATGAACGGATACGGCCTCGACCACGAGGAGCTGCGCGCGCTGGCCCGGCGGTTGTCCTTGGCGGTCAAGGACATCGAGGCCACCCGCAAGAGCTGGGACACCGGCACCAGGGACGGCGCGACCTTCGCGACCACCGAGGCCGGCGCGGCGCACCTGGCCTTCCAGCAGCACCTCTTCGACAACCTGCGCGGCCGGATCAACGCCATCGACGCCCTGGTCAACCAGGCCAGGGACACCCTGGCCGGGTACGCCACCGCCGATGACGCGCAAGGCTTCTGGCAGGTCCCGCAGTGAGCCGGGGCGACCGCCACGACCTGGCCGAGCGGGCCACCATGCTGGCCAACCTGGCCGAGACGATCACCCTGGGCACCATCGAGGACACCATCCGGATGGGCATGGCCCGGCTCGGCCCGCTCACCGGCGACGCGGCCCGCCTTGCCGACCTGGCCGCGGCCTACCGGCCGGCCGCCACCGAACTGCGCGACACCGGGGCCGAGCTGCTCGCCGAGTACGCGCAAACCGTGCCCTGGCAAGGGGAAGCGGCGGCCGAGGCGGCCGCGGTGATCACCACCCAGGGCCGCAAGCTCGGTGAGGACGCGGAGGTCCTGGCCGCGATCTCCGCGCTGCTGTCCGGGCACGCCGAGCGGTTCGCCCAGGCCAGGCGCGAGCACGAGGAACTGCACCAGCGCTTCGTCGACCTCAGCCACCGGGTGAGCCTGGTGCTGCCGGTGCTGCACCTGGATCCCGGTGGCGCGCTGGCCTTCACCGCGCTGGTGGCGGACGCGCTGACTGACTCGGCCGCGCTGCTGGAGTCGGTGCGCGCGGACGCCGACGCGGTGGCCGAGGGCCTGCGCCGGGTCCAGGACGGCGGGGTGGCCGCGGCCAGGGAACTGGCCACACACCGCTGACCCGCTAGGCCCGGCGCGGCTCCAGCCGGACCACGATCGACTTGGACATCGGCGTGTTGGACACCCGCGCCGTGGCATCCAGCGGCACCAGGGCGTTGGCCTCGGGGAAGTAGGCCGCCGCGCAGCCGCGCGCGGTCGGGTAGGCGATCACCCGGAACCGCTCGGCCCTGCGTTCCTTGATCTTCTGCGGGTCCTCCGCCCACTCGCTGATCAGGTCCACGATCGTGCCGTCCGGGATCTCCAGCTCGGCCAGGTCCTCCGGGTTCACGAACACCACCCTGCGACCGTCCTGCACGCCCCGGTAGCGGTCGTCCAGGCCGTAGATGGTGGTGTTGTACTGGTCGTGGCTGCGCACGGTCTGCAACAGCAGGCGGCCTGCGGGCAGTTCGGGGGCCTCGAAGGTGTTCACCGTCAGGTTGGCCCGGCCGGTGCTGGTCTCGAAGGTGCGGGAGTCCCTCGGCGGGTGCGGCAGCACGAAGCCGTCCGGCTGGCGGACCCTGCGGTTGAAGTCGGCGAAACCCGGTACCACGCGGGCGATCCGGTCCCTGATCTTGTCGTAGTCGCGCTCGAACTGCGCCCACGGCACCGGGTGCCCGTCGCCAAGGGTCGCCCGCGCGGCCCGGCAGATGATCGCCACCTCGGAGAGCAGCGCCGGAGAGGACGGCTTGAGCCGCCCGCGGGAGCGGTGCACCACCGACATCGAGTCCTCGACCGTGACGAACTGGTCCTTGCCGGCCTGCGGATCGCGGTCGGTGCGGCCCAGGGTCGGGAAGATCAGCGCGGTGCGGCCGTGCACCACGTGCGAGCGGTTCAACTTGGTGGAGACCTGCACGGTCAGCGAGCAGTTGCGCAGCGCGGCCTCGCTGACCTCGCTGTCCGGGGTGGCCGCGGCGAAGTTGCCGCCCATGGCCAGGAACACCCTGGCGTGCCCGTCCCGCATGGCGCGCAACGACTCCACCGTGTCGAAGCCGTGCCTGCGCGGCACGGTGATGTGGAACTCGTGCTCCAGCGCGGCCAGGAACTCCTCCGGCATCTTCTCCCACACGCCCATGGTGCGGTCGCCTTGCACGTTGGAGTGCCCGCGCACCGGGCACACGCCCGCGCCCGGCTTGCCGATCATGCCCCTGGTCAGCAGGACGTTCATGACCTCCTGGATGGTGGGCACCGAGTGCTTGTGCTGGGTGAGCCCCATCGCCCAGCAGATCACCGTGCGCTCGGAGTCCATCAGCATCCGGCTGAACCGGGCGATCTCCTTGCGGGACAAGCCGGTCGCCCGGTCCACCTCGGACCAGTCCAGCTGCTGCAGGTGCTCGGCGTAGGCCTCGAAACCGTGCGTGTGCCGCTGCACGAAGTCCCAGTCCACCACGGTGCCCGGCGCGGCCCGCTCGGCCAGCAGCAGCAGGTGCCCGACGGCCTGGAACAGCGCCAGGTCGCCGCCGAGGCGGATCTGCAGGAACAGGTCGGCCAGCGGGGTGCCCCGCCCGATCAGGCCGCGCACGTTCTGCGGGTTCTTGAACCGCATCAGCCCGGCCTCGGGCAACGGGTTCACCGCGACGATCTTCGCGCCGCGCTGCTTGGCCTGCTCCAGCGAGGACAGCATGCGCGGGTGGTTGGTGCCCGGGTTCTGGCCCACCACCACGATCAGGTCCGCGGACTCCAGGTCGGCCAGGCTGACCGAGCCCTTGCCGATGCCGATGGTCTCCTTCAGCGCCGCGCCGGAGGACTCGTGGCACATGTTGGAGCAGTCCGGCAGGTTGTTCGTGCCCAGGCTGCGCGCGAACAGCTGCCACAGGAACGCGGCCTCGTTGCTGGTGCGGCCGGAGGTGTAGAAGATCGCGTCATCCGGCGAGGGCAGCCCGCGCAGCTCCTCGGCCAGCAGCTCGAAGGCGCTGTCCCAGGAGATCGGCTCGTAGTGGGTGCCGCCGGGCCGCAGCACCATCGGCTCGGTCAGCCTGCCCTGCTGGCCCAGCCAGTAGTCGGTCTTGGCCGCCAGCTCGCGGACCGGGTGCGCGGCGAAGAACTCCCGGCCCACGGTGCGCTTGGTCGCCTCCTCGGCCACCGCCTTGGCGCCGTTCTCGCAGAACTCGGCCACCTTGCGGTGCCCCTGGGCTTCCGGCCAGGCGCAGCCGGGACAGTCGTAGCCTTCGCGCTGGTTCAGCAGCCGCAGGGTGCGGGCCGAGCGCAGCGCGCCCATCTGCTCGACGCCGTGCCGCAGCGAGACCAGGACCCCGGGGATCCCGGCGGCCCACTGCTTGGGCCGGGAGACCGACAGCTCGGTCTCGTCGACATCGTGTTCGGGTGCCTCACGCGCCATGGCACCATCCTGCGCTCGGGTGCCCGCAAACCACCAATCGGGCGTAGCCCACACTTCACCCGTCCGGAGTAGCAAGCCATTCCCGCAGCACCGCCGCGTCCCGCCGGAAGCTCGCCGGAGAATCGTCCGGCACGAACTCTACCAGCGCGAACCGGTCCCGCCCGTCCGCGGCGAGCTCGGCGAGCACCGGTCGCCACAGGTCTTCCCGATCGGCCAGCGGCAGCCGGTCCTTCCCACCACCTGGACCCCAGCTGAACACGTGCGCGGTCACCAGCTCCGGCAGCAGCGCCCGCACCTCGGTCAGCGCGGAGTCCAGGTCCTGCCCACCGGCCGGCTGCCAGTACGGCACCACCTCAGCCTGGTCCACCTCGGCGAACAACGCGGTCGCCGAGGCCAGCGTGTCGGTCAGCGTGTTCCGGTGGTACTCCACCGCGATCCGGATGCCCACCTCCGCGGCTGCCTCGGCCGCGCGCCGCAACGCGTGCACGGTCGCCGCCCGCTCATCCGGACTGGCTTCTGCGGACCCGAGCTTCCCGGCCCACACCCGGATCAGCGGCGCGCCCAGCACGGCCGCGGTGCGCACCACCGGCGCCAGCTCGGCGGGATCGCTGTGCCCGGCCCGGTAGTAGGAGCCGTAGGCGGCCACGGCCAGCCCGGCCTGAGCGGTCAGCTTGCGGGTGGCCTCGGCGGCGACAAGATCACCGGCCGGGACGTGGATGTCGCCACCCCACTCGATCGCCGACAACCCGGCTTCTTCGACCAGCCGCACCACCTCGGGCACACCCAGCTGCCGGAAGGTCACCGAGACCAGCCCAGGAACGATCACGGCATCTCCTTGCGACTACCAGCGGAATGCGCTTTCCGGGCATCCTAACCGAGCTGCTCGTCACCCGAGCCCGGCTACTTGCACCCGTCCTCATCGTCCAACGGGCTGTTCGGGTCGAAGTAGTGCTTCCGATCATGCTTGGCCGTCGGCCCACCCGGCTTCTGCTTCTCCCGGTAAGTAGGAGCCAGCAGCTCCTTCTCCGACTCCGCGCAGCTCATCAGGTAGTCGTAGCCGTCGAACTTCTCGCCCCACCACAGCCCGTGCTGGCTCTTGCGGATCTGCGGGTTGTCCTCCAGCGTCCACTCGCCCGCGCGCCGCTGGATCGCGATGATCTCGTGCGGATCGCTGATCTTCTCCGCCTGTTCGGGCTCGAACGCGAAGGCGAAGACGTAGTTCGTGCCGGCCGTCAACTTGCCCTTGCCGTCCACGAACAGCTTCATCTCGCCCTTCACCTTGGGCTCGACCTTGAGCAGCTTGTACCCGGGCGCGATCCGGGTGTACAGGTACGAGCCGCCGTCGACGGGCAGCTTCTCCTTCTCCCGGTGCTCGTCGTACTGCTCCTGCGCCTCGGGCGCGAGCAGCTTGAACACGTGCTCGGTCTGGCCCTCCACGATCACCCTGCGGTCCAGCCTGCCGGTGATCAGCACCTGGCGCACCCGCTCGCCGAAGGCCCTCACCTGGGCCGCGCTGTACTTCCCGAGCGGGCCGGTCTCCGGCACGGTGATCCCGGCCGCGCCGTCGGGCCACGGCCCGGCCTCGGTGCCCAGGAACGGGGTGGTCAGGTTGACCCTGGGGGTGCTGGTGGCGGAGGAGCCGCTGGCGTCGGGGGTCAGGCCGGTCAGCAGGCCCGCGCGCTGCAGCACGACTCCGGTCGCGCCCAGGGCGATGACCAGGCCGAATCCCAGGAAACGGCCGCCGTTGCGACGCCAGAAGGCACGGCGCTTTGTCGCGCGAACCTGAGGGTCCTCGCCCATGTCACCCCCCGATCGAGTGAAAACGTGCCGAGGTTAGCAGCGCCCGGCTGTCACCAGCGAGGCTTGTCGCTGGTGGGGCTCGGTGCGACCAGCGGGAATCCCGTTTCCGCAGCCCCCGTAGAATCTACGACTGTGACCGAGACCCTTCCGCAGCAGGCCCGTACCGATCTCCCCGCCCAGTTCTCCCCGGCGGAGGTAGAGGGCGAGCTGTACCAGCGCTGGGTCGAGCGCGGCTACTTCACCCCCGACGCGGGCAGTGACAAGCCCCCGTTCACCATCGTCATCCCGCCGCCCAACGTCACCGGCAGCCTGCACATCGGGCACGCCTTCGAGCACACGCTGATCGACCTGATCATCCGGCGCAAGCGGATGCAGGGCTTCGAGACGCTGTGGCTGCCGGGCATGGACCACGCCTCCATCGCGGTGCACGCGCTGGTGGAGAAGCAGCTCGCGGCCGAGGGCACCAGCCGCCGTGAGCTGGGCCGAGAGGCCTTCATCGAGCGCACCTGGGAGTGGAAGGCCGAGTACGGCGGCAAGATCCTGGCCCAGATGCGCCGCCTCGGCGACAGCGTGGACTGGACCAGGGACCGCTTCACCATGGACGAGAAGTCCAACCGCGCGGTCCTGACCATCTTCAAGAAGCTCTACGACGAGGGCCTGATCTACCGGGCCGAGCGGCTGGTCAACTGGTCGCCCGTGCTGCGCTCGGTGCTCTCCGACGCCGAAGTCGACCACGATGAGGTCGAGGGCGAGCTCGTCTCCATGCGCTACGGCGACGGGGACGCCTCGATCGTGGTCGCCACCACCCGGGTGGAGACCATGCTGGGCGACACCGCGGTCGCGGTGCACCCGGCCGACGAGCGGTACCAGCACCTCATCGGCACGCTGATCGAGCTGCCGCTGACCGGGCGCAAGATCCCGGTCGTGGCCGATGAGCACGTCGACCCGGAGTTCGGCACCGGCGCGGTCAAGGTGACCCCCGCGCACGACCCGAACGACTTCGAGATCGGCAAGCGGCACCAGCTGCCGATGCCGACGATCATGGACGAGCAGGGCCGGATCGCGAACAGCGGCACCGAGTTCGACGGCATGGACCGGTTCGAGGCGCGGGTGGCCATCCGCGAGGCGCTGCGCGCGCAGGGCCGGATCGTCGCGGAGAAGCGGCCGTACCTGCACAGCGTCGGGCACAGCTCGCGGTCCAAGGAGCCGATCGAGCCGCGGCTGTCGCTCCAGTGGTTCGTCAAGGTCGGCCCGCTGGCCAAGGCCGCGGGCGACGCGGTCCGCGAGGGCAAGGTCGCGATCAACCCGCCGGAGATGGCCACGCGCTACTTCGACTGGGTCGACAACTTGCACGACTGGTGCATCTCCCGCCAGCTGTGGTGGGGCCACCGGATCCCGGTCTGGTACGGCCCTGACGGCGAGCAGATCTGCCTCGGCCCCGACGAGCAGCCGCCGGCGGGCGAGGGCTGGCGCCAGGACGAAGACGTGCTGGACACCTGGTTCTCCTCGGGGCTGTGGCCGTTCTCCACGCTGGGCTGGCCGGAGAAAACCGACGACCTGGCCAAGTTCTATCCGACCAGCGTCCTGGTCACCGGCTACGACATCCTGTTCTTCTGGGTCATCCGGATGATGATGTTCGGCCTGTACGCGATGGACGGCGTGCCGCCGTTCCACACCATCGCGCTGCACGGCATGGTCCGGGACCAGTACGGCAAGAAGATGTCCAAGACCATCGGCAACGTGGTCGACCCGCTGGACTGGATGGACCGCTTCGGCACCGACGCGCTGCGCTTCACCATGGCCCGCGGCGCCAACCCCGGCACCGACGTGCCGATCAGCGAGGAGTGGGTCGCCGGTTCCCGCAACTTCGGCACGAAGCTGTGGAACGCCACCAGGTTCGCCATGATGAACGGCGCCACGGTCGCCGAGCCGGTGCCCGCGCGGGAGTCGCTCACCGACGCCGACCGGTGGATCCTGGACCGGCTGGACTCGCTGGTGTCCGAAGTGGACGGTCTGCTGGACGACTACCAGTTCGCCAAGTCCACCGAGGCGCTCTACCACTTCGTCTGGGACGAGTTCTGCGACTGGTACCTGGAGCTGGCCAAGGTCCAGCTGGGCGACGACCGGGCGGCGGCCACCCGCGCGGTGCTCGGCCACGTCCTCGACGTGGTGCTGCGCCTGCTGCACCCGGTCTCCCCGTACCTCACCGAGACGCTGTGGACCGCGCTCACCGGTGCGGAGTCGCTGGTCGTCGCGGCATGGCCGACGGTCTCCGGCGCGACGGCTGACCCCGTTGCCGCGGAACGGATCGCGGCCGTCCAGCAGTTGGTCACCGAGATCCGCCGGTTCCGCTCGGACCAGGGCATCAAGCCCGGTCAGCGGGTGGCCACCCGGCTCTCCGGGATGGACGCCGCCGGGTTGACCGCGCTGACCGCCTCGGTCCGCGCGCTGGTGAAGCTGGACGAGCCGGGTGAGGGCTTCACCGCCTCGGCCGACTTCGAGCTGAACCTGCCCACCGGCACGGTCACCATCGAGCTGGACACCTCCGGCACCATCGATGTCGCGGCTGAGCGCAAGCGGCTGGCCAAGGACCTCGCGGTGAACGAGAAGGAGCTCGCGGGCTGCGTGGCCAAGCTGAACAACCCGGCGTTCACCGACAAGGCGCCCGCCGCGGTGGTGGAGAAGATCACCGAGCGCAAGGCGGCGGCCGAAGCCGAGATCGAACGGATCACCGCGCGGTTGGCTTCCCTGCCGTCGGCCTGATTAGCTGGCCACCCGCGCCATGAACGGGTGAGGGGGCGAGCGCATGACCGAAGCACATGCCAGGGTGGAACGCGTCCTGGACCAGGTGTTCTCCTCGGTGGCGCCGCCCCGCCCGTTCGAGGTCGGCGCGTTCTGCCGGGACCTGGGTGCGGCGCGCGGCCATCCGATCGAGCTGATGCCGCTGAGCCAGGTGCTGGGCGGGCGGGTCGCGCCGTTCGACGGGCTGCTGGTCTCGGCCTTCGACGCCGACTACGTCTTCTACGACGACACCACCTCGGCGCTGCACCAGCAGAACACGATCCTGCACGAGATCGGCCACCTGGTGCTGGAGCACCGCAGCATCGGCGACAGCGGCCAGCCCAGGCTGCCGATGCTGCGGCTGCTGTTCCCGCACTTCAACGAGGCCCGGCGGGCGGAACTGCTGGGCAAGGCGCTGTGCCGGGCCGGGTTCCAGGACATCCAGGAGCGGGAGGCGGAGAGCTTCGCCACCCAGTTCTCCGCCCGGCTGCTCGACGCCGAGGGCGGCCGGGTGCTGGGCCGCAGGGCCAAGCGGCTGCCGCCGCACGAGGCGCAGGTGATCGACCGGCTGGCGCAGGGCCTGGGGCCAGGCCAGCAGTGAGCGCGACCGGGCTACTCGTGCTGGCCGTGGTGCTGGCCACCCTGGCCACCGTGCTGACCAGGCTGCGCCAGCTGATCGGCCGCGCGGGCAACCCCGCGGTGCGCGCGCTGCTGCTGGGCTGCCTGGCGCTGGCCCTCGCGCTGTCGGTGCAGCTGCCGGTGGTCTACCCGGTGATCAACCAGGTCGGCTTCAACCTGGCCTGGCCGGTGCAGCACGTGCTGGTGCTGGGCACCGCGTACCTGATCCAGGTGTTCTTCCTGTACTCCATCGAGGAACCCGCCGAGGCCGCTCGCCGGGCCGCGCGGCAGGCGCTGGTGCTGCTCGTGGTCACCTCGGTGATGTTGCTGCTCTTCGCCGAGGCCCCGCGTGCCCGCGACTTCCTGCACGGCCCGGCCGGTCGCAACGAGGCCGGTGGACCCGGCGACCCGGTGGCCGCGCTGGCCTTCGCCACCTTCAGCCTGTACCTGGGCTGGGCGGCGCTGAACCTGATGCGGCTGGCCTGGCAGTGGTCCACCAAGGCCAGGGACCTGTGGTGGCTGTTCATCGGGCTGCGGCTGCAAGTCCTGGCGCACGTGTTCACGCTGGCCTTCTGCGCGCACAAGCTGGCCTTCCAGCTCATGGTGCTGCTCCGCGTCACCCCGGCCTGGACCGCGGACTCGGTGGAGGGCTGGCTGATGCCCGCGGCCTGCGCGCTGGCCACCCTGGGCGTGACCGCGTGCGCGCTGGGCGAGACGGTGGCCAGGTGGCTGCGCAGGCACTGCGCGCCGCTGGTCCGGCTGACCGGCGCGACCGCGGCCTGGTGGCGGTTCCTGCGCGCGCACCACGCGCTCTACCCGCTGTGGGCGCGCTTCGCCGCGGTGCTGCCGGAGATCACCCTGGACCCGCCGCGGTCCCGCTGGGCCGACCTGCGCGACCTGCGGCACGGCCGGCGCAGGCTCTACCGCAGGCTGATCGAGCTGGAGGACGGCGGCAAACAGCTCCGCTCGGCCATCCCGCCCGAGGTCCTGGCCCGCGCCGGGGAACTGGGCCGGGCGCGGGGCCTGCCCGAGGAAGCCCTGCCCGCGCTGACCGCGGCCGCCGGGTACGCGGTCGCGCTGCGCCGCCGAGAACTGGGCCTGCCGGACGTGACGGACAATCCCCTGGGCAGCGCCGCGGGCGCGGAGGACCTGGCCGACCTGGTGGACCGGTGGCGCGCGATCACCCGCGCGTTCGGCAGGGACCCCGTGGTCCGGCAGGTGCTCGCCGAGACCACCAGCGCACGGGAGAAGGCCGGACGATGAAACGACGACTCGTGCACCTGGCGCGCATCCAGGAGTTGGACCCCGAACGCGACTACGCCGAGATCTACCGGCTGACCGCGCTGTACGAGTTCACCTTCGACGTCAGCATCGCCCTGCAGCTGGCCTTCTACCGCACCTACGCGGTGCCCTCGATCTCCGGCCTGCTCGCGCACACCGGCCACATCGAGCACGACCCGGTCAAACGCGCCGAGGACACCGGCCTGCTGATCTTCGAGATGGTCGAGCACGGCTTCGACCACCCCCGCGCCCGCACCGCGCTGCGGGTCACCAACGGCGCGCACCGCCCGTGGACCATCAGCAACGACGACTACCTGTACGTGCTGGGCACCTTCATGTTCGTGCCGTTCCGCTGGCTGGACCGCTACGGCTGGCGCCGCCCGGTCGAGGCCGAACGCATCGCCGCCTACCACTTCTACCGCGAGCTGGGCGCCCGCATGGGCATCAGGGACATCCCGGACAGCTGGGCGAAGTACGAGCACTGGTTCGACACCTACGAACGCGAGCACTTCGCACACACCCCGGCCAACACCCGCCTGCTGCGCGCCTCCCAGCAGCTCATCGCCGACCGCTTCCCACCCCGGGCCCGCCCCCTCGGCCGCCTGCTCGGCCTGGCCCTGCTCGACGTCATCGACGACGAACCCCTGCGCCGGGCACTGGGCGTGCCGCGAACGCCGTGGGCGCTGCGCACCGCAGTCAAGCTGGGCTTCCGGCTGCGCGCGGTCGTGCAGCGGTTCCTGAAACCGCGCAGCACCAGCTCGTTCACGCCTGGCGGACAGATGAAGGCCTATCCCGACGGATATCAGCTCTCAGATCTGGGGCCGGCCACGCCGCGCGCGCCGGGGGCCTCGAGCCAGTAGTAGGTGCGCCGCGGGCTCTTGAGCGAGCCACGCACCTCCACCTGACCCGTGCCGATCAGCTCGTTGAGCTTGTCGGCCACCGTGGGCCGGGAGAACCCGGTGGCCTTGACCAGGTCGCTGCTCCGCGCCGAGCCGAGCTCGCGGAGGGCGGCCGCGACGGCGCTCCTCGCCCTGCCGCCGCCGTCGGTGCTCCGGCGAGGCTGCGTCGCGCGCCTGAACTCGACCTCGAACCGGTTGGGGAAGTTGCGGAACACCGGCGCGTCCATGCCGGAGTGCCGCAGCTCGCGGATCATGGCCGGAATCCCCGAGGCGCGGTTCTCCGCGACCAGCCGATCACTGCCCGGCAGGAACACATCCGTCAGCAGCGAGGCGAGGAACCCGTTGCGGGAAGAGGAAACCCCCTCCAGACCCAGGTCGCCCAGGACCACCGGCCCGTACAGGCCACCGGGGCTGCGGACCTCCAGGCGGTCGGGGTGCAGGTCGAGCTGCACCTGGGTGCCGCGGGTGATGGGGCTGTAGTCCCGGTGCAGCAGCGCGTTGACCACCGCCTCCCGGACGGCGGTGAGCGGGTAGTCACGTTGTTCCCGGCGTCCGCCAGAGGTGATGAAACCTCGGGTGCGGGTGTTCCTGGCGATCACTGAGATGACGTCGGCGACCAGATCCGGGATGGCGCCCCGGATGACCGGGTTGTCGGCGAACCGCGGCCCAGCCTCGGTGGGCTCCTGGTCCGGGTGGGCCACCACCGAGACGGTCAGCTGCGGGAAGAACTGCTGCGGGTACCGGCCGAAGGTCAGCAGGCCGCCCAGGGAGGGGACGAGCGCGTCCCGATCGTCGCGAACGAGTACTCGCAACCGCTCCAGGGTGCTCAGTTCGTCAGTGTCGGCGAACGCACGAGAGGTCTGTTTGACCCGCTCGATGGTGCGCAGCAACTCGGTGCGGTCCAGGTCGTCGAGCGTTGCCTGACTGACCGGTTCCCGGTCGAACACGGGCTGTTCCCGGTTGGCGAAGGCCAGGCCGATCTCCGCCTGGGTCATCCGGCGGTCACCGTCGCCGACCCGGACGTAGGAGCCGGTGCTGATGCCCTTCGCGCTGATGTAGCACGGGCGGACCGCCGAGGGCAGCGGGCTGATCTCGGCGACGACCAGCAGGTGGCCCTCGAACTCGAGGATGTCGGTGGCGGGGCGCAGCGCCGGTTCCAGGTCGGTACAGGCTTGGGAGACCAGGTCGTCGCGCAGCTTGGCCGGCGTGGCCAGCGGGACCGGTGCGAAGTTCCGCTGCTCGTCGAGGCCGAGGACGACCAGCCCGCCGTTGGTGTTGGCGAACGCGGACAGGGTGGGCAGGAGACTCTTGGGCAGGCCGCCCGCCGCTGACTTCACCTCGACCTCGGCCGGCTCGCCACCGAGCCGGCGCAGCCGGGCGATTGCCGAGGTCAGGTCCCGCGTGTCCACGAACTCGAAACCCTACTCTCTACTGTTAACTTGCAAGTTGACAGTAGAGCTTACAGTAGCCGACGGTATCCGTTCGAGTTCGCTCAGTGTTCGGAATTGGGTGTGCGGCTCAGCGGGAAACGGAGCAGGAAGCTGGTGCGGCCCGGTTCGCTGGTCAGCTCGACCGTGCCACCGTGCGCGGTCACCAGGGACCGGACCACGGCCAGGCCGAGGCCGCTGCCGCCCTTGTCGCGGGAGCGGGAGTCGTCCACCCGGTAGAAGCGGTCGAAGATGCGTTCCTGGTCGGCGGGCGGGATGCCGGGGCCGTTGTCGGTGATCCGGACCAGGGCGTTCCCGTCGGCGGTCCAGACCGCGAGCTCGACCTCGGTGCCGGGCGGGGTGTGCACGGCGGCGTTGGTCAGCAGGTTGTCCAGTACCTGGCGCAGGCGCATCGGGTCGGCGCGCAGGGCCAGGTGGTCCTGGGCCAGCACCACGGTCAGCGGGTGGCCGGGGCGGGCGGCGCGGTAGGCGTCGGCGGCGGCGTTGGCCAGTGCGACCAGGTCGATGTCCTCCGGGCGCAGGGGTTCCTCGACCTCGGCGGCGTCCAGGCGGGCCAGCAGCAGCAGGTCGTCCAGCAGGAGCGTCATCCTGGCCGCCTCCTCGCGGATGCGGGCCAGGTGCCGGTCGCGCTCGGCGGGCTCGTTGGCCGCGGCGTACTTGAACAGGTCGGCGTAGCCGCGGATGGAGGTCAGCGGGGTGCGCAGCTCGTGCGAGGCGTCCGCGACGAACCGGCGCAGCCGCTGCTCGGCGGCGGTGCGGGCGGCCAGCGAGGAGTCGATGTGCTCCAGCATCAGGTTGAACGCGCTGCGCAGCTCCTCCACCTCCACCCCGCCCCCGCCATCGCCAGTGGCGCGCACCGGGAGCTGGGCGGAGTCGGTGAGGTCGTGCGAGCGGATGTCGTGCGCGGTGCCCGCCATCTGCGCCAGCGGGCGCAGGCCCCTGCGCAGCACCAGGCGGCCGGAGACCACCAGCACCAGCAGCGCCACCAGGAACATGGCCACGCACACGGTGATGAACCAGTTGATTGTGTTGTCCAGGTCGTCCCTCGGCGCCGCGCTGACCAGCACCTGGGTGTTGGTGATGGTGCAGGCGCGCACCCGGTAGGAGCCCTGTTTCCCGTACAGGTTCAGGGTTTTGTAGATGTCCTCGTCCTGGCCGTGCACCTCCTCGGCGACCTTGGCCAGCTTGTCGATGTCCTGCTGGGTGGTGCCGTTGGTGGCCGAGACCGGCTGCGGCTTGCCGCCGCGCATGTCGAAGAGCACCGACTGCCAGGACCACGGCGGCTGCGGCGCGCCCTTCTCCCGCCAGGCCGCGGTCTGCTCGACCTGGCTCTTCTTCATCTGCTCGTCCAGCTTGCCGGCCAGGTACTCCTCCATGCTGGTCACCATCACGGTGCCCACCACGGCGAAGACCACCAGCGACAGCGCGCCCAGCGCCAGGGACAGCCTGGTGCCCAGCCGGGTGCGCCGCCAGGCCGTCCGCCAGCGGCCCCACAGGCTCACTGGACGGCCTGGCGCAGGGCGTAGCCGACGCCGCGCATGGTGTGGATCAGCGGCTCGTGGCCGTTGTCGACCTTGCGGCGCAGGTGCGAGATGACCAGCTCGACCACGTTGGAGCGGCCGCCGAAGTCGTACTCCCAGACGTGGTCCAGGATCTGCGCCTTGGTCAGCACCGCGGGGGAGCGGCGCATCAGGTAGCGCAGCAGCTCGTACTCGGTGGGGGTCAGGGTGGCCAGCTTGCCCGCCCTGCGGACCTCCCTGGTGTCCTCGTCCAGGGTCAGGTCGGCGACCTGGAGCACCGAGCGCGCCTGCGGCGTCCAGGCCTGGGCGGTGCTGCGCCGGAGCACCGCGCGCAGCCTGGCCATCAGCTCCTCCACCGAGAAGGGCTTGACCAGGTAGTCGTCGCCGCCGCGGGTGAGGCCGACGATCCGGTCCGCGGTGCCGTCCTTGGCGGTGAGGAAGACCACCGGGACCAGTGAACCGCTTTCCCGCAACCGGTCCAGCACGGTGAACCCGTCCAGGTCGGGCAGCATCAGGTCGAGCACCACGATGTCCGGGCTGAACGCGGCCGCCTGCCGCAACGCCTCCGCGCCGGTGCCCGCCGTCGCCGCCCGCCAGCCCTCGTAGCGGGCCACCGTGGCCACGAGGTCGGCGATGTGCGGCTCGTCGTCCACCACCAGCAGACGGACCTGGTTGTCGTTGCTCACCCGCCCATGGTGCGTCAGTCCGGGCCCCGCGGCGAGGCCGTGACCGGCCCGCACGGTCACGAGACAGCAAGTCGACAGCTTCGGGACAGCGTGGACACAGCTTCGCCGACCAGGCTCGCAACCGAAGCCGACCCCCAGCCGAGCCGAAGCAGGAGCAGACCCGTGACAACGCTTGAAGCCCCCGCGCCCGCCCCGCAGGCGCCGACCGTGCGGCCAAGGGTCCTCGCCCGCACCGGTCTGTACCTGCTGCTGGCGGCGAACGCGGCCGTGGTCGCGGTGTTGTTCGCCAACGCCGGGTTCGACGACAACGCGCTGATCCTCATCGGCCGCCTCACCGGCCTCTACGCCGCGCTGATCATGGCTTTCCAGCTGCTGCTGGTGGCCAGGCTGCCCTGGCTGGACCGGCGGATCGGCATGGACCGGCTGACCTCCTGGCACCGGTGGACCGGCTTCGGTCTGTTGTGGACACTGCTGGCGCACGCGGTGTTCATCACCTACGGCTACGCGCAGGCGGAGAACCTGCCGGTGGTCACCCAGTTCGCCGAGCTGGCGACCACTGTGGACGGTGTGCTGCGCGCGATCGTGGCGCTGCTGCTGATCATCATGGTCGGCGCGGTGTCGGTGCGCGCGGCCCGGCGCAGGCTGGCCTACGAGACCTGGCACTTCATCCACCTCTACACCTACCTCGCGGTGGTGCTGGCCTTCGGCCACCAGATCGCGGCCGGGCGCACCTTCGCCGGTTCGGCCTTCGCCCGCGGCTACTGGTGGGCGCTGTGGGGTGCCGCGCTCGGCGCGGTGGTGCTGGGCAGGCTGCTGCTGCCGCTGTGGCGCAACCTGCGGCACCAGTTCCGGGTGACCGCGGTGGTGCCCGAGTCGGACAACGTGGTCTCGGTCTACATCACCGGCCGCGACCTGCACCGCCTGCCCGCCCGCGCCGGCCAGTTCTTCCTGTGGCGCTTCCTGACCAAGGACCGCTGGTGGCAGGCGAACCCGTTCTCGCTCTCCGCCGCGCCGGACGGCCGCACGCTGCGCCTGACCGCCAAGGCCCTCGGCCCCGGCAGCGCGGGCCTGCGGCACATCCAGCCCGGCACCAGGGTCTTCGCCGAGGGGCCATACGGCGCGTTCACCACGCTGCACCAGCGCACCCCGCACGCGGTGCTGGTCGCCGGCGGGGTCGGTGTCACCCCGGTGCGCGCGCTGCTGGAGGACATGACCGGCCACGTGGTGGTGCTGTACCGGGTCCGCGCCCAGGGCGACGCGGTGCTGTACCGGGAGCTGGCCGAGCTGGCCCAGGCCCGCGGCGCGATCCTGCACCTGCTCACCGGTCCCCACGACGCGGAGACCGAGCACGGCCCGCTGCTCGGCGCGGCCAACCTGGCCGCCCTGGTGCCCGACATCGGCTCCCGGGACGTGTTCGTCTGCGGCCCGCCGCCGATGACCGACGCGGTGCTGCGCGGCCTGCGCGAGCTCGGCCTGCCCCGCGACCAGGTGCACGCGGAGCGCTTCAGCCTCGCCAGCTGACCCACCCCACTCCTGAGAGGAACCCTCCCCATGCGCCGGGTAGTCCCCGCCCTGCTGCTGACCGTCGTCGGGCTCATCCCGCTGTGGCGCTTCGAGGCCACCCCGCACGAGAGCACCGCCGTGCTCGCCGACCCCGGCACCCCTGATCCCGGCGCCACAGACCCGGGCGCCGCGGACCCGGGTGCGGCGGGCTCCGGCACCCCGCCGCCCGGCGCGACCAGCACGCCCGACGGCTCCGGCCAGTCCGCCACCACCAGCGCCACCGGCTCGACCGAGGCCACCAGCTACGGCTCGGTGCAGGTCCAGGTCACCTTCACCGGCGACCGGATCACCGAGGTCCGCACGCTGCGCGCGCCCACCAGCACCCGCACCCAGGGCGCGCTGCCCCGGCTGCGGCAGTCCGCGCTGACCGCGCAGAGCGCCGACATCGACACCGTCTCCGGCGCCACCCAGACCAGCCAGGCCTACGCGCGGTCGCTGCAGGCCGCGATCGACGCGAAGGGGCGCTGATGAGGGTGGCCGGCTCGGTGCGCAGGGTGGAGCAGGTGATGGGCCTGCCGGTGTCGGTGGACCTGCGGGACGAGCGGCTTGGCGAGGAACCGGTGCGGCGGGTGTTCGACTGGCTGCGCGAGGTGGACGCCCGGTTCAGCCCGTTCCGGCCGGACAGCGAGGTCAGCCGGTTCGGCCGCGGTGAGCTGGCCGAGGACCAGCTGAGCCTGGACCTGCGGTACGTGCTCCAGGTGTGCGCGAACTACCAGCACCGCACCGGCGGCGCCTTCCGCGCCTGGCTGCCCGGCCGCGAGCTGGACCCGTGCGCGGTGGTCAAGGGCTGGGCCGTGCACCGCGCCGCCGGGCTGCTGCGCCGGTGCGGGGCCCGTGACTTCTGCCTCAACGCCGGTGGCGACGTGGTCACCGCGGGCGAACCCGCCCCCGGCCGGCGCTGGCGGGTCGGCATCCGGCACCCCGACCAGGCCGACCAGCTCTGCGGCGTGCTCGCCCTCGGCGACGCCGCGGTGGCCACCTCGGCCGCCTACGAACGCGGCGCGCACATCGTGGACGGCCGCACCGGCCTGCCGCCGCGCCGCCCGCTGCTGAGTGTGACGGTGCTCGCCGCCGACCTCACCACCGCGGACACCACCGCCACCGCCGCCTTCGCCCTCGGCGAGGAGGGCATCGGCTGGGCGGCCGAGCAGCCGGGCTGCTCGGTGTTCGCGGTGCGCGCCGACCGGACCGTGGTCAGCTCGCCGGGCCTGCCGCTGGCCTGATTGGCGGGTACGTAGACTCGGACGACGTGACAGACAGTCAGACCGAGGCGGTGCAGGCGCTGGCCGCACTACGCGCGGTCGAGGCGGAGCTGGACACCCGCTGGCCGGAAACGAAGATCGAGCCCTCGCTGGACCGGATCCGCCTGCTGACCGAACTGCTCGGCGACCCCCAGCGCTCTTACCCGGTCGTGCACATCGCGGGCACCAACGCCAAGACCTCGACCTCACGCATGATCGACGCCCTGTTCACCAGGATCGGTCTGCGTACCGGCCGCTACACCAGCCCGCACCTCCAGCTCGCCACCGAGCGGATCAGCGTGGACGGCGCCCCGATCGGCCCCGACCGCTACGTCGAGGTCTACCGGGACGTCGAGCCGTACGTGTCCCTGGTCGACGGCCGCCAGCCGGTGCCGATGAGCAAGTTCGAGGTGCTCACCGGCATGGCCTTCGCCGCCTTCGCCGACGCCCCGGTGGACGTGGCCGTGGTCGAGGTCGGCCTCGGCGGCAGCTGGGACGCCACCAACGTCGCCGACGGCCGGGTCGCGGTGATCTGCCCGATCGCCATCGACCACGTCGACTACCTCGGCGGCGACCTGGCCGGCATCGCCAAGGAGAAGGCCGGGATCATCAAGCCCGGCGCCACCGTGGTGATGGCCGAACAGCAGCCCGAGGCCGCCACCGAGGTGCTCCGGCAGGTGGCCGAGGCCGACGCCGTCATCGCCCGCCAGGGCGCGGAGTTCGGCGTGCTCCAGCGCGAGGTCGCCGTCGGCGGCCAGCTGCTGCGCCTGCAGGGACTGGGCGGCGTCTACGAGGACGTCTTCCTGCCCCTGCACGGCGCGCACCAGGCCGACAACGCCGCGCTCGCCCTGGCCGCGGTCGAGGCGTTCTTCGGCGCGGGCCCGGACCGCCAGCTCAACATCGAGACCATCCGCGAGGCCTTCGCCACCGTCGCCTCACCCGGCAGGCTGGAACGCCTGCGCACCGCGCCGACCGTGCTGGTCGACGCCGCGCACAACCCGCACGGGGCCAAGGCACTGGCCGCCGCGCTGGAGGCCGAGTTCGGCTTCCGCAAGCTGGTCGCGGTGGTCAGCGTCATGGGCGACAAGGACGCCACCGGCATCCTCACCGAGCTCGAGCCCGTCGCACACGAGATCGTGCTGACCCAGAACTCCTCGCCGAGGGCCATGGACGTCGACGACCTGGCCGCCCTGGCCATGCCGATCTTCGGCGAGGACCGGATCTTGGTCGAGGCGCACCTGCCCGACGCGCTGGAGGCCGCGATCCGCCTGGCCGAGGAGACCGACAACCCGGACGAGCCGGTCTACGGCGGCGGCGTCGTGGTCACCGGCTCCGTGGTCACCGCGGGCGAGACCCGCGCGCTGCTCGGAAAGGCCCCAGCGTGAGCAGGAAGGTTCGGCCATGAGCCACGGCGCACCCAAGCCGATGAAGAACCCGGCCAAGGCCCTCCGCGGCATCATGATGGGCACCCTGATCATGGAGGCGATCGTGGTGGCCCTGGCGCTACCGGTGATCGCCAAGCTTGGCGGCGGCATCGGCACCACCGGCGGGGTCCTGGTCACCTGCCTGGCAGTGGCGATGCTGCTGTGCGCCGGGCTGATCCGCTTCCCCTGGGGAGTGTGGGTCGCGGTGGCGCTTCAGGCAGCGATGATCGCGGGCGGCTTCGTCGTGTTCACCCTCGGCGTGCTCGGGGTCATCTTCGCGTTGATCTGGGCGTACCTCCTCTGGCTCCGGCGGGAACTGGCCCGCAGCCTGGCTGCCGCGGCGGCTCAGAGCTGAGCCGGGGGTCCCACTCCAGGACCATGACACAGTCAACTGGAGTGGGACCATGGGGAGCGTGGCTGGCTGTGGACAACTCCCCGGTTGTGGACAAGTGCCCGGTTCCAGGGAGCCCCGGCTTGCACAGTCAGCCGGCGACTAGTAGATGCGGCAGCTCCAGTACCGCGTCGACGACCTCGGCGACCGAACCGCTGACCTGCCAGGTCACCCGGCCGTCGATCATCCGTTTCGCCTCGGCCTCCTCGGGCCCGAGGACCAGCACCGCGTCCGCGATGACACCGAGCCTGCGCACGTACAGCAGGGCGTCCGGATCGCGTGCATCGCCCAGTGGGGTGCCGGACCAGCCGGCGGCCACCAGGAAACGGAGGGCGGTCATGTGTTTCTCCATGCGCAACCCCTTCTCGCCGGGCCCCCGACAAGCCCGTCACATCTCTAGACGGAAAAGAGCCCAATCGGGTTGCGCGGCTTCATTCGGTCGGAGGACAGGTTCACCTGGTGTCCGCCTGTCCGTTGACCACTGGCCGCACTCGGCGACTACAACCCGGGAGTGCCCGAAACCCCAGGACTGAACCGACGCTCCCTGCTGCGTTACGGCGCGGCGGGCGCCGGGGCGATCGCCACCGGCCTGCTGCTGCCCACCACCGTCTCCGCTGCCCCGCTCGTGCCCAGCGCCCGCCCCCGACTCAGCCACGGCATCCAGTTCGGCGAGGTCGACGGGGACTCCGCGGTGGTCTGGGCCCGCGCCGACCGCCCGTCCCGGCTGCGCGTCGAGGTCGCCAGGGACGAGAGCTTCCGGCACGCCCGCCAGTTCTGGGGCCCGGCGCTCACCCCGGCCACCGACGGCACCGGCGAGCTCCGGGTCGCCGGACTCACCGCGGGCCGCGACTACCACGTCCGGGTGACCGCCTGCGAGCTCGACGGCCGCGCGGCCAGCGAGCCGGTGCTCGGCTCCTTCCGCACCGCCCCGCGCGGCCGCCAGGACGTCAACTTCCTGTGGTCCGGCGACATCGTCGGCCAGGGCTGGGGCATCAACCCCGACCTGGGCGGCATGACCATCTACTCCCGGATGGCCGCGCTGCGCCCGGACTTCTTCCTGTGCAGCGGCGACACCGTCTACTCCGACGGCCCGCTCAGCGAGACCGTGCTGCTGCCCGACGGCCGCACCTGGCGCAACCTGGTCACGCCGGAGAAGACCAAGGTCGCCGAGACCCTGGCGGAGTACCGGGGCCAGTTCGCCTACAACCTGCTCGACGAGCACGTGCGCCGGTTCAACGCCCAGGTCCCGCAGCTGAACCAGTGGGACGACCGCGACGTTACGTCGTCGCACAACGGTCGTCAACCACGGGAAGGACCAGGAGCGTGCAGCTCGAAAGCGCCTCTGACGTGCCCAAACACAGC
>NZ_JBSFUA010000051.1:0-59311 GCF_053591555.1 Crossiella sp. NPDC003009 | reverse complement strand
GGTCGGTGGCCTGCTGCACCGCGAGCACCTCGGCCCGCAACCGGGCGGAGGCCCCGGTGCGGCCCGCGCCGCCACCGAGCTCGGCCCCGCCTGCCCGGACCAGCGTGGCCAAGCTGGGCGAACGCTGCCCGAAGATCGGCGAGCGGGCGGTGACCAAGGCGGGCACGGCGCTGCGGTGCGTGCGCAAGCCCGGCGAGCGGCGCGCGGTCTGGCGGGCGGTGTGACGGTGGAACTGGCCCAGGCCACCAAGGTGTTGCGGGCCTGGCAGGTGCCGACCAACCCGGTGGCCTACCGCTGCCCGGCCGGGCACGGCGTGCTCGGGCTGTACCGGGACCGCTCCGCGCGGGCCGGGATCGTGCTGGCCTGCGCCGCCTGCGCGCACCGGGTGCCGGTGAGCCCGGACGTGCTGGGCCCGGCCGCCTCGGCGACCCGGTTGCCCGGCACCATGGAGCCGCTGCCCGAAGACGGCGGAATCCCGTTGCTGCCCAACGGTTCCGCGCCCAGGGGCCAGCTCGCCGACGGCCTGGTGCGCACCTCCGGCTGGCTGCTGCTGGGCAACCGGGTGGTCAGCTCCGGCCTGCTGTGCGCGCTGCTCGGCGCTGGTCTGGCCGTGGCGCTGGTCCCGGCCGAACCGGCCTGGGCGGCGGCCGCGGCGGTGCTGGGCTTCGCGCTGTGGCGGGTGTCCACGCGCTGGCCGCGGCCGTGCTCGCGGGCCAGGAACCTGGACCGGGTCACCGCGGCTGAGCTGGCCGAGGGGATGTTCGTGCGGCGGTACGGGCAGATCGGGCCGGTGGCGCGGGTGGAGTCGGCCACGCCGTGGACCGACGGCATGATCGCGGTGCACTTCACCGGCGGCGGGCAGGAGCGGTGGCCGCCAGCGCGGCGGGTGTGGGTGGCCGAGCTGCTGGACTAGCGTTTCCCTGGTGATGCCGGACTATGCCGCGGATATCCGGGCGAACCTGGAGTCGGTGCTCGGGGACTCGGTGCTGTCCGAGCAGCGGTTGTGGGGCGCGGTGGTGGCGGTGGCGGTCACCTCGGGGCGGGTGGCGGCGCTGGGTGAGCTGGTCGGGCGGGCTGAGCGGGTGCTGTCCGCCGAGGCGTTCGACGCGGCCAGGTCCGCCGGTGCGGTGATGGCCATGAACAACGTGTTCTACCGGGCCAAGCACCAGCTGGCGGACGAGGAGTACCGGCGGCTGCCCGCGCGGTTGCGGATGCGGGTGGTGGCGCGGCCGGGGGTGGACAAGGCCGACTTCGAGCTGTGGTGCGTGGCGGTCAGCGCGGTCAACGGCTGCCGGGTGTGCCTTGAGCTGCACGAGCGGAAGGCGCGCGCAGCGGGAGCGGGTGTGCCGGAGGTGCACGAGGTGCTGCGGGTGGCAGCGGTGGTGCACGCCGCCGGGGTGGTGCTGGCCGCGGAACGGGACCACTGCACTCCGTGTTCACACCACTGAGGGACAATTGCGACGCGATGGTGGAAGACGAGCTGGAGCTGCTGATCACCGTGGTGGTCGCCGCCGAGAACGAGTCCCAGGCCAGGAACGCCTGTCTGGGACTGGTCGCGTTGGGCGGCGGGCGGATCGTGGAGGCCGGTGACTGCTCCGACGAGGAGCCGGGCTGCTGGTCGGTGACGATCAGCCAGCCGAGTGCCGAGCGGGCCTCGGCCAGCGACGCCGGGGCGCTGTCCAGGGCGGTGCGCACCTTCGTGCGAGGGCTGGGGCCGGATGTCGGCATGCCCAGGGTCTCCTGCGAGCCGCCCACCGCATGGACCGTGCTGGACGAGCCCGACCTGGTCACCCAGCTGGTGCCCGGCGGCGAACGGGTGCTGGTGGAGGCCTGGCTGGGCGCGAGCCCGCTGCAGCAGCAGCCGCCCGCCGCCGAGGACCCGGACGAGGTGGTGCCGGAGCCCGCGCCGGTGGTGCTGCCCGCGGGGCCGGTGCAGCGGCTGCGGCTGTCCGTTGACGTGGCCGCCGACCGGCGGGCCGGGGCGGAGTGGCAGGCCAGGGCGGTGGCCAGCCGGATCACCCACCACGGCGAGCTGACCGACTTCACCCCGTGCGGGCCCGGCGTGCTCGGCGTCGAGTTCGACCTCGGGCTGGTGCCGGGGGACGCGGCCACCGCGCTCAAGGCGGCGATGGCCCAGCTCGGGCAGGACAACTGGTCCGCGCTGGAGTTCGACGGCGAGCACGCGGTCAGCTACTGGTCAGCCGATCCCGCGCCGGCCGCGGGGGTGATCGCGTTGCAGCTCAGCGCGGGACCGGCGGAGCAGTGACCGGAGCCGGGCCGGTGGCCCAGCCCCGGTCAGCAGGTCACTTCACCCAGGCCGCGGTGTACGGACCCCAGTTGCCGTCGGCGTCCTTGGCCCGCACGTAGGCCAGGCGCTCCAGGCCCCAGGCGCCGACCTTGCCGCCGACCTCGACCGTGGTCCCGTCGCCGCCGACCTTGAGCTTGCGGGCCTTGCCGCCGTCCCAGGGCGCGCGGTCCAGGTAGACCTCGGCCTCGACCACCTTCTGCGCGGCCGGGCGGCCGACGCCGACGTTGCCGTAGGCATTGTCATCGGCCTTGGCCGCGACCTCGACGCTGAACAGGCCGCGCTTGACGCTCAGCCCGGACACGGTCGGCCCCAGCGTGGAGACGTAGGGCTGCCGCGCCGACTTGGCCGCGTACAGCAGCGCGTCCTTGTTCAGCTCCCAGAACTTGTCCTGGCAGCTGTAGGCCGGGTGGAAACCGTTGCACTCACCGCTGTTCGGGCCGATCTCGAAGGTGAACCCGGCGATGCCCAGCTTGTCGTAGGCCCAGTCGTCGGTCGCGCCGGTGACGTTGTAGAGCACCTCGCCCGGCTGGCCGGTGTTGTAGCCGTTGTAGCCGCTCATCCGGAAGGCCATCGAGCGCAGCCCGGCGTCGTTGGGGGTCTTGGCCTTCGGGTCGTGGCCCCAGGGCAGCAGCACCAGGTTGCCGTAGGTGTGCAGGGTGATCATCGCGCCGCGGGTGGTCGCCGGGGCCGCGTCATTCTCGCCGGGGCCGCGCTGGTCCGGGAACAGCTTCTCGAACAGCCCGGCCAGGTGGTGGGTCTCCGGCTCGCTGGCCGCCTTCGGGCCGCGGTAGGTCTGCGAACAGGGGTTGGTCGAGGTGCCCACACCGCCCCAGCGGGAGTCCCAGTTGCGGTTGAGGTCGATGCCCTCGTGGTTGGCGCTCCACGGGCCGGGGCAGGGCGTGACGCTGTTGCTGTCGTTGAGGTTCTTGCGCTGCCAGGCCGAACTGTTGGCCGAGGTGCCGGAGTTGGTCAGGCCGTCCTGCACCACACCGATGGCGTCCGGGTTGACCTGCGGCACCACCCACACCTCGGTGCCGCCGAGCAGCGCGGCCACCTCGGCGTCGCTGTGCGCGCCGTCGAGCAGCCTGGTGATGAACCGCCAGGCCATCTCACTGGTGGTCACCTCGCGGGCGTGGATCTGGGCCATCAGCAGGAACCGCGGCTTGGCCGAGTCCGGCTTCAGCTCGCAGCCGCGCCAGGCCTGCGCGGTGATGCACAGCGCCTCCAGCCGGTTGCCCTTGGCCGGGTCCTGCTGCCGCTGCCAGGACTCGCCGTAACCGACCCGCTTGGTCAGCTCCGGGTAGCGCTTGGCCACGTCGGCCACGAAGGAGTGAAAGCCCTCGACCGTGCGGTACCCGCCGTAGAAGGTCGGATACTCCTTGTCCGCCAGTCGTTTCGGCTTGGGGTAGGCCGCGGCCGCGCGCGGGGCCACCGCGGCCGGCGCCTGCTGGACTCCGACCGTGCGGGCGCCGAGCCCGGCCAGCCGGTCGTCCGCGCCGGGTTGACCGAGCACGAGGATCGAGGAGCCCTCGCGGCCGAGGACGTCGAACCCGGCCTCGACCAGCTTCTGCCCCAGCTCCGCCGGGTCGCCGGGTGCGGTGACGTGCAGGATCCGGGCCGGGTCAGCGGCCCCGGTGGCCAGTGCGGGCACCGGCAGCAGCGCGGCCGCGGCGACCGCGGTGGCGGCCAGCGCGGTGCGCAGCAAGAGGCGTTTCGCCATGTGAGCAGCCGTCCTTCCAGAGGATCAGTACGGCACGATCCTGTGATGCGTCCGTGACCTGGAACAAGCCCCCGGACGGCGGTAGAGGGCACGCCGCGTAGTCCCGGCCCTCACTCCAATGGCGGTGGAATTCAGCCTGATCTTGGTTGTACTGGGGTGGGGTTTGGGTATTACCTTCAACTAAATAAGCCGTGCCATGTCCGTGGCACGGCTGGAGCCGCGTGGAGGAGTAGGGCGCAAGATGGCAAGTGTGGAGCAGGTTCGCAACGGAATCCTCCAGGCCAACGAGAAGGCGAACGAGAGCCTCGGCGCCCTGCAGGCGGCCTCCAGCGCCATCGAGCAGGCCAAGGGCGCGCTGCTCCAGGTCGTGCAGGGCAGCAGCCAGCCCGAGGCCGAGCAGGCCGCGAACATGCTGGACCAGGCGATGGCGAACCTGACCGAGACGCACCAGCAGGTGACCCAGGCGATCAACACCGCCGAGGGCTACGCGAACAGGCTGTAGGCCCGGTGTCGTCCATCGCGGAGGTCGCGGCCGCACTGGCGTCGGTGCGCGAGCAGCTTCTCCAGGCACATCAGGTGCTGATCGAGGCCGACGAACTGATCGGGGAATCCCTGGCCGCCCTGGCGAAAGCGGGCAAGCACCACTCGTCCTCGCTGGTCCCGCCCGAGCTACTGGGCGCGGGCCAGGGGCACGGCCGCACCGTGGAGCTGGTCACCGCCGCGCTGGACCGGGTAGAAGGCCTGATGACCTCCCTGTGACACTGACGACGTGATCTTGGGCGGTGCAGCGTGAGCAAGAAGCTCGAGCGACGGGCACGGATCGGCGAGGTCTTCGGCGAGTTCCACGACGCCGTCGCGATGGCTCTGGGCGCGGCGCGGCAGGAGCACATCGTGGCCGAGGCCCAGCACCGCAGGGCCGAGTTCGAGCTGACCCTGCGCAAACGCGGAATCCGTGCCGTGCAAGCGGATCCGGCCTTCGCCGCGCAGTGGGCCGACCCGGCGCTGCGGCCGCTGGCCGAACGCGCGCTGGCCGAGCACGAGCAGGTCTTCGCGCAGTGGACCGGCGACGGCCCGGCCACGCTGACCGCGCTGGTCGAAGAGCACGCGCCCGGTTCCGCTGGCGAGCACTGGGAGCACTGGCTGGGCAGGCCGGGCGAGCGGGACGGCAGCACGCCCGCGCCGGGGCTGTGGCGGATCGGCTCGGCCCGGCTGGAGGACGCCTCGCTGGCCGAGGAGTTCCCGGCCGCGGTGCCCCTGCTGGACCACGGCCACCTGCACGTGGTCTCCGCGCACAACACCAGGATGCTGGCCGAGGCGCTGGTGGAGACGCTGGTGCTGCGCACGCTGTCCTACTTCCAGCCGGGGCTGGTGCAGGTGCACGTGTGGGACACCGGCCAGTTCACCGGTTCGCTGCCCGGCCTGTACCCGCTGGCCCGCGCCGGGCTGCTCACCGTGCACGACCCGAGCCGGTTGCAGGACCTGCTCAGCGAGTTCTCCGAGCACATCCGCCGGGTGCACACCCGGATCCTGGTGGACGGCCACCACTCGCTGCGCGCGCTGACCGCGGCCACCGGCAAACGTTCGGAACCGTGGCGGATCGCGATCCTGTTCGGCAACCACGAGAACCTGGACGACCAGCTCCGCCAGCAGCTGCAACGGGTCGCGCGCAATGGTTTGGCCTGCGGCATCCAGCTGGTCATGGTGGACATGCGGCTGTCGGTGAACAGCCCGCTGGAGACCGTGGAGCTGCACGAGGACGGCCGGGTCACCTCCACCATGACCGGCGAGCACGCGGTGATCACCCTGGACGAGCCGCTGCCAAGGGACCGGGTGCCGATGGCCTGCGGAGCGATCGCGGACGCGCTGCTGGAGCGGCGCAGCCGGGTGTGCACCTTCGCCGACCTGCTGCCGGAGACCCGCTGGGCGGAGCACTCGGCCACCGGGCTGAGCGCGCCGATCGGCCGCAGCGACGGCCAGGACGTGCTGCTGCACCTCGGCGACTCCTCGCCGCACGCGCTGATCGGCGGGCCGAGCGGCTCCGGCAAGACCAACTTCCTGTACGCGATGCTGGGCAGCCTCACCGCGCGCTACTCCCCCGACGA
Source organism: Crossiella sp. NPDC003009 (assembly GCF_053591555.1). Classification (NCBI taxonomy): domain Bacteria; kingdom Bacillati; phylum Actinomycetota; class Actinomycetes; order Pseudonocardiales; family Pseudonocardiaceae; genus Crossiella; species Crossiella sp. NPDC003009. The sequence goes on along the minus strand of NZ_JBSFUA010000051.1, from coordinate 53,181 downwards.
GCTCGAGCTCTACGTGCTGGACTTCAAGGAGGGCGTGTCCTTCGCCCAGTTCACCCCCGGTCGCAAGGACCCGAGCTGGCTGCCGCACGCGCGGCTGGTCGGGGTGAACGTCAACGCCGACCGGGAGTTCGGGCTGGCGCTGCTGAAGTACCTGGCCGATGAGATGCGGCGCAGGGCGGAGGCGGCCAAGCGGCACGAGGTGACCAAGCTGGAGGAGCTGCGCGCGGAGGACGCGGACGGGCGGTGGCCGCGGATCGTGGCGGTGATCGACGAGTTCCAGTTCCTCTTCGCCGAGCGGGACGCGGTGACCAGCCAGGCGGCCGGGCTGCTGGAGGACGTGGCGCGGCGCGGGCGCTCGCAGGGCATCCACCTGGTGCTCTCCAGCCAGGACGTCTCCGGCATCGAGGCGTTCTGGGGCAAGCCGGCCATCTTCGAGCAGTTCATCGTGCGGATCGCGCTGCCCAAGGCGCGCCGGGTGCTGGTGGAGACCAACCAGGCCGCGATCGAGATCCCGCGGCGGCACGCGGTGATCAACCACGACTCCGGGGTCCGGCACGGCAACGAGGTGGCCCGCATCCCGGACGCCACCAGCCGCGGCACCTTCGACGCGTTGCAGGTGGAGCTGTGGCAGCGCAGGCCCGCGCACCTGGGCGAGCCGAGGCTGTTCGACGGTGACCACGTGCCACCACTGTCCACAGTGGAGGACTTCCGGCTGCTGGAGCCGCGCCGGGGCCGCCCGCCGGTGGCGCTGCTCGGCCAGGTGATCGACGTGGCGGGCAGCGCGGCCGGGGTGACCCTGGCGCGCACGCCCGGCCGCAACATCGCCACCCTCGGCTCGGTGCTGCGCGATGCCGCCAGCGTGCTCGCCGCGGCCACGCTTTCCCTTGCCCGGCAACACCTTCCCGGCGAGGCCAGGTTCACCCTGATCTGCCTGACCGAGGACGCCCGCCCGGCCGCGGAGACGCTGACCTGCGCGCTCAAGGACACCGGCAACGAGGTCGAACTGCTCGACAGCGACGGCGTGCGCGCCGCGCTAGACGCGCTGGCCGCCGACCTGGGCGCCCGCGCGGCCCGCGGCGCGGGCAACAACGAACCGGCCCGGCCGCACTACCTGGTGCTCTACGCCATCGACGCGGCCTACCCGTTGCTGGAGCAGAAGGACCCGACCACCCGGCAGTCCGGAGTGGACAGTCTCAAGCAGATCCTCAAGCACGGCCCCGAACTGGCCACCCACACCATCGGCTGGTGGCGCAGCGTGCAGCGGCTCAAGAGCGGCTTCCTCGGCGGCGGCATCGAGGACCTGGGCGCCTGGGTGGCCCTGGACGTGCACGGTCCCGACCTGTCCAGCCTGGCCGCCGGCCAGCTGATCAGCTGGTCGCCCCGGCCCCGCCGCGGCCTGTTCTTCGACAAGTCCGAGCACGCGCGACCCGAGGTCGTCATCCCGTTCGACACCGCAGAGGCCAGCGGGGAGGGCCAACCGTGAACGAGCCGTCCGCGAGCGAGCGCTACCGGGCGATCACCGGCCAGGTGGACGAGGCGGTGCGCCGGATGCAGAAGGTGGACGCCGAACGCGCCAAGGAGCTGACCGACGTGGTCCGCCAGGCCAAGGACCGGCACGTGCAGGCCGAACAGCAGCTCAGCGCGATCGAGAAGGAGCTGAAGGAACGCTGGCGCAAGGTCGGCGACCTGTTCTACGACGAGCGCTGGTTCCAGATGAAGCCGCTGCCCAAGCCGGTCCTGCCGGCCGACGGCCTGACCATCGAGCAGCGCACGGAGCAGATCGAGGCCGCGCAGCACGGGCTGGAGGAGCTGCTGCGCAAGCGCGGCGGGCTGATCCGCCGCCGGGACTGACCGGCGTGCGCGTCACCAGCGCTCGGTAGCGCTGGACCAGGCGGCCGGCAGGCCCGCGATGCCCAGGTCCAGGGCCTCGATGACCAGGGCGCGGAGTTCGTCGATGGTGTCGTAGCCGCGCAGGCAGGCGGTCTCCATGCCCAGCCGGGCGCTGGCGCAGACCACCCGGATCAGCAGCCGGCAGCGCAGGTCGGTCTCGGCGGAGACGCCCTGGCGGGCCGCGATCACCTCGGCCAGCCGGTGCTCGACCTGGGCGGAGGTCTGTAGCCAGCGGGCGAACAGGGTCGGGGTCTGGCCGATCAGGCGGTGGGTGGCGCAGTAGCGGGCCGGGCCGCCGTCCAGTGCGGCGATGTGGTCGAACATGGCCAGGTAGGTGGCGCGGGTGGCGGTCACCGGCGGTTCGGTGTCCGGGCGGGCGGCCAGCGCGGTGATGCAGAACTCGTCGATCTCGGCGAACTGGGCCAGCGCCACGTCCTCCTTGCCGGCGAAGTACCGGAAGAAGGTGCGCGGCGAGATCTCCACCGCGGCGGCGATCTCCTCCACGGTGGTGGCCTCGAAACCCTTGCCGAAGAACAACTTCAGGGCGGCGTCGACCAGCGCGTTCTTGGTGCGCAGCTTCTTGCGCTCGCGCAGACCCAGCTCGTCCTTGACCATGCTCACATCGTCAGTCTACGTCAGATGTCGCGCTCCGCCTATTGTCATGGTATGTTTTTTGTCAGTGAGTGACACGTTCTCTGCTGAGGAGCTCCGCATGACCACCCCGTCCACCGGCCTGGAAATCCGTCTCGCCTCCCGCCCCGAGGGCTGGCCCACCCTGGACAACTTCGACCTGGTCCAGGCCGAGGTGCCCACCCCAGGCGAGGGCGAGCTGCTGGTGCGCAACAAGGTCATGAGCGTCGACCCGTACATGCGCGGCCGGATGAACGACGTGAAGTCCTACGTGCCGCCGTTCGAGCTGGGCAAGGCGCTGCAGGGTGGCGCGGTCGGCGAGGTCGTCACCTCCAACGACCCCGGCTTCGCCGTCGGCGACCTGGTGCTGCACATGGGCGGCTGGCGCGAGTACGCCAAGGTGGACGTCAAGCACGCGGTCAAGGTGGACGCGAACCTGGCCCCGGCCGGCGCTTTCCTCGGCGTGCTGGGCATGCCGGGCCTGACCGCCTACGCGGGCCTGCTGGCCGCGGGCCAGTTCCGCGAGGGCGATGTCGTGTTCGTCTCCGGCGCGGCCGGCGCGGTCGGCTCGCTGGTGGGCCAGATCGCCAAGCTCAAGGGCGCCTCCAGGGTGATCGGCTCAGCCGGTAGCGCCGAGAAGGTCGAGTACCTGGTCAAGGAGCTGGGCTTCGACGCCGCGTTCAACTACAAGGACGGCCCGGTGGCCGAGCTGCTGGCCGAGGCCGCGCCCGAGGGCATCGACGTGTACTTCGACAACGTGGGCGGCGAGCACCTGGAGGCGGCGATCAGCGCGGCCAAGCCGGGCGGCCGGTTCGCGCTGTGCGGCGCCATCTCGCAGTACAACGAGAAGGGCGAGCCCACCGGCCCGCGCAACATGATCCAGATCGTCGGCAAGGGCCTGAACCTGCGCGGGTTCATCGTGAACGAGTACGGGTCCATGCAGGAGCAGTTCTTCGCCGAGGTCGGCGGCTGGCTGGCCGAGGGCAAGATCAGCTACCGGGAGACCACGGTCGAGGGCCTGGCCAACGCCCCGCAGGCTTTCCTTGACCTGCTCAAGGGCGCGAACACCGGCAAGATGCTCGTCACGGTCTAACCGCCACTGACCACCCGGCCGTCGTGCACCACCAGGGTGCGCGGCGGCCGTTGCCGTACCGCCTCCGCCACCGAGTCGGCGGGCAGCACCATCAGCTCGGCCCGGTCGCCCTCGATCACGCCGTAGCCGCCGACGCGCAGCGCCCGCGCGCCGTCGCGGGTGGCCACGTCGGCGCACAGCTCGACCTCGTCGTCCCGCTCGAAACCGTTGGCCTCGGCCAGCAGGCGGGCCTGGTCGAGCAGGTCGCCGCCGTCGTCGCCGAGGCCGACCGGCACGCCTGCCCAGCGCAACCGGCGCAGGGGCAGCGGGCTTCCCCAGGCGGTGGCCAGGGTGGTCACCGAGACGCCGTGCTCGGCCAGCAGCTCGGCCAGCAGCTCGCGCCGGTGATCCTCCACAGTGGACAGTGCGAGGCAGTGCGAGAGGGTGACCCGGCCGCGCATGTCCAGCGCGGCCACCCGCTCGCAGATCAGCTCGATCACGAAGGCGCCCAGCTCGCCGGGGTCGCGCAGCTGGAGGTCGATGCCGACGGAGTGCCGCTCGGCCAGCTCGAAGAGCAGGTCCAGGTGGCGCACCGGGTCGCGGTCGTGGCCTGCCGGGTCCAGGCCGCCGAGCAGGTTCGCGCCCGCGGCCACCGCGGCGTCCAGCAGCTTCTCGCCGCGTTCCTCGCGGATGAGCCCGCCGGCCACGAAGGCGACCAGCTGGATGGTGGCGCGGTCGGCGAAGACCTGCCGGGCGGCCAGCAGCTCGTCCAGGTCCTCGGCCGGGCCGTGCACGCGGAGCAGGGTGGCTCCCGCGGCGACCAGCCGGGCCAGGGTGGCCTCGGCCGCTCCGGCGCGCGGCCGGACGTGCGCGGCGACCAGCGCGGGCAGCAGCACGCCACCGGCGCCGTCGACCTCCGCAATCCCTGGTGGGGCGGTGAGTTCCGGCCCAAGCTCGGCGATCGCACCGGCTCGGCAGAGCACGTCGATCGCGGGGGTGTCGGGCGCGGAGGACCACGGGCGGACGGAACGGATCAGCACATCACCCATTGCCGGACCCTAGGCCCCCGGCCGCGAGCGCACCAGCCCCGCGGCGTGTCACACGAGCTTTCCCGGGTTGAGCACGCCGGTCGGGTCCAGCCGGGCCTTGACCGCGCGCAGCACCTCGACGCCCAGGTCGCCGACCTCGGCGGCCAGCCAGGGCGCGTGGTCCACGCCGACCGCGTGGTGGTGGGTGATGGTGCCGGCGTGGTTGACGATGGCGTCGCAGGCCGCGGCCTTGGCCCGCTGCCACTGCTCGACCGGTGCGGTGCCGGCGCGCGGGGTGAGCACGGTGAAGTACAGCGAGGCGCCGGTCTCGTAGGCGTGCGAGACGTGGCACATCACCACCGGGCGGGCGCCCGCGGTGCTCAGCGAGTCGGTGAGCGCGCCGCGGACCGCGGTGCGCAGCGCGGCCAGCCCGGCCCAGTCGCCCGCGGTCTCCAGGGTCTCCACGCACACCCCGGCCTCCAGCAGCGCGTCCCGCTGCCTCGGCCCGCCGTAGCGGCCCTTGCGCCAGGCCTCGCCGAGCGGGCGGCCCAGCCGCACCGGGTTGAACTCCCGCAGCGCGTTCAGCGCGGCCCGCCGCCGGGTGGCCAGCTCGCGCGGGGACCCGGTCTCCCAGCCCAGGATCAGCAGACAGGGCGCGACCACGCCCCTGGTGCGCAGGTAGGCGCGCAACGCCCGGCCCTTCCAGCCGCCTGCCAGCTCAAGGGACACCTCGGTCTCGTCCATGTCGGACAGGCGGGTGACATCGGCCAGCACCCGCTGCTGGGCCAGCGCGCGGACCGCCGCCGCGCCGCGTTCCCAGCCGTCCACCACCACGCCCTCGTAGTGGTGGAAGGTGGCCGCCGGGCGCACCCGCAGGGTCAGCTCGGTGATCACGCCGAACACCCCCTCACTGCCGATGACCAGCCGCTTCAGGTCAGGGCCAGCCGCCGAGGCCGGGACGCCGCCGAGGGTGAGCTCACCGGCGGGGGTGGCCAGCCGCAGCGCGTGCACCATGTCCTCGAACCGGCCGTAGCCCGCGGAGGCCTGACCGGCCGAGCGGGTGGCGGCGAACCCGCCGAGGGTGGCCCGCTCGAAGGACTGCGGGAAGTGGCCGAGGGTGAAGCCGTGCGCGGCCAGCAGCCGTTCCGCCTCCGGCGCGCGCACCCCAGCCTGGAAGACCGCGGTGTGCGAGATCGGGTCCACCGAGACCAGCTTGTCCAGCCGGGCCAGGTCCAGGGTGACCACCGAGGCCTTGGCCCCGCGCAGCGCGTTCACCCCGCCGACCACCGAGGTGCCGCCGCCGAAGGGCACCACCGCGAGGTCCTGCGCGGCGCAGACCTCCAGCACCCGCTGCACCTGCCCGGGATCGGCGGGCAGCACCACCGCGTCCGGGATGGCCAGCTCACCGCAGCCCCTGTGCCGCATCAAGTCCACATAGGACAGTCCGCCGGCGCGGCCGAGCCGGGCCTCCCGGTCGGTCAGCACCGCCGCCGGGCCGACCGCCTCGACCAGGGCCGCCAGCGCGGCCGGTGGCAGCGCCGAGTCGGCGACCGGGTGCAGCGAGCCCGGCCCGACCGGCGTGGTCACCTCGGCCAGGCCGATGCGGGAGCGGAGCCAGCGCAGCGCGTGTGACGGCAGGTGCGCCGCCTTCGCGCCCTCGGGCGTCCAGCTGGTGCGGAGGGTGTGGTCGATGCGCTCGGTCACCGCTACAGTGTGACACATGGCGTCCGAGTGTCACACCTCCGAAGCCCCGCCGGTGATCCGCGGCCAGCGGGTGGACGACGAGGTCCTGCTCGCCGCGGCCAAGGACTGCGTGCTCGACGTGGGCGTGCGGCGCACCACGCTGGCCGAGGTGGCGCGCAGGGCCAGGGTGAGCCGGATGACCCTGTACCGCCGCTTCCCGGACGTGACCAGCCTGGTCGCCGCGCTGCTCACCCGCGAGTTCCGCGGCCTGCTCAGCGCGGTGGCCTCGGCCTCGGCGAACCTGCCCAGCGCGCGGGAGCGGCTGGTCGCCGGTGCGGTGGCGGCCGGGCGGGAGGTCGCGCACAACCCGCTGATGCGCACCATCCTGGAGGTCGACCCCGAACTGCTGCTGCCCTACCTGGTGCAGCGGATGGGCAGCACCCAGCGGCTGGCCGAGCAGTTCCTGCGCGAACAGGTGCTGGCCGGGCAGGCCGACGGCTCGGTGCGCGCCGGGGACGTGGCCGCGCAGTGCAGGCTGCTGTTCCTGATGGTCCAGTCGGTGGTCTTCGCGCTGCGGCTGGCGGTGGCCGAGCCGGACGAGGCCGCGCTGCTGGCCGAGCTGCGGCACGGCCTGGACGCGGTGCTGCGGCCATGACCGTTCCGATGCTGCCGGCCGGCTCGCTGCGCGCGACCTCGCTCAACGCCACCCGCAGGGCCAATGACCTGGCCTACCTCGCCGGTGGCCACCAGCTCGACCTGCTGGTGGTCGGCGGCGGGGTGACCGGGGCCGGGGTCGCGCTGGACGCGGCCGCCCGCGGCCTGTCGGTGGCCCTGGTCGAGGCGCAGGACCTGGCCTTCGGCACCTCCCGGTTCTCCAGCAAGCTGGTGCACGGCGGCCTGCGCTACCTGGCGCACGGTGAGTTCGCGCTGGCCAGGGAGAGCGCGGTGGAGCGCGGCCTGCTGATGACCCGGACCGCCCCGCACCTGGTGCGCACCCTGCCCCAGCTCATCCCGCTGCACCGGCCGGCCCGCGGCGCCGGGGTGAGCCGGAGCCAGGAGGCGGTCTTCATGGCCGGGCTGCGCGCCGGTGACCTGCTGCGCCGCACGGCGGGCACGCCGGGCGCGGTGCTGCCCGCGCCCCGCCGGGTGCCGGCCGCCGAGGCGCTGGCGCTGGCCAGTGGCCTGCGGGTGAGCGGGCTGCGCGGTGGGCTGCTCTCCTATGACGGCCAACTGGTCGACGACGCCCGCCTGGTGGTCGCGCTGGCCCGCACCGCGGCCGGGTTCGGCGCCCGGATCATCACCAGGGCCAGGGCGGTGCACCTGGACGGCTCCGGCGGCGAGGTGGTGGACGGGCTGACCGGCGAGACCGTCCGGATCAGGGCCAAGGCGGTGATCAACGCCACCGGGGTGTGGGCGGACCGGCTGGTGCCCGGCGTGCGGCTGCGGCCCTCCCGCGGCTCGCACCTGGTGCTCGACGGCGCCGCGCTCGGCCTGGGCGGCACCGCGCTGACCGTGCCGGTGCCCGGCGAGCGCAACCGGTTCGCGCTGCTGCTGCCGCAGCTGGACGGCCGGGTCTACCTGGGCCTGACCGACGAGCCGATGGACGGGCCGGTGCCGGAGGTGCCCGAGGTCCCGCAGGCCGATGTGGACTTCTTGCTGGACGTGGCCGGCACCGTGCTGGGCAGGCGGCTCGGCCCGGCCGACGTGCTCGGCGCGTTCGCCGGTCTGCGCCCCTTGATCGACCTTCCGGGTACGAGTGGCCGCACCGCGGACCTCTCCCGCAAACACGCCGTGCTCACCTCCCCGGACGGAGTTACCACGGTGGTGGGCGGCAAGCTCACCACCTACCGGCGGATGGCCGCCGACGCCGTGGACGCCGCGATCGCCCGCCGCGGCCTGACCGCCGGGCCCTCGCGCAGCGCACAGGTGCCGCTGGTCGGCGCCGCGCCTGCCGAGTATCTGTCCACAATGGAGGTAGCGCCGCGGCTGGTTGCCCGCTACGGCGCGGAAGCCGTGCGGCTGGCCGCGCTGGCCCAGCTGGACCCCAGGCTGGGCGCCGAGGTCGCCGACGGGCTCGGCGTCACCGCGGCCGAGGTGGTGTGGGCGGTGCGGCACGAGGGCGCGCTGGACGCCGACGACGTGCTGGACCGGCGCAGCCGGATCGGCCTGGTGCCCTCGGATCGGTTGCGGGCCTTGGACTCCGTCACCGCGCTGGTGCGCAAGGCCACCGAAGGGCTCTGACGACACAGCGTAGCCAATGTCGCCGGATCGCTTGCAGCGTCATTCAAACGGGTTGTCTTGGCGGCGTTTTTGCCGCAACCGCAAGCAATCCCGGCTTGGAACCTGTCACCTTAGGGAAACACCGCCTCGGACCCTCCACAGAGGACGGCCCCCTGCGGCCCCGTGTCCGCGGTGTCACGTCATCACCGGTGTTCGCAGCGCCGTGACAGGGAGTGAACGCAATGAGTTACGCAGACCTGGCTTCCGAGGTGGAGCAGCAGGTGCTCGCCACGGTGACCGAACTGCTCGAGGCCGTGATCGGGCCCGAGTACGCGCAGACCGTCGAGATCGACATGGACACCTCGTTCAACGAGGACCTGGAGCTGGAGAGCATCGAGTTCGTCGCGCTCTCGGCCAAGCTGCGCGAGCACTACGGCGGCTCGGTCAACTTCGCCGCCTTCCTGGCCGACAAGGAAGTGGAGGAGGCCGTCGGCCTGACCGTCGGCCACCTGGTCCGCTACATCGCCGGTTGCCTGGCCGGCGACCGCGGGGCCGCCCCATGACCGAGGTCCGGGCGAACAACCTCACCTTCCACGTCCAGCCGCTGGCCACCGCCGACTCCCCACCGGACGCGCCACTGGTGGTCTTCCTGCACGGCCTGGTGGTGGACAACCTCTCCGGCCTCTACCTCACCCTGGCCACCCCGGCGGCCACCGCCGGGGCCCGCACCCTCTGCTACGACCAGCGCGGACACGGCCGCACCGACCGGCCGCCCACCGGCTACACCCTGGACGACTCGGTGGCCGACCTGCACGCGCTGCTGGACGTCCTGGGCGAGCACCGCCCGGTCCGGCTGGTCGGCAACAGCTACGGCGGCCTGCTCGCGCTGGCCTTCGCCGCGCACCGCCCCCAGCGGGTGGACAAGATCATGCTGATCGAGTCGCTGGTGCCCACCCCCGGCTGGGGCGAGCGGATGGCGGCCACCCTCAACGAGGCGATCGCGGGCCGGTACGACCACCACTTCACGCACATGAGCGGCCGCAAGTGGGACCGGCGGGTGCACCAGGTGGAGGAACTGCTGCTCAGGACCAGCATGGTGGCCGAGATCGGCAGGCAGGAGCCGTTCAGCCCGGACCGCTACGCCGCGGTGACCGCACCGGTGCTGGCCGTCTACGGCTCGGAGTCCGAGCTGTTGCCCGAGGTCAGCGTGTTGCAGAAGTACCTGCCGCAGCTGGAGCTGGAGATCCTGCCGGAGCAGTCGCACATGCTGCTGACCGAGGCGGCCGGCCAGGTCCGCGAAGTGCTGGCAAGGTGGTTGCGGTGAGCCGGGTCCTGTTCGTGGTGCCGCCACTGGCCGGGCACACGCTGCCCACGGTGGCGCTGGGCCACGAACTGACCGGGCGCGGGCACGAGGTCGCCTGGGTCGGCCACCGCGAGGTGGTGGCCCCGCTGCTGCCGGAGCCGGAGCTGCTCATGCCGGTGCAGCGCGGCCCGGACGACTGGCTGGCCGAGGTGGTGACCCGCTCGCGCGGCTTACGCGGTCCCGCGGCCTTCCAGTTCCTCTGGCGGGACTTCCTGATCCCACTGGCGGAGTCCAGCGTGCCCGGGGTGGAGGAGGCGGTCGAGCGGTTCCGGCCGGATGTGCTGGTGGTGGACCAGCAGGCGCTGGCCGGTGGCGTGGTGGCGCGGCGGCACGGGCTGCCCTGGGCCACCTCGGCGACCACCTCGGCCGAGCTGACCGACCAGTTCGCCGCCGTGCCCAAGTTCGGCGCCTGGGTGCGCGAGCAGCTGACCGCGCTGCAACACGCGCAGCAGGTTCCGGTGGCCCTGGCCGAGCGCGGCGACCTGCGGTTCTCCGAGCACCTGGTGCTCGCCTACACCACCCGCTGCCTGGTCGGCTCCAAGATCGACTACCCCGGCCACTACGCCTTCGTCGGGCCCTCGCTGGGCGTTCGGGCATCCATTGTGGACTATCCATGGGAATGGCTGGACGGACGGCGGCAGCACCTGCTGGTCACCCTGGGCACGGTGGACCGGGAGAACGGCGCCCGCTTCCTCAACGCGGTGCTGGCCGCGGTCGAGCCACTCGGCTCCCGGCTCCAGGTCACCATCGCCGCGCCACCCAAGTTGTTTGGAGAACTTCCGGCCCATGTGCTGGTGCGGGAGTTCGTGCCCCAACTGGAGGTGTTGGCGCGCACGGACGCGGTGGTATGCCATGGCGGGCACAACACGGTGTGCGAGACCCTCGCGCACGGCCTGCCGCTGGTGGTCGCCCCGATCAGGGACGACCAGCCGATCATCGCCAACCAGGTGGTCGAGGCGGGCGCGGGCCGACGTGTCCGGTTCGGCCGGGTCGGACCGGCCGAGCTGCGGGACTCGATTCTCGATGTGCTGACCTTCCCTGGATACCGAGCGGCGGCAGAGCGTATCCGGGCGTCCTTCGCCGACGCCGGTGGTACCGCGGCGGCGGCCGACCGGGTGGAGATGCTGACATGATGTGGGGCTGGCTACCGGTGGTCACGATGATCGCCTTGGTGCTCAACGGTTTCCGGCTGCGCGGCCAGCTGGCCTGGCTGCCGGTGCTCGACGACGAGCAGGACGGTCCGCACGGCCGGTTCCGGTTCGTGCCGGCCCAGGGCGTGGAGCTGCCGGAACGGACCAGGGCCGCCGCCGAGGACTGGGCGCAGCGGCAGGGCCTGTCCGTGCTGGACCTCGTCCCGCGCCGCCTCGGGGTGGCCAGGGCGCTGGACCTGGCCCGCGCGGGACTGGGCAAGGACTTCCTGGCCACCCGGCTGGCCAGTGCGGGCGGCGCGGGGCACGCACTGCTGGTGGACGCCGACGTGGCCGAGCGCGAACAACTCGGCGAGGCCGCGCCGGACACCGTGACCACCGCCGGTCTCACCACCCGGTTGAAGCGGTTGGCTTGCACCGCAACGGATTTCGCCGTCGCGCCCGGTCTCGGCGTGATCCAGGAGACGCCGGCGCAGCGGGCCGAGCGGCTGCGCGCCGAACGCGGCCTGTTCCGCGCCGTGGTGCCGCCGCTGGTCTGCTACGCCGCGCTCATCACCTGCGTGGTGGCCCAGCCGATCCTCGGCCTCGGCGCGCTGGCACTGTTCAGCCTCCAGCCCTACCTGGTCTTCGCCGGCAGCCCGGTCCGGCCGGCTGACCTGCACCGGCACGCCGCGCTGCGGCTGCTGCGCGATCCGGCGAACTGGGCCCGCACGCTGGCCGCGCTGTGGCGCACCAGGGTCAGGGGCGACCGGGTGGCCGAGCTGCGTGCCGCCTACGCCGCCGAGCTGGCCCAGGGCACCGAGCGCTTCTTCGAGCCGCGCCGCGCGGACTGCCCGTGGTGCGGCGGCACCGCGCTCAAGCCGCACGTGCGCTGCGCGGACCTGGTGCTGAACAAGCCGGGCCGGTTCACCCTGGAACGCTGCGCGGACTGCGGCCACGTGTTCCAGAACCCCCGGCTCAACCTGGCCGGTCTCGACTTCTACTACCGCGACTGCTACGACGGCGAGGGCGCGCGCACCGCGGAGACCGCGTTCTCCGCCGGCCCCGCGGTGTACCGGCGGCGGGCCGAGATGCTCGCCCCGTTCACCACCCCGCGCACCTGGCTGGACGTCGGCGGTGGCCACGGCCACTTCGCCAACCTGGCCCGCGAGGTCTGGCCGGACACCGCCTTCGACGGCCTGGACCTGGGCGCCGGCATCGAGGAGGCGGCCAGGCGCGGCTGGGTGGACCGGGGCTACCGCGGCCAGTTCCCCGAGCTGGTGGCCGAGCTGGCCGGGCGCTACGACGTGATCAGCATGTTCCACTACCTGGAGCACACCAGGGAGCCGTTCGAGGAGCTGGACGCGGCGGCGAAGGTGTTGTCCGCAGGCGGTTTCCTGCTCATCGAGGTGCCCAACCCCGGCTCCAGGTACGGGCGGCTGCTGCGCACCTACTGGATGCCGTGGTTCCCGCCGCAGCACCAGCACATGATGCCCAGGGAGAACCTGGTCAGGGCGCTGACCGAGCGCGGCTTCACCGTGGTGGCCCAGGACCGCGGCCGCGCCGACCAGTCCATGGACCTCACCATGGCCGTCGGCCTCGGCCTGAACCGGCTGGCGCGCAACCCGGACCAGCCCTGGCGGCCCCGGCCGGCCACCTGGTGGCGGCGGGTCGCCTACCGAGCGGTGCTCACCGCGGGGGTGCCGCTGCTGGTGCTGGCCTGGGTGGCCGACAAGCTGGCGCACCAGGTGGTCAAGCGCGGCAACGGCGGCAACGCCTACCGGCTGCTGGCCCAGCGCGCCTAGCGGCCCTTTGCCCGGATCGCCGCGCCCCAGACCAGCAACGCGAGCCACAGCAGGGCCAGTCCGGTAAACCCGGCGGCCGCACCGCGCAGCACCAGGCCAAGGCCCCACACCAGGCCGGAGCCCTCGAGGCCGGGCCACGGACCGAACAGGATCCACACGACCCAGAGCCCGGCGGCCAGCGCCGCGGTGTACCCGGCCCTGCGCGCGGTCGCGCCCAGAATGGTCGGCATCCCCCGACGGTAGCCCGGCCGGTCAGGCGGCGCCGGGCGGCCGGGAGTGTCAGGCTGCTCACGACCGGCGGGAATGGGCTCGATAATCGCCGGGCTGGGAGATAGTGGACACGGGCACCGCGCCGGGGGACGCGAACTGGACAACCGAGAGGAAAACGCCGTGGCTGAGGCAGTGCTGGAGATCGATCGGATCTCCAAGCGCTATGGCGAGGTCGTCGCCCTGCGGGAGATGACCTTCTCGATCCGAGCCGGTGAGCTGTTCGGCTTCGTCGGCAGCAACGGCGCCGGCAAGACCACCACCATGCGGATCGCGCTGGGCGTGCTGGCCGCCGACTCCGGCGAGGTGCGCTGGAACGGCCGCGCGGTGGACTTCGAGACCCGCAGGCACATCGGGTACATGCCGGAGGAACGCGGCCTGTACCCGAAGATGAAGGTGACCGAGCAGCTGGTCTACCTGGCCGAGCTGCACGGGATGTCCGCCAAGGCCGCGCGCAGGGCGGCCGGCACCTGGACCGAGCGGTTAGGACTGGGGCAGCGGCGGGACGAGGAGGTCCAGAAGCTCAGCCTGGGCAACCAGCAGCGGGTGCAGCTGGCCGCGGCGCTGGTGCACGAGCCCGAGGTGCTGGTGCTGGACGAGCCGTTCTCCGGGCTGGACCCGGTGGCGGTGGACGTGATGAGCGAGGTGCTGCGGGAGCAGGCCGACGCCGGGGTGCCGGTGATGTTCTCCAGTCACCAGCTCGACCTGGTGGAGCGGCTGTGCGACCGGGTCGGGATCATCCGAAGTGGACAGATGGTGGTCAGCGGCAAGGTCTCCGAGCTGCGCTCCGGCGGCAGCGACCGCTACCTGCTCGACCTGCCCTACGCGCCCTCGGACTGGGCCAGGAACCAGACCGGGGTCACCGAGCTGAGCGTGCACGGGTCCCGGTTCCTGGTCGAACTGGCGCCCGGCACGGACAGCCAGAGCGTGCTGGCCGCGGCTATGCGCACCGGCGAGGTGCGCGAGTTCGCGCCGCACCGCCCGACGCTGACCGAACTGTTCCGCAACGTCGTCACCGAGGGATCCCCGGCATGAGCAGCAGCCCCTTGACCCCGGCCCGCGCGGTGTGGCTGGTGGCCCGCCGCGAGCTGAACACCCGGGTGCGCTCCAAGTCCTTCGTGGTCAGCACCGCGGTGATCATCGCGATCATCGCCGCCTACGTCGGGTTGATCTACTTCATCAGCCAGAGCAGCGCCAAGACCACGGTCGGGCTGACCGGCCAGGCCAGCGCGGTGGCCGAACAGCTCAAGGCCACCGCCAAGGGCTTCGGCGAGCAGGTGGAGACCACCGAGGTGCCCGACGCCGCCGACGGCGAGGCGCAGCTCAAGGATGACAAGATCGACGTGCTGGTCAGCGGCGCGCCGGGCTCGTTGCGGGTGCTGGTGAAGAGGGACCTCAACGACGCGGTGCGCGGCAGCCTGGACGCGGTGGTCCGCCAGCAGGCGCTGGACGCCCAGCTGGCCCAGGGCGGCCTGGACCCCGCGCAGGTGGGCCGCACCGTGGCCGAGGCCAAGGTGCAGGTGAGCCAGCTGGAGCCGAAGGACCCCGAGCGTGGGCAGCGCCTGGGCATCGCGCTCGGCATCACCGCGCTGCTCTACATGTCACTGATGATCTTCGGGATGGCGGTGGCGCAGGGTGTGGTGGAGGAGAAGTCCAGCCGGGTGGTCGAGCTGCTGCTGTCCTCGGTGCGGCCGTGGCAGCTGCTGGCCGGCAAGGTCGCCGGGATCGGCATCGCGGGCCTGTTGCAGGTCAGCGTGATCACCGCGGTGGCGCTCACCGCGGCCACCGCCACCGACCAGCTCACCCTGCCCGGCGGGCAGATCACCGGCACCCTGGTCACCGGGGTGCTGTGGTACCTGGCCGGGTTCTTCACCTTCGGCACCCTGTTCGCCGCCTCCGCCGCGCTGGTCGCCCGGCAGGAGGAGGTCAGCTCGGTGGTGCAGCCGGTGCTGTTCGCCGCGATCCTGCCCGCGGTGCTGACCTTCCTGATGCTGCCCCGCGATCCGGGCAACCGGATCCTGGAGGTGCTGTCCATGATCCCGCCGTTCACGCCGATCATCATGCCCGCGCGGATCGCGATGGGAGTGGCGCCCGCCTGGGAGATCGCGGTGTCGGTGGTGCTCACCGTGGCCGGGATGTTCGCCTTCATCCGGCTGGCCGGGCGGATCTACTCCAACGCGGTGCTGCGCACGGGTGGCCGGGTCAAGCTGCGGGACGCGCTCGGCGCCAAGTAGGCCACAATGGCCAGGTGCGTTTCCTGATCTTGGCGTTGACCGCGGCCATGCTCGGCGCCACGCCGGTCGCGCTCGCGGATTCCACTGTGGACTGGAAGCTGTGCAGGGACCTCGCCAAGGACTGGTCGCCGGAGGACGACCGGACCGAGTGCGCGATGGTCACCGTGCCGGTGGACTACGCGGAACCGGACGGGCGGACCATCGGCATCGCGGTGTCCCGGATCAAGGCCACCGATCCGGGCCGCCGCCGCGGTGTGGTGGTGTTCAACCCGGGCGGTCCTGGTCAGGCCGGGATCGAGATGCCGGGCCGGATCAGCGAGAGCAAGGCGGCTGAGCTCGGCCGGGAGCACGACCTGATCGGCTTCGACCCGCGCGGGGTGCAGTACAGCGCGGACGTGACCTGCCCGCGCGAGCCCGGCGACACCGGGGAACCGCCGCCCGGCCGGTCCGAGGAGGACAAGGCCAGGTTCGTCTTCGAGCGCACCGCCAAGGTCAACCAGCGCTGCACGGCGCTGGACCCGGAGTTCGTCTCCCAGCTGACCACCCAGAACATCGCCAGGGACGTGGACCGGATCCGGATCGCGCTGGGCGAGCGGAAGATCGGTTTCTACGGGGTGTCCTGGGGCACCGCGCTGGGCGCGAGCTACCGTGACCAGTTCGACCGGCACGTGGACCGGATGCTGCTGGACTCGGTCATGACACCCACCCTGAGTCTGTCCACAATGGACGATAGCCAGGTGGCGGCGGGCGAGCAGAGCGCGAAGGACTTCGCGAGCTGGGTGGCCGAGCGGGACGCGGAGTACCACTTCGGGCGCACCCAGGCCGCGGTGCTGACCGTGTTCCAGGAGCTGCGCGACAAGCACGGCGAGGACGCGCTGCACCACATCGCCGGGCCGCGCCGGGACTGGTCGCGGGCGGCCAAGGCGCTGGTCGCGCTGCGGCAGGGCGGCGGCGCGGAGCGGGCCGGCACAATGGGCTGGCAGACCACGCCCACCGGCGGCAACACCTTCCAGCAGACCGCGGTGCTGTGCAACGGATCCACCAGCGCCCGCGACTTCGAGACCCTCTACCGCCTGCGCCAGGAACGCATCCGGAAGTACCCGCTGATGGCCTTCCCCGGCACCTGGGACGGCACCTGCGCGGGCTGGACGCAACCGGTGCGGCCGTGGGACTTCCGGTCGGGTGAGAGCCCGCTGCAGCTGGTCGGACACCGACACGAGCCGGTCACCCCACACGGCTGGGCCGAGCAGATGCGGGAGCGGATCGGCGGCAGGCTGCTGACCGTGGAAGACGACCACCACGGCTCGCTGTCCTCGATCCCCTGCGCGGCCAAGGCGGTGGCCTTCTTCCGCACCGGGAAGCCCAGCTCGGGGTCCTGCCCAGGGGCCTAGCTCCTGGTGGCCCCGTAGCGGGCCAGCGCGACCTCGCGTTCGTGCTTGTGGTCCACGATCGGCTCCGGGTAGCCGGGCACGCCGACCGGCTTGTGCACGCGTTTTCCTGGCACGCCACGGAGTTCCGGCACGTACCGGCGCACGTAGTCGCCGTCGGGGTCGAACTTCTCGCCCTGGGTGGTCGGGTTGAACACCCGGAAGTACGGCGCCGCGTCCGTGCCGCAGCCCGCGGTCCACTGCCAGCCGTGCTGGTTGGAGGCCAGGTCGCCGTCCACCAGGTGGCGCATGAAGTGCCGCGCCCCGCGCCACCACGGCTGGTGCAGGTCCTTGACCAGGAAGCTGGCGGTGATCATGCGGACCCGGTTGTGCATCCAGCCCTCGGCCAGCAGCTGCCGCATGCCGGCGTCCACGATCGGGAACCCGGTCCGGCCCGCGCACCAGGCCGCGAACAGCTCGTCGTCGGTGTTGTGGTCGATGGCGTCGAAGCGGCGGTCGTAGTTCTGCCGCGCGGTCTCCGGGCGGTGCCACAGCACGTCGGCGTAGAACTCCCGCCAGGCCAGCTCGCTGCGGTAGGTCTCCGCGCCCTGGCCGCTGTGCCGGGCCAGGTCGGCGAGCAGGGTGCGCGGGTGCAGCTGGCCCCAGCGCAGGTAGGCCGACATCCGGCTGGTGCCGTGCACGGCCGGCCGGTCCCGCCGGTCCGCGTAGTCGACCACCCGCTCGTCCACAAAGGACTCCCAGGCTTCGACCGCGGCCCGCTCCCCCGCCGCGGGCAGGGAGATCTCGCCCAGGTCCTCATCCGCCGGGACGCGCACGCCGCCCTTCGCGGTGATCCAGTCCACTGTGGAGGCAGCCGTGTCCGCGGGCGGCCGCCAGCCGTGTTCGGCCCAGGCCCGGCGGAACGGGGTGAACACCTTGAACGGGGTGCCGTCGCCCTTGCGCACCCGGCCGGGCGTGACCGCGTACGGCGAGCCGGTCCGGACCAGCTCGATCCCGTTGTCCGCCAACGTGCTTGCCACCCGCTCGTCCCGCTGCCGGCCGTACGGGCCGGTGTCCGCGGAGACGTGCACGCTGTCCGCGCCGACCTGCGCGGCGGCCTTCGGCAGCTCGGCCGCCGGGTCGCCGCGCAGCACCAGCAGGCGGCCGTCCAGCTGCTCGTCCAGCGCGCGCAGGCTGCGGTAGAGGAAGGTCCGGCGGACCGGGCCGGAGGGCTTGAGCAGGGCCTCGTCCAGCACGAACACCGCGAGCACGTCCCGGCTCCGCTCGGCGGCGGCCAGCAGGGCCGCGTGGTCGCCCAGTCTCAGGTCCCGCCGGAACCACAGCACAGCCGTCACACCCGGAAGGTACCCACAGCAAACAGCCCCGGCACATCCACGGGGGATGCGAACCGGGGCCGCTTCTGTGGGGTCAGGCGGTCAGCGTTCGGTGATCGACTGGTAGTCGCGCTCAGCCGAGCCGATGTAGACCTGGCGCGGGCGGCCGATCTTGCGCGCCGGGTCCTTGATCATTTCCTGCCACTGCGCGATCCAGCCGGGCAGGCGGCCGAGCGCGAACAGCACGGTGAACATCCTGGTGGGGAAGCCCATGGCCTTGTAGATCAGGCCGGTGTAGAAGTCCACGTTCGGGTACAGCTTGCGCTGGATGAAGTAGTCGTCGCTGAGCGCGTACTCCTCCAGCTTGAGCGCGATGTCCAGCAGCGGGTCCTGCACACCGAGCTTGCTCAGCACGTCGTCCGCGGTCTTCTTGATGATCGCGGCGCGCGGGTCGTAGTTCTTGTAGACCCGGTGCCCGAAGCCCATCAGCCGGACGCCGTCTTCCTTGTTCTTGACCTTCTTCACGAAGGAGTCGACGTCGCCGCCGTCCTCGTGGATCTTGTTCAGCATCTCCAGCACGGCCTGGTTGGCGCCGCCGTGCAGCGGGCCGAACAGCGCGTTGATGCCGGCCGAGACGCTGGCGAACAGGTTGGCCTCGGAGGAGCCCACCAGCCGCACGGTCGCGGTGGAGCAGTTCTGCTCGTGGTCGGCGTGCAGGATCAGCAGCAGGTCGAGCGCACGGGCCAGGGCCGGGTCGACCTCGTAGGGCTCCGCGGGCAGCCCGAAGGTCATCCGCAGGAAGTTCTCCACCAGGCCGAGCGAGTTGTCCGGGTAGAGGAAGGGCTGGCCGACCGACTTCTTGTACGCGTAGGCCGCGATGGTCGGCAGCTTGGCCAGCAGCCGGATGGTGGAGATCTCCACCTGGTTGTCGTCGAAGGGGTTCAGGCTGTCCTGGTAGAAGGTGGACAGCGCGGACACCGCGGAGGACAGCACCGGCATCGGGTGCGCGTCGCGCGGGAAGCCGTCGAAGAAGCGCTTCAGGTCCTCGTGCAGCAGGGTGTGCCTGCTGATCTTGCTGGTGAAGTCGTCCAGCTGCGCCTGGGTGGGCAGCTCGCCGTAGATCAGCAGGTAGCTGACCTCGACGAAGCTGGACTTCGCGGCCAGCTGCTCGATCGGGTAGCCGCGGTAGCGCAGGATGCCGGCGTCACCGTCGATGTAGGTGATCTCCGAGGCGCAGGAGGCGGTGTTCACGAAACCGGGGTCGAGAGTGACCATCTTGGTCGTGGAGAGCAGTTTGCCGAGCTCAAAGCCTGGCTCGCCGTCGGTGGCCGCGACCACCGGCATCTCATGCTCCCCGCCGTCATAACGTAGCGCGACGTTACGGTGTTTGGCTGGTTTCACCGTCGAATCTGGCGCGGTCGTCGCGTCGGGCATGCGAGTCCCTCTCACGCTAAGGCGAGGCGCTTCACGCGCGCGGGGTGGGTTTGCCACCACCCGCAGCAACCGCCTCGTTGGGGTCCTGTCGGTTGTCACGCTAGTGGGCGTTACATCCCAGCGCAGCCGCGTGAGTGGCCCAGCGGCTCATCTGGGACAGGTATCACATAACGCCCGTCCGGTTACCTCGTTGGCACCGATGGGGTCCAACCTAGGGAATCCGATCGATCAAGACCAGATCCATGCAGGCCAGCGGGGTACGTGACGTCTACTACAGTGCCAGATGCATCGATCAAGATCGTCATCGGGGTAGCGCGGTACCGGTGGGTAACCAGGGTCACCTAGTGGACTGGACCACTTGGGCGCAGCGTGCCGCCCGGCTACCCACCGTGATTCTTGATCGGGGTCGATCCAGCACCCGGAAATATCGATTTATTTGCCGGGTGGAAAACGCCGGTAATTAAGGACTCTGGAGTTCGGCCGCATACGGCGGTTCGGCCCCCGCCCTGGAACAGGTGAGCGCGGCGGCCCGCCCGGCGAATTCCAGCGCGGCCGTCCACTGCCGCTCGGTCAGGGCGCGCAGGGCGTCCCTGGACAGCGCGTCCTGCTGGGCGAGCCAGCCGAGCAGGGCGGCGTGCACGGTGTCGCCGGCGCCGATGGTGTCCACCACGTCCACCTCGGTCGCCGGGACCCGCACGGACAGCCCGTCCACGGTGCGCACCTCCAGGCCCTCGCCGCCGTGGGTGAGCAGGACCGCGGCCGGTCCCTGGCCGAGCCAGCCGGGCACGTCCGCGCCGAGCCAGTCCGCGTCCTCCACGGACAGCTTGAGCAGGGTCACGTGCGGCAGCCAGCTCCGGAACCTGGCGCGGTAGGCGTCCGGGTCCGGGATCAGCCCGGCGCGGATGTTGGGGTCCAGCGAGACGAACAGCCCGCGCCCGGCCTCCCGGCGCATCATCGCCTCGTACGCGCTCGCGCCCGGCTCCAGCACCAGCGACAGCGTGCCGAGGGCGAGCGCGGTGGCCCCCGCCGCCAGCGGGCCGGGGTCGGCGACCAGGCGGTCCGCGGTGCCCTCCACGTGGAAGGAGTAGCGGGCCGAGCCGTCCGCGGCCAGGCCGACCACGGCCAGCGTGGTGGGTTCCGCGCCGCGCTGCACGCCGGCGACGTCCACGCCCGAGGCGACCAGCCGGTCCAGCAGCGCGTCGCCGAACTGGTCGGTGGAGAGCCGGGAGACGAACCCGGCGGCCACGCCCAGCCTGCCCAGCGCGACCGCCACGTTGTACGGGCCACCGCCCAGGCGCGGCAGCAGCGGACCCAGCTCACCGTCCATTGTGGACGGATCGGGGACCAGGTCGACCAGGGCCTCGCCACCAACGATGATCATGAACGGGCTCCTCGCCGGTAGGGGCTGGCCACGACGCCCTCGCCGCGGTGCTCGTCGAAGGTGTAGACCTCGCGGCCGTCCACGAAGACCCGCAGCGCGCGGCTCATCACGTCCAGCGGGTCGCCGGACCAGAGCACCACGTCGGCGTCCGCGCCGGGCTTGAGCGAGCCGATCCGGTCTTCCAGGCCGAGCATCTTGGCCGGGTTGACCGTGATCGAGCGCAGCGCGGTGCGCTCGTCCAGGCCCTCCTTGACCGCGAGGGTGGCCTGGTGCACCAGGAAGTGGATGGGCACCACCGGGTGGTCGGTGGTCAGCGCGATCCGCACGCCTGCCTTGGCCAGCAGCCCCGGGTTGCGCAGCGAGCGCTGGCGCAGCTCCACTTTGGACCTGGCGGTGAACAGCGGGCCGATGATCACCGGGATGTCCCGCTCGGCGAGCAGGTCGGCGATCAGGTGCGCCTCGGTGCCGTGGTTGACGATCAGCCGGTAGCCGAACTCCTCGGCCAGCCGCAGCGCGGTGGCGATGTCGTCGGCGCGGTGGCTGTGCTGGGCCCAGGGCAGCTCGCCGTCGAGCACCCGCACCAGCACCTCCAGCGTGGGATCGCGGTCGAACGGCTTGTTCTCCGCCGCCGCGTGCTCCCGCCTCTTCTGATAGTCCTGGGCCTTGGTGAACGCGTCCCTGATGACCGCGGCCACGCCCATCCTGGTGGAGGGCAGCTTCTTCTGGTCGCCGTAGACCCGCTTCGGGTTCTCGCCCAGCGCGCTCTTCACGCTGGCCGGGTTGACCACGACCATCTCGTCCACGGTCCGGCCCCAGCACTTCAGCGCCACGGTCTGGCCGCCGATCGGGTTGCCCGAGCCCGGCTTGACCACCGCGGTGGTGACCCCGCCGGAGAGCGCGTCGGCGAACCCGGTGTCGGCCGGGTTGATCGCGTCGATGGCGCGCAGCCTGGCCCCGTTCGGGTCGGTCATCTCGTTGGTGTCCTGGCCTGCCCAGCCCTCGGCCTCCTCGTGGATGCCGACGTGCGCGTGGCCCTCCACGAACCCCGGCAGCACCCAGGTGCCCGCGGCGTCCACCACCTGCGCGTCCTCTGGCACGTCCACGGCCTCCTCAGTGCCGACCGCGACGATCTTGCCGTCGGAGATCAGCACCGTGCCGCCGTCGATCGGCTCGCCCTCGACGGGCACCACATATCCACCGGTGATCGCGATGTCCACGGCGGGACACGCTAACCGAGTATGCCGCCGACCCGAAGGGTCTTGTCCGGTTCGGTCAGCCGATCCGGTCAGCGGGTGCGGCCGGTTCGGGCACGTACGGCTCCAGGTCGAACCGGCTGACCTGGTAGCCGCGGGCCCGGCTGCGCAGTGCGGCGCGCACCACGCCGAGGGTGGCGCGGGTCTGCGGCGGCAGCGAGCGGGCCAGCCGTTTGGGCAGCTGGAGCAGGGTGCGGGACTCGCGGTGCCGCAGGCCCAGCCCCCACTCGCCGATCACCGTGGGATCGTCGCAGGACCAGCGGAAGCTCGCGGTCACGTTCTTCTCGAACACCGGCGCGTCCTGGTTGTCCACCAGCCAGCGGCCCGCGGTGTCGAAGGCCAGCCCCGCGCCGGGGAAGTGCCTGGCCAGCCCGGCCAGGGCCAGCCGGACCTGGGCGGGCGGGAAGTACAGCAGCACGCCCTCGGCGACGAAGAAGTACGGGCCGGGCAGCGCGCGGACCGCATCCGGCCAGTCCTCCTCCAGCACCGAAGCGCCGACCAGCCTGCGCCGGTCGCATTCGGTGAAGAACCGGCGGCGCAGCGCCATCGCGTCCGGCAGGTCCAGGTCCACCCAGTGCACCCGCCCGTTGTCCAGCCGCTCGAACCGGGTGTTCAGGCCGGCGCCGATCTCCACCACGGTGCCGCCGGGGTTGGCGTCGAGGAACTCGCGCACCCACTCGTCCAGGATCAGCGTGCGCAGCACCGAGCCGAGCAGCATCGGCGAGCGGCCGAACCGGGTGAAGTCGTAGTCGATCCTGGCCACCATCCGGGCGGCGGTCTCATCGCGCAGCAGGCCGCGCTTCTTGCCGGTTTCCACCGCGCGGGCGTACAGGGTGGCGAGCAGGGTTTCCTGGACATCGCCCAGCTGCACCGAGATGTCGGCCATCGGGGCAGTGAAGCACCGGCTCCCGGCCACGGGAAGCGGCGCGGGCGGCGTGTTGGCCGGGTTCATCCACTCGGGACGTGGAAACCTCGACCCTGATGTCCCAACACATCCGCACCCGCGACGGCCGTTCCCTGCACCTGATCCGCCGTGGCACGGGCGAACCCGTGGTGGTCTTCGAGTCCGGCATCGGCGCCAACCGGGGCAGCTGGACCCTGGTGGAGCCGCAGGTGCGGGCCGCCACCCTGGTCTACGACCGGGCCGGACTGGGCCGCAGCACCCCCGATCCCGGCCCGCGCACGGTGTCCAGGATGACCGAGGACCTGCTCGACCTGCTTGCCGCGGCAGGGATCCGGCGCGCGGTGCTGGTCGGGCACAGCCTGGGCGGGGTGGTGGTCCGGCACGTGGCGCACCTGCGGCCGGAGCTGGTGGCCGGGCTGGTGCTGGTGGACCAGGTGCAGGAGGAACTGCCGCACTACCACGAAGGCAAGCAGTTCCGGCTGGTCAGCCTGGCCTACCGGACCGGCGCGCTGATCGCCCGCACCGGGCTGCTGAAACTGTTGCTGCGCGGGCGGTTGCACCGCGACTTCCCGCCGGAGCTGGCCAGGGAGATCACCGAGGAGGAGCTGAGCCCCGGCTTCCTCACGGCCGCCGCCGCCGAGGTGCGCGCGCTGCCCGGCGGCCTGGCCGAGCTGCCGCCGCTGCGGCTGCCGCAGGTGCCGACCACGGTCATCTCGGCAGGCCGCACCGGACCGGCGGAGAAGAAGTTCCGCCCGGTGCTGATCGAGACGCACCGGGCCTTCGCCGCCGCCCTCCCCCACGGCAGGCACGTGCTGGCCGAGCGGGCCGACCACCTGGTCCCGTTGCAGCAACCGGACCTGGTGGCCGCCGAGATCAACCGGCTGCTCTGATCCCCCAGCTCGCCGACCAGGTCTCGCCCGGCGCCAGGGTGATCAGGTCGATGCCGCTGTTCAGCGCGTTCGGCGGGCAGGTCATCGGCTCGATGGCCACCGCCCGCCCGCGCCCTGGGAAGCCGTCCGGGGTGTAGACCTGCACCCAGGAGAACACCGGGTCGGCCCACAGCTCCACGCCGCCGTCCGGCCCGCGCAGCACGTGGTGCACCAGCCCGTCCTGCGCGGGCAGGCAGCCGCCGAACGCGGTGTCCAGCTGCACGCCCTTGAGCAGCCGGGCGACGCTGAAGTCCAGGTCGGTGCCCGCGACCGGGACCGGGTCGCCGACCGGCACCTTGCGCTCGGGGTCCAGCTCCACCGCGGTGGTCGCGGCCAGTTCCAGGGTGCACTCGTCGGTCTCCGCCTCGCCCGCCCGCGGGTAGGGGTGCGCGCCGACGCCGAAGGGCACCGGCTGCTGGCCGCGGTTGGCCACGGTGTGCGTGACGGTCAGGCCGCCGTCCTGGACCCGGTAGGCGACCGTGGCCCGCAGCCGCACCGGCCAGCCGGGCTGCACGTTGACGTCCGCGCCCAGGGTGATCCGGTCCAGGTAGTGGATCTCCGGCTGCCAGGTGGTGTGGCGCAGCAGGCCGTGGCTGGCGTTGCCCCTGGCCGGTTCGGTCAGCGCGAGCTGCTGGACGCCGCCGTCATAGGTCCAGCGCCCGTCCAGCACCCGGTTGGGCCAGGGCACCAGCACCGCGCCGCAACCCATCGGCGGGGTGTGGTCCTCCGGATAGGTTTCCAGGTAGGGCAGGCCGCCGATCTCCAGGATCCGCGGCGCCGCCCCCACCTCGTTGACCACCGCCCGGACCGGGCCGTCGGTGATCTCGAACTGCGCACCGTTCACTGTCACGGCACGCAGTCAAACACGCGCCTTCAGTTCTTACCGAGGTTGGCGGCGTCGAACTCGATCTTGCCGTGCTCCTTGCGCACGATCAGCCAGTTGACCACCCACAGCGCCAGGCCGACCAGCAGCAGGATCCCGGCCAGCCGGTAGTCCTCCCACGGCCTGCCGGACAGCGGCAGCGCCAGGTAGGCGCAGGTGATCGCGCCCAGGACGGGCACCACGGTGGGCGCCCGGAAGTGCTTGTGCTCGACCGGTTCCTTGCGCAGCACCAGGCAGGCGATGTTGACGATGGTGAACACCACCAGCAGCAGCAGCGCGGTGGTGCCACCCAGCACGCTGATGTTCATCGAGGAGACCAGCACCACGGCGATCAGGCTGGTGAAGATGATCGCGATCCACGGGGTGCGCCGGCTCTGGTGCACCTTGGCGAAGGGCATCGGGATGATCCGCTCCTTGGCCATGCCGTAGAGCAGGCGGCTGGCCATCAGCATGTTGATCAGCGCCGAGTTGGCCACCGCGAACAGGCCGATGAAGGCCAGCCACCGGTGGTCGAAGTCGGGCGCGCCGACCTGGATCACCCGCAGCAGCGCGGAGGAGCCCGCGTTCTTGAGCTCACTCGCCGACAGCAGCAGCGAGGAGGCGATGGCGACCAGCACGTAGATCATGCCCGCGATGGCCATGCCCTTGAGCATCGCCTTCGGGAAGATCCGCACCGGGTCCTTGCACTCCTCGGCCATGTTCACCGAGTCCTCGAAGCCGACCATGGCGAAGAAGGCCAGCGAGGTGGCCGAGGTGATCGCGATCAGGGTGGTCTGGTTCTCGGTGTTGAACTCCACCAGCCGGGACCAGTCGCCCGCCCCCTGGGTCAGCGCGTACAGGCCGACGCCGACCACGATGGCCAGGCCGAGCAGCTCGATGATGGTGAGCACCACGTTGGCCTTCACCGACTCGCCGACCCCGCGGAAGTTGATGAAGGCGAGCAGCGCGAGGAACCCGATGGCCACCCACGGGGCGGGGGCGGTGACGAACTCCTTGAGGTAGGTGCCGCCGAAGGCCACCGCGGCCGAGGAGGCCGAGGTGATGCCGGAGCACATCACCGCGAAGGCCACCATGAAGGTCAGGAAGGGCTTCTTGAACGCGCGGTTGGTGTACAGCGCGGCACCGGCTGCCCTCGGGTACTTGCCGACCAGTTCGAGGTAGCTGAACGCGGTCAGGAACGCGACCACGAAGGCCAGCAGGAACGGCAGCCACAACGCGCCGCCGACCTTCCCGGCCACGGTCCCGGTCAGCGCGTACACACCGGTGCCGAGGATGTCGCCGATCACGAAGAACAGCAGCAGCTTCGGCCCGATCGCCCGCTTCAGCTCAGGCTGGCCGGCGTTCGTCTCGGGAGCCCCCTGGGCTTTCGCTTCGCTCGCCATAAGCGAAAAGTGTGCCTGGTCACAGCGCGTGCTGGGAGCCACCCGACCGTGTTTCGAACTAGGTACACCAAATCGTCACCCTGATCGGCCGAATGTGCTGAACTACCTGCCATGGGCAAGCGCGCAGTCCTGGTCTCCTCCCTGCTGGCCACCCTTGCCGTGGCCTCGGCCTGCACCTCGCCGCCGGAGCCCCCGGTCGGCGCACCGGCGCCGAAGCTGGACCCGGAGGCGGTGGCCTACGACAACCTGGACTTCCAGAAGGGCCGCAAGCCGGTCTTCGACAACACCTGCAAGACGCTGCCGCCGAACATCACCACCCTGCTCGGGCTGACCAAGCCGCCCAGGACCGGGTTCAACAACCAGGCCTGCATCGGCGCGGAGGAGTGGGGCGAGTTCATGATCGCCCAGTTCGCGCAGCGGGACCGCAAGTCGGAGCAGAAGTTCTTCTCCGACGTGTGGAAGGGCGACGAGGTAGCCGGGCGGTACTTCGAGCGGCTGATCGTTGCCGAGCGTTACTACGCGGTGCAGAGCCTCGGCTACGACAACGCCAGCTGCGAGCTGGTGGTGGACACCGGCTCCTCGACGCCGTTCAAGGTCTCGATCTACTACACCGACGCCGAGACCGAGGCCAAGCGCAAGCTGGACGAGAAGTTCGACCCGGCGGCCAGCCGGGACCAGCTCTGCCCGAGGGCGCGGGACTTCGCCGGCAAGCTGCTGCCCGCCATCGACCCCGACGGCGGCAGCCGCAAGAGCTGAGGCTCAGCCCGCGTCCCGCCTGCTGACCACCAGCGCGCCGAAGACCAGCAGGCCGACCCAGACCAGCACCGAGACGATGGTCTGCACCGCGCCGACACCGAGCCCGGCCATCGCGTAGGCGGCCTCCAGCGGGTAGATCATGCCGATCACCTCGGGCAGTCCGGCCCTGGCGAAGGTCAGCAGCGGCACCGCCACGAAGAACACGGTGATCGCGGCCGCGGTGTTCGGGATCAGCGTGCCGATCACCATCGCGGACAGCAGCACCAGTGCGGTGGCCAGCGCGATCACCCCGAGCGTCCAGCCCGGCCGCATGCCCAGCCAGTTGGACTGCAGGTTCATCGCGGTGCGGGTCTTCACCAGCAGCGGCCCGGCGATGAAGGTGACCAGCGTGGCCAGCAGCCACACCCCGACCAGCACCGAGGCCTGGGCGAGCAGGTAGCGCAGCCGGGAGGGCTGCACCAGCAGGGTCGGCTGCACGCTCTTGTACTGCCACTCCCCGGCGATCAGCTTGATCACCGCGACGAACAGCAGCAGCTGGCCGAGCTGCACGCCGAGCAGGTTGGGCTGGATCTGGTCGGAGGCCGAGCGCAGGTAGTACTGCGGCAGGATGATCAGGCAGAGCACGCCGACCAGGAACACCGGCGAGAAGGCCAGCACGATCTTGTCCGAGCGGGTGCCGACCAGCTTGCGGAACTCCACCGCGACCAGGCGGAGGAAGCCGGCCGGCTTGGCCGCGCGCTCGGCCCACGGGCCGGTGGCGACCGGGCCGGACTGGCCGGGCGCGGGCATGCCGGGCGGCGGGCCGGGCACGGCCGGCTGCTGACCCGTGTGCGGGCCGGGGTGGCCGCCGGGGCCGGGCGGGAAGCTGGGCTGCTGCGGCGGGTAGGGCTGGCCGGGGTGGCCGCCCGGCATCGGCTGTGGGCCGGTCTGCGGGTAGCCGGGGGCCTGCTGTCCTGGGTAGCCGTGGGTCATGCCGGTCGTCCTCCCCCGGTGAGCCGGAAGAACAGGTCCTCCAGGTTCATCTGTTCCTCGCGCAGGCCCAGCAGCGGGATGCCCGCGGCGAAGGTGAGGTCGGAGACCTGTTCGACCGAGGCGTGCGCGGCCATGAAGCCGTCCGGCGCGGGCTGGATGGCGACCCCGGCGCGCTGCAGGGTCTCGGCGAGCTTGTTCATGTCCTTGGCGCGGACCAGGGAACGCGAGGAAGTGGTCAATGTGGACAGTGGGCCGTCGGCGACGATGCGGCCGTTGCCGATCACCAGCACCCGGTCCGCGGTCTGGTCCACCTCGGAGAGCACGTGGCTGGACAGCAGCACCGTGCCGCCCCTGGCGGCGTGGCCGCGGAGCAGGTTGCGGACCGCGCGGATGCCCTCCGGGTCCAGGCCGTTGATCGGCTCGTCCAGCACCAGCAGCGGCGGGTTGGTGAGCAGCGCGTGCGCGATGCCCAGGCGCTGGCGCATGCCGAGGCTGTACTTGCCGATCTTGCGGGTGGCCGCGTCGGCCAGGCCCACCGTTTCCAGCACCTCGTCCGCCCGGCGGGCCGGTACCCCGGCCAGTGTGGCGGCCATCCGCAGGTGCCCTCGGCCGCTGCGGCCAGGGTGCACCGCGGCGGCGTCCAGCAGCACCCCGGCCACGTGCGACGGGTTGGGCCAGGCCGTGAACGGGCGGCCCGCGACCATCGCGCGGCCCGCGTTCGGCACGGTCAGTCCGGTGATCATGCGCAGGGTCGTCGACTTGCCCGCCCCGTTCGGCCCGAGGAAGGCCGTCACGGTGCCAGGCTGGAGTTCGAAACTCACCTGATCGACGACCGTACGTCCCTCATAGGCCTTGGTCAGCCCCCATGCAGTGAGCACCGGCCCACCGTAGCCGCCCCGGCACAACTCGGTGGGCTGATTCGACCGTGTCGGGTATGAACTCATGCCATGCCGACCATCGCCGTGCTGGACGCGCCGTCCAACCTCGGGCTCCGGCCGCCCGCCCCCGGCACCGTGCCCGGCTGCGCCAAGGCGCCCGGCGCGCTGCGCGACGCCGGACTGCTGACCAGGCTCGGCGCCAGGGACGCCGGCTGCCTGGTGGCGCCGAGGTACGACCGGGGCGACTGGCGGGAGGGCGACGGCGTCTTCCACGCGCCGCTGATCGCCGAGTACGCCAGGCGGCTGGCCGACCGGGTCGACGCCATCCACGAACGGGGTGAGCTGCCACTGGTGCTCGGCGGCGAGTGCTCGATCGCGCTGGGCCCGATGCTGGCGCTGCGGCGGCGATCCGGCAGGCACGGACTGGCCTATGTGGACGGTCACTCGGACTTCCGGCACCCCGGCAACTCCGACCGGGTGGGCGCGGCAGGCGGCGAGGCGCTGGCCCTGGTCACCGGTCGCGGACAGCCGGATCTCACTGATCTGGACGGGCTGCGGCCACTGGTCGCCGACGCGGACGCGGTGCTGCTGGGCATGGGGCCGGAGGACGAGTCCGACGTCACCGAACTGTCCACAACGGACATCGGCGTGCGCACCGCGGCGGACATCCGCCGCCTCGGCGCGCCCGCGGTGGCGGACTGGGCGCGGGACCGGTTCGCCGGGCTGGCCGGGTTCTGGATCCACCTCGACGTGGACACCCTGGACGCGAGTTTGATGCCCGCGGTCGACTCGCCCAACCCGGCGGGGCTGACCGCGACGGAGCTGACCGAACTGCTGTCCGGGCTGCTGCGCGACCCCGGCTGCCTCGGCCTGGACGTGGGCATCTACGACCCCGACCTGGACCCGGACGGCCGGTGCGCCGCGCTGCTCACCGACATCCTGGTGACGGCACTGGATTCCCCGACCGGCTGAACTTGGCGCGCCACGCCGGGCGCTGACCCTGCCCGCCCGCCACTGTGGCCCGCATGGGGCAGGAGCGCTATCGCCGGGTCGAGTGGACCATCGCCGGGCTGTGCGTGCTGAGCGCGACCACCTTCGTGCTGTTGTGCCTGTTCGACCAGCGCAGGCACCTGCCGCCGCTGCTGGTCAGCGGGCTGGTCTGCCTGAGCGGTGTGATGCTGCTGCTCATCCGGCCGTTCGGGCGGCAGGTCTGGCGGTACTGGCTGTGCTCGGCGTCCTTCAGCGTGTTCTGCCTGCTCGGCATGGTCGTGGTGTGGAACACCGCCCAGGAGGAGGACCAGCGGGTGGTGATCGGCGAGGTGGTGCGCTCCACCGAGGAGACCTCGGCCTACCTGGCCGCGCAGCTGCCGCCCGGCAACACCGTCGCGCAGATCCCCACCGGCATCTACCTGGAGTCGATCAGGTTCGCCGCCAGCAACGAGGTGCAGGTCAGCGGCTACGTCTGGCAGCGCTACGCGGACAGCCTGCCCGCCGGGCTGACCAGGGGCGTGGTGCTGCCCGAGGCCGACGACTCCTATCCGGTCAAGCAGGCCTACCGGCACCGGGACGGCGACGCCGAGGTGATCGGCTGGTACTTCAAGACCGCGTTCGTGCAGAAGTTCGACTACACCCGTTACCCACTCGACCGCCAGGACGTGTGGATCCGGATGTGGCACCCGGACTTCGGCCGCGGTGTGGTGCTGGTGCCGGACTTCGGCGCCTACCCGGGGCCGTGGCAGCCGGAGCACATGCACGGCCTGGACCCGCAGTTCGTCACCGCGCGCTGGCAGCCGCAGGCCACCTCGTTCAGCTTCTCCAAGCACGACTACACCACCAACTTCGGCCTCGGCCGCTACACCGACCGGCCGCCGTTCCCCGAGCTGTACTTCAACCTGCTGGTGACCAGGCAGTTCCACGGCCCGCTGTTCGAGACGCTGGTGCCGATCGGGTTCATCGCGGTGCTGGTCTTCGCCGCGCTGTTCATCACCACCAACGGCGACGAGCTGCGGCGCACCTTCGTCGGGTTCACCTCCTTCGGGGTGATCAGCTTCGCGGTGAGCATGGTGCTGGTGGTCGCGGTGCGGCAGAACGCGATCCGCGAGGCCACCGCCGCACCAGGCATCGTGTACCTGGAATATTTCTCGTTCGGGCTCTACCTGGTGGTGCTGATCAGCGCGATCAACGCGCTGCTGGTCACCGCGCGCACGCCGATCGCGCTGATCCGCTGGCGGGACAACCTGGCGCCCCGGCTGCTCTACTGGCCGCTGCTGCTCGGCTTCTCCTTGGCCACCACGTTGTCCACCCTGGGCTGATCCACACTGGGCTGATCTCCGCTGATCGGCGCGCGGTAGCGCCAGATCACCGGGATGCAGACCACCGCGAGCACGGTCAGCACGATCACCAGCACGCCGCCGCCGGAGACCGCGATCGCGGTGCCGAAGGCCGCGCCCGCGGTGCCGTGCGCCAGGTCGGCGAACCGCGGCCCGCCGGCCACCACCACGGTGAACACGCCCTGGGTCCGGCCGCGCATGTCGTCGGTGACCGCCTGCTGGAGCATCGCGCCGCGGAAGATCATGCTCACCACGTCGGCCGCGCCACCCAGCGCAAGGAACAGCACCGCCACCCACAGCTCGGTGGCCAGGCCCAGCCCGATGATGCTCAGGCCCCAGCCGATGATCGCGAAGGTCAGCGCCACGCCGTGCCGGGAGACCCGCGAGCTCCAGCCGGAGAACAGGCCGAAGATGAGCGCCCCCAACGGCATCGCCGCGTACAGCCAGCCCAGCGCGAAGCCGCCGCCCTCGGGATCGCCGAAGGTGCGCACCGCCATCTCCGGGTACAGCGCACGCGGCATGCCGGCCACCATCGCGATGATGTCCAGCAGGAAGGAGGCCAGCAGCACCTTCTGCCCGACCAGGTTGCGGAAGCCGTCCACCACATCGCCCAGCCCGGCCCGGCGGGAGGGTCCGTTCAGCGGCGGCAGCGGGGGCAGCTTCCACACCGCCCAGAGCGTGGCGCACAACGCGATCGCGTCGATCAGGTACAGCGTGGGCAGGCCAAGCACCGCGATCAGCGAACCGGCGGCCAGCGGCCCGAACACCGCGGCGAACATGAACACGGTGGAGCCCAGCGCCTGCGCGGCGGGCAGCTGGTCCAGCGGCACCAGCCGGGCGATCGCGGCACTGCGCGCGGGCATGTTCATCGCGAAGAAGGCCTGCTGCACCGCGAACAGGCTGAGCACCGTCCACACCGAGCCGATGCCGGTGGCCGCCTGCGCCCACAGCAGCAGCGCGGTGACCGCGATGCCGGTGTTGGTGACCAGCAACAGCTTGCGCCGGTCCACCGTGTCGGCGACCGCACCGCCCCAGATGCCGAAGATGATCAGCGGCACCACACCGAAAAGACCGGCCAGTCCGACGTAGGCGGACGAGCCGGTCAGGTCGAACAGCTGCTTGGGCACGGCGACCGTGCTGAGCTGGGCGCCGATCACGGTGATCGTGCTGGAGAGCCACAACCGCCGGTAGGCCAGGATCTTCAACGGGCGGGTGTCCAGCAGGATGCGCCCCAGCCTGGCCCGGAGGCCAGGTCTGGGCGGCTTCTCGGCATCGACGCGCACGGCATCGGGGTCCCCAGTCACCCGTCGGATGTTAGGCCGTTAGCGTGGCTAAGGGAATGTGTTTGTCAGGTACCGCTCAGGTGGCGCTCACGGCGCCAGGCGCTCTACCTGCCACCCGTCGCGGCTGGCCCGGAAGCGCAGCCGGTCGTGCATCCGGTCCTTACGGCCCTGCCAGAACTCGACCATCTCCGGCCGGATCCGCCAGCCGCCCCAGTGCGGCGGCACCGGGATCTGCTCGGCGTCGGCGAACCGGCGCTTGGCCATGTTCAGCGCGTTCTCCAGCGCGTGCCGGTCGTTGACCACCCGCGACTGCGGCGAGGCCCACGCACTCAGCTGCGACCCCCTGGGCCGCGAGTTCCAGTACTCCGCGGTCTCCGCCGCGTTGACCCGCTCCACCGCGCCCCGCACGGTGGCCTGCCGCTGCATGGCGAACCAGGGAAAAGTCGCGGATGCGAACCGCGTCGCCAGCAGATCGTGACTCTTGGTGGAGGTGTAGTTGGTGAAGAACACCAGTCCGCGTGCATCAAGCCCCTTGGCCAACACGGTGCGTGAGGACGGTCGGCCCTCGGTGTCCGATGTCGCCAGGATCATCGCGTTCGGCTCGGGCAGCCCCGCGCCGATCGCGTCGCTCAGCCACAACTGGAGCTGCTCGTGCCAGGTACCGGCGAGCGAGGTCTCGTCCAAGGCTCCTGCCTCGTACGACACTCTCATCGCCGGGAGTGTGATGTTGGCGTCCGGCATGTCGAACTCCTCCCCGACGGGGCACCCCGCGTAGCACCGTGACAGCGGACCGTACGGCGAAATCCACGAATGCGAAACCGCCTGAGTGGTGACGGATGCCACCACAGGAGGTGATTGCCGACACCGCGCGCACGCGGAAGGGTGGCGCCAACGCTCAGGGAGAGGGGCACAACGTGGTGCAGGAGCAGGCAGCCGACCCGACGTTCCGGCCGGGCCTGGAGGGCGTGGTCGCCTTCCAGACCGAGATCGCCGAGCCAGACCGGGACGGCGGCGCGCTGCGCTACCGCGGCGTGGACATCGAGGACCTGGCCGGCACGGTCACCTTCGGCAACGTGTGGGCGCTGCTGGTGGACGGCCGCTTCGGCGCGGGGCTGCCGCCTGCTGAACCGTTCCCGATCCCGGTGCACACCGGCGACGTGCGGGTGGACGTGCAGGCCGCGCTGGCCATGCTGGCCCCGATCTGGGGCTACCAGCCGCTGCTGGACATCACCGACGAGCAGGCGCGGGAGAACGCCGCGCGGGCCTCGGTGATGGCACTGTCCTATGTGGCCCAGTCCGCGCGCGGCATCGGCGTGGCCGCGGTGCCGCAGTCCCGGATCGACGAGTGCTCCTCGGTCACCGAGCGGTTCATGACCCGCTGGCGCGGCGAGCCCGACCCCAGGCACGTCAAGGCGGTGGACGCCTACTGGGTGTCCGCGGCCGAGCACGGCCTCAACGCCTCCACCTTCACCGCCAGGGTGATCGCCTCCACCGGCGCGGACGTGGCGGCCTGCCTCTCTGGCGCGATCGGCGCGATGTCCGGCCCGCTGCACGGCGGCGCGCCCGCGCGGGTGCTGCCGATGATCGAGGCGGTGGAGCGCTCCGGCGACGCGCGCAAGGTGGTCGCCGACATCCTGGACCGCAAGGAACGGCTGATGGGCTTCGGCCACCGGGTCTACCGGGCCGAGGACCCGCGGGCCAGGGTGCTCCGCCGGACCTGCCAGGAGCTGGGCGCGGCCCGCTACGAGGTGGCCGCGGCACTGGAGCAGGCCGCGCTGGCCGAGCTGCGCGAGCGCCGCCCGGACCGGGCCATCGAGACCAACGTGGAGTTCTGGGCCGCGGTGATCCTGGACTTCGCCGAGGTGCCGCCGCACATGATGCCGGCGATGTTCACCTGCGCCCGCACCGCGGGCTGGGCCGCGCACATCCTGGAGCAGAAGCGCACCGGGCGGCTGGTCCGGCCCTCCGCGCAGTACCTCGGGCCGGGGCCGCGCAAGCCCGACGAGGTCGAGGGCTGGGAGACCATCAACCACGGGTGAGCTGGGGCACCCACTGGTAACCGGTAGGCCATCCGGCTGCAACACTGGGCACCTCCGGCAACGGCGCCGGCGCTGTTGACCACCGCGAAGCGAAAGGCGCCGTGATGACGCAGACGGCCGACCCCACCACCCTCCGGCTCCCGGCGGAGCTGCGCCCGAGTGACGGCCGCTTCGGCTGCGGGCCGTCCAAGATCCGGCCGGAGCAGCTGGCCAGGCTGGCCGCCGAGGGTGGCGCGGTGCTGGGCACCTCGCACCGCCAGAAGCCGGTCAAGCAGCTGGTCGGGCGGGTGCGCGCGGGCCTGTCCGAGCTGTTCGCACTGCCCGAGGGCTATGAGGTGGTGCTCGGCAACGGCGGCACCACCGCGTTCTGGGACGCGGCCACCTTCGGCCTGATCCGCGAGCGCTCGCTGCACCTGACCTACGGCGAGTTCTCCGCCAAGTTCGCCAAGGCGGCCAAGACCGCGCCGTTCCTCGGCGAGCCGATCGTGGTCAAGGCCGAGCCCGGCGACGCCCCCAAGCCCGTTGGCTCCCCCGAGGCAGACCTGATCGGCTGGGCGCACAACGAGACCTCCACCGGCGTGATGGTCCCGGTCGAGCGGCCTGCCGACGCCGGCGACGCGCTGGTGGCCATCGACGCGACCTCGGGCGCGGGCGGCCTGCCGGTGCGCGCCGAGGAGTTCGACGTCTACTACTTCGCGCCGCAGAAGAGCTTCGCCTCCGACGGCGGCCTGTGGCTGGCGCTGATGAGCCCGGCCGCGATCGCGCGGGTGGAGGAGATCGGCGCGAGCGGGCGCTGGGTGCCGGAGTTCCTGTCCCTGCCGACCGCGCTGGACAACTCGCGCAAGGACCAGACCTACAACACCCCCTCGGTGGCCACGCTGTTCCTGCTGGCCGACCAGATCGAGTGGATGCTGGGCAACGGCGGCCTGGACTGGGTCACCACGCGCACCGCGGACTCCTCCTCGCGCCTGTACGACTGGGCCGAGAACAGCGAGTTCGCCACCCCGTTCGTCACCGATCCGGCCAAGCGCTCGCACGTGGTGGGCACCATCGACTTCACCGATTCCGTGGACGCGGCCGTGGTGGCCAAGGTGCTCCGGGCCAACGGCGTGGTCGACGTCGAGCCGTACCGGAAGCTCGGTCGTAATCAACTCCGCGTAGCCATGTTCCCCGCCATCGACCCGGACGATGTGACGAAGCTCACACAGTCTGTGGACTGGGTGGTCGGGCAGCTCGGCTGAGCCTGTCACCTCCCGCTAAGTGACACCGTTGTGATTTGCGGGTGCGAGCCTGTGCCCCGATCAGGCAAGATCGGGTGCAGATAGTCGTGGTGTCGGCGCGCCTGCCCCGTCAAGCAGGCTCGCCGACATACCGTGTCCGCTAGCGAGGTGAAAGTTTCCGGGAGGCCGCGATGCGAGCGCTGCGAGTAGTCGGGCTCGACGAGGACGCGCAGGTGCTCGTCCTCGAAGACGAGCGCGGCGAACGCTTCACGCTCCCGGCCGACGAGCGGCTCAAGGCCGCCGCCCGCGGCGACATCACCCGTCTCGGCCAGGCGCAGATCGAGCTGGAAAGCCAGATGCGCCCGCGCGAGATCCAGGCCCGCATCCGCGGCGGTGAGTCGGTGGAGCAGGTGGCCGCCGCCTCCGGGCTGCCGGTGCAGCGGGTCGAGCGCTACGCCTACCCCGTGTTGCTGGAGCGGTCCCGCACCGCGGACCTCGCCCAGCGCGCGCACCCGGTGCGCGAGGACGGCCCGGACGTCTCCACCCTCGGTGAGGTCGTGGCGCACGGTTTCGGCCTGCGCGGCCAGGACTTCTCGGTGGCGCACTGGGACTCTTGGCGCGGCGAGGACGGCAAGTGGGTCATCCAGCTGCGCTGGCGGGCCGGCCGCTCGGACAACCGGGCGCACTGGATCTTCCACCCGGGCGCGCACGGCGGCACCATCACGCCGCTGGACGAGCACGCCGCCGACTTGATCGACCCGACACCCGGCCGTCCGCTCCGCACCGTGCGCGCGATCACCCCGCTCGCGCAGCAGGCGCTGGAGCTCGACGGCGACACCAAGATCCTGCCCGTGATCGACGAGTCCATGCCGCCGCCACCGCCCGTGGTGGAACCCCGGCAGGCCCCGGCGAGCCACGGTCAGCGCTACCAGCCAGAGCCGCTTCCGGAGGAGCTGGCCCAGCAGGCCGACGCGCCCCTGATCGAACCGACCGAGCCGGTGCAGGCGGAAGAGGTCGAGAAGACAGAGGCGGCGGAGACCGACCTGGGCACGCATGCCCCCGCACGGCGGACAGAGCCAGCGGGTAAGCGCGGTCGGAAGAACCACCCGATCGTGCCTTCCTGGGAAGACGTCTTACTCGGCGTGCGTTCCCAGCGGGGTTAGAGGAGCGCACGTGGCGTGAACAAGGGGAGAGCGGCTACCGCGGACCACCTGCAGGGGTCCACCGGCCTCGGTGACAGCGAGGCGGCAGGAGCGCTCTTCCCTTTGGCCGGTCTAGCGCCGGTTATGGCCCGAGCAAGCTGAGCAGCAGGGCCAGCCACGCCACGCCGATCCCGGTGACCACGCCGTAGGCCACCCAGCGCCACACCGGGGTGCGCCGGGCCAGCCAGACCGAGGGTGCCAGGCCGCCCGCGATCACGATGTTCGCGCCGAAGGCGAGCAGCGGGCTGGCCTGGCTCAGTCCCTGGGACAGCGCCACCATCGAGACCACCACGATCGCGGCCACGAACACGCTCACGGTCAGCCCGGTCGCCCACGGCGTCGGCTCCGCCGGCGGCGCGGGCCGGGCAGGCGCGGGCGGCGGTGGCTGGATCTCCTCGGCCTCGCCGGAGACCGGGTCCACGTACCGCACCGGGGTGTCCAGCGCACCGGCCAGCCGCCAGGCCAGATGCCTGCCGCGCTGGTAGACGGCCTCGCCCGCCCCTTCGGACAGCTCCACCGCCTCGGCCACCTCGGCCCACTCGTGCAGGGCCGCCAGCAGTCCCGCGGGCAGCGGCAGCGTGCCGGGGTCCACCTCCTCCGGCTGGTCCGGGCGGAGGAGGACGGCGCGGGCCTCGCGGGCGTGCAGTTCCACGTCGCCGGAGCCTAGCGGGCCTGGGCGATCTCGTAGAAGGCCACAGCGGCCGCTGTTGCCACGTTGAGGGAATCGACGCCCGCCGCCATGGGGATGCGGACCGGCAGGTCGGCGGCGGTGATCGCCTCCTCGGTGAGGCCTGGGCCTTCGGAGCCGAGCAGCAGGGCGACCTTCTCGACTCCGGCGACAGCTTCCCGCAGCGGCAGCGCGTCCGGCCTCGGGGTCATGGCGGCGATGCGGAAGCCGTTGTCGCGCAGGGTTTTCAGGCCCTCGGGCCAGGGTTCGATGGTGGTGAACGGGACGCGCAGCACGTGGCCCATGGAGACCCGGACGCTGCGCCGGTACAGCGGGTCCGAGCAGCCGGGGCCGAGCAGCACGCCGTCCACGCCGAGCGCGGCCGCGTTGCGGAAGATCGAGCCCAGGTTCTCGTGGTCGCCGACGCCCTCCAGCACGGCCAGGCTGCGCGCGGTGGCGGCCAGCTCCGGCAGCGCGGGCATGGGCGCGCGGTCCGCGCTGGCCAGCACGCCGCGGTTGAGGTGGAAGCCGACCACCTCGGCCATGATCTCCGCGCTGGTCACGTACGCCGGCGCGGCGACGGGTTCGAGCTGGTCGGCAAGGGCCTCGATGCGCCGCTGGACGCCGAGCAGGGCGCGCACCGGGTAGGGCGAGGCGAGCAGGCGCTCGACCACCACGACGCCCTCGGCCAGCACCAGGCCGCGGCCGCCGGGCCGGTCCGGCCGCCGGTCGGCGGTAGACAGGTCGCGGAAGTCGTTGAGACGCTCGTCCGCCGGGTCGTCGATTTGGATCACCTGCACCACCCGATCAGTGTGCCATCCCACGGTTTGAGAGAGACTGTCCAGTAACGTTGCTCCGTAAAGAAAGCGCTGACCAGCGCTTTGTCGCTGTTGGTTAAGACGATGTAACAGAGAGCACCGGTTTGGCGGCTGGCGAGCCCGGGAAACGCTGTGTCACGGTGGGCCTTCGCGACGCCGCTGGTGTGCCCGGCCAAACCAGCCGACCGATTGGGAGGCGGCATGGGAAGGGACGTGACCAACCGGACGTTCACCAGGGAGGATCGTCAGCGATATCGGGACAAGGTCCAGCGCTGCCTGGACGCGCTCGCCCGGATGCTCGCCGAGAACCACTTCTCCTTCCCCCGGCAGCAGATGGGCCTGGAGATCGAGTTGAACCTCGTCGACGAGACGCTGCGTCCTGCCATGGCCAACACGGTGGTCCTGGAGAAGATCTCCGACCCTGCTTTCCAGACCGAGCTAGGTCAGTACAACATCGAGATCAACGTCGCGCCGCGGCCGCTGGCCGGGGACGAGGCGCTGGAGCTGGAAGAGGAGCTGCGCCAGCAGCTGGACGCCGCCGACGGCAAGGCGCACGACGCGGGCGCCGCGCTGGCCATGATCGGCATGCTGCCGACGTTGCGACGGGAGCACTTCGATCCGCGGTGGCTGTCCACGAGTCCGCGCTACTCCCTGCTGAACGCGCAGATCTTCGGCGCGCGCGGCGAGGAGATGCTGCTGGACATGGAGGGCGCGCCGATGCCGGGCAAGGGCCCCGAACGGCTCCGCAGCTACACCGACTCGATCCTGCCGGAGTCCTCCTGCACCTCGGTGCAGCTGCACCTGCAGGTGGAGCCGAACGACTTCGCCGCGCACTGGAACGCCGCGCAGTGCCTGGCCGGGGTGCAGGTCGCGCTGGCCGCGAACTCGCCGTTCCTGCTGGGCAAGGCGCTCTGGCACGAGACCCGGATCCCGATGTTCGAGCAGGCCACCGACACCCGCCCCCAGGAGCTGAAGAACCAGGGGGTCCGGCCACGGGTGTGGTTCGGCGAACGGTGGATCACCTCCATCTTCGACCTGTTCGAGGAGAACGTCCGCTACTTCCCGGCGCTGCTGCCGGAGACCGAGCCGGAGGACCCGCTGGAGGCGCTGGCGGCCGGGCGGGCGCCGAAGCTGTCCGAGCTGCGGCTGCACAACGGCACCATCTGGCGGTGGAACCGGCCGGTCTACGACATCGTGGACGGGGTGCCGCACCTGCGGGTGGAGAACCGGGTGCTGCCCGCGGGCCCGACCGTGCTGGACGTGCTGGCCAACGCGGCCTTCTTCTACGGCGCGCAGCGGGCGCTGACCGCGCAGGACCGCCCGGTGTGGACCCAGATGTCCTTCCAGGCGGCCGAGGAGAACCTCTACAGCGGCGCCCGGCACGGGATGAACGCGCAGCTGTACTGGCCGGGCATCGGCTGGATCCCGCCGGATGAGCTGGTGCTGCGGCGGCTGCTGCCGATGGCGCACGAGGGCCTGCGGCTGTGCGGGGTCTCCGACGCCGCGCGCGAGCGCTACCTCGGGGTGATCGAGCAGCGGTGCGTGGCGCGGCGGACCGGGTCGACCTGGCAGCGGGAGACGGTGGCCCGGCTGGAGAGCAGAGGGCTGGACCGGGAGGCGGCGCTGACCGGGATGTTGCGGCGGTACCTGGAGCTGATGCACTCCGGCGAGCCGGTGCACACCTGGTCGGTCGGCGGATAAGAGCTATTTATCGAGGTCGGGGGCGGGTGCCAGTCGGGGGCGCCCGCTCTCGGCCGTCACGTCCAGCACATGGT
Source organism: Crossiella sp. NPDC003009 (assembly GCF_053591555.1). Taxonomy (NCBI): domain Bacteria; kingdom Bacillati; phylum Actinomycetota; class Actinomycetes; order Pseudonocardiales; family Pseudonocardiaceae; genus Crossiella; species Crossiella sp. NPDC003009. Next base: position 13,055 of record NZ_JBSFUA010000051.1, on the reverse strand, counting down.
CGACCCGGACCGCCTCGGCCAGCCTGCGGTCGTGAGTGATCAGGATCAGCGTGCCGGGGTAGTCGGCGAGGGCCTGTTCGAGCTGCTCGATGGCCGGCAGGTCGAGGTGGTTGGTGGGCTCGTCCAGCACCAGGCAGGTGGTGCCCCTGGCTTGCAGCACGGCGAGTCCGGCCCTGGTGCGCTCGCCGGGTGAGAGCTCGCGCGCCGGGCGCAGCACGGCGTCCGCGCCGAGGCGGAACTTGGCCAGCAGGGTGCGCGTCGGTTCGGCGGGCAGGCCCGTCTCGGCCATCACCACGTCCAGCGCGCTGTCCTCGGTGTCGAAGGTGTGCCGGAGCTGGTCCACCTCGCCGACCACGACGCTCGCGCCGACCGACCTTTCCCCGGCCAGCAACGGGATCCGGCCGAGCAGCGCGCCGAGGAGGGTGGACTTGCCGCTGCCGTTGGGACCGGTGATCCGCCAGCGCTCGCCGGCGCCGATGGTGAGGTCGAGCGGGCCGAGCCGGACGTCCCCGCGTTCGACCACCGCGCCGCGCAGGGTGAAGGCGATCTCGCTGCCGCGACCGGCCGAGGGCAGGGTGAGCCGCAGCTCCCAGGCCTCGCGGGGTTCCTCCACCTCGGTCAGCCTGGCCAGCTCTCTGTCCACAGTGGACCCTCGGGCGGCGGTGTTCTCCGCGCCCTGCTTCTTGGCGGCCTTGATGTTCTTGTCCGGCTCGTCGGACTTGGCCACCCTGCGCACGCCGCTGCGGGACCACTCCTTCATCCGGCGGGAGCGCTGGAGCAGCGCATCTCGTTTCCCGGCATAGGTTTCGTATGCCTCGCGGGCGTGCCTGGCCTGGGTCTCCTGCTCGTCGAGGTAGGCCTGCCAGCCGCCGCGGAAGACGGTGAGCCGGTGGCTGAACTCGTCGATGGTGGCCACCGAGGTGACCGTGCGGGCCAGGAACTCGCGGTCGTGGCTGACCAGCACGATGCCCGCCCTGCTCCCGGCCACGTGGTGTTCGAGCAGGTCGAGGCCGTGCGCGTCCAGGTCGTTGGTGGGCTCGTCGAGCAGCAGCACGTCCGCGCGGGCCAGCAGCACCGAGGCCAGCCGCAGCCGGGCCGCCTGGCCGCCGGAGAGCTGGCCGGGGCCGCGGCCGGTGAGCAGGTCGGCGGGCAGGCCGAGGCGCTGGCACAGCGCGGCGGCGCGCTCGTCGAAGTCGGCCGCGCCCACCGCGGTCCAGTCCTCCAGCGCCTTGGCGTAGGCATCGCCAGCCGCCGGGTCAGTGGCCAGCGCGGCCGCGGTGCGCTCCAGCTCCGCCTCCGCGTGCGCGACGCCGGTGCGCCGGGCCAGGTGGTCCCGCAGCGACTCTCCTGGCTTCGGGTCGGTCTCCTGGGTCAGGTACGCGAGCACCGCGCCCGGTCGCAGCATGACCGAGCCTTCCTCCGGCGGGAGCTCGCCGGCGAGCACGCGGAGCAGGGTGGACTTGCCTGCCCCGTTGGGCGCGCTCAGGCCGATGCGGTCACCGGGCGAGACATCGAGGTCGACCTCCGAGAGCACGGTCCGCGGACCGAAGGACAGGGTGACTTTCCGCGCCAGCAGAACGGACACGCCACCGACGATGACAGCGGTGTGCCCGTCCGGCAACCGATTTACTCAGTCCACAATGGACCTCCGACGGCCCGCGTAGAGCGCGAACGCGCCCCCGGCGAGCAGGGCGAGGCCGCCGAGGGCGATCGGCAGGATCGGTCCGGCACCGGTGTTGGCCAGCCCCCCGGGCCGCCCACCACCGGTGCCGCCGGTCCCGCCCGTGCCGCCGCCGGTCCCGCCGCCCGGCTGGTCGCCACCGCCACCGCCACCGCCGCCGGGTGACGTGGTGGCGGTCGTGGCCGGAGCGGGATTTCCGTTGCCGCCGAAGGTGATCGGCAGGACGACGTCCTGGCTGCGGTCCGCGCCCAGGGTGTGGTCGGCGCGGCTGACGATGGCGCACTTGAGCACCGCGCAGTCGGTGTACTCGTCCTTGGCGGTCACGGTCAGCTCGACGGAGAAGGTGCCGCCGGGGCCGTAGGGCTTGGCCAGGTCCTTGCCGTAGGGCGGCGGGTTGCTGGAGATCCAGACGGAGTTGCCGTTCTTGCCGGACATGTCGACGCCGCCGAGGCAGGGCGTCGGCTGCTTGCCGGGGCCGTTGTCCACGCAGACGGCCACGTAGATGCCCTTGGCCTCGTTGTACCCGGAGCCGCTGACGGTGACCTTCTCCCCCGCGGCCTTGAGGCCCTGGGTCTTGGACGCGGAAAGCTTCGGGCTCGCGGCGGTTTGGGCTTGCGGCGCGGCCTCGCGGCGGTTGGGGTCCACGGTGGGCGCGGTGCTGAGGTCAACGGTCGGCGCGGCGCTGGAGGTCGCGGTGGGCGGCGGGCTGCTGGAGGTGGTCACTGGCGGGTGCACGGCGAACTTCAGCGGCAGCGGGGCCACCCCGGCCACGCTCACCCGCAGCTCGATCGGGCTGCCCTCGGGCACGAAGACCGGGGTGACCAGCAGTTCGGCCGCGAAACCGCCGTCAGCGCCGGTGGTGATGGTGGCCGGTCCGGCCGGGTCCGCGGTGGCACCTGACCAGGCACCGAGGGCCAGCGTGCTCTGCGCGGCGAACCCGGTCCCGCGCACCACGATGCGCTCCCCCGCCGGGTCCAGGCCGCTGACCCGGTCCGTGGACAGGACCGGAACCTGTTGGGCCACAGCGGTTCCCGGTAGCGCGAAGACGAGCCCCAGCAACACCGCGGCGGCCAGACGGACCGATCGCATCATCCGTTCACCCCATCAACAAACCAGCTTAGTTAGGTTAGGCTAACAATAGATAGGTAATGACTCACCTGGCTAGTGGGGGCGGAATGACTCAGCAGACCACGCCGAGCGGCTACGTGCCGCCAGCGGCGGTGACCGTGAGCCGGGTGCCGGGCGCGGGGCTGGTCACCCAGGACGAGAAGGGCACCACGGTCACCGGCGACTACGGGCAGAAGCTCACCGTCGCCAAGACCAGCGGGCTGGACGAAGCCGGCGCGACGGTGACCGTCACCGGCCAGGGCTACCGGGTGGACAAGGGCATCTACGTGGCCTTCTGCGTGGACAACGGGCCGGGCAAGCAGCCAGGTCCGTGCGGCGGGGGCGCGGACATGAGCGGGGCCGGCGGGGCCTCGAAGTGGATCTCCAACAACCCGCCCGCCTACGGCAAGGACCTGGCCAAGCCCTTCGGCGAGGGCGGCACGTTCACCGCCGAGCTGAAGATCAGCCCGGTGCTCTCGGCCGAGCCGAAGATCGACTGCCGGGACAGCGGGGTGAAGTGCGCGCTGGTCACCCGCACCGACCACACCCGCACCGCGGACCGCACCCAGGACGTGGTGGTGCCGGTGAAGTTCGGCCAGCAACAGCTGCCCGCGATCGAGGTGCCCGCGGCGGAGCAGACCGTGGCGCTGCTGCCGGTGGCGCTCGGCGGCGGTGTGGTGGTCGCGCTGCTCGCGGCGCTGCTGGTCTTCCGCGCGCGGCGCAAGCGGTCCGCCTCGTGAGCCGGCGGTGGCTCGCGGGCGCGCTGCTGCTCACGCTGGCCGGGTGCGCCGCGCCCGCCCCGGCGGCCAACGCACCCAGTTCCGCGGTGGCGGCCGAGGTGAACGCGCAGCGGATCAAGCCGCTGGCCACGCCCGTGCCGGTGCTGCCGGTGACGGTGGACTCGGTGGACGGGCGCAAGGTGACCGTCACCGACGTGTCCCGGATCATCCCGCTGTCCGGGGCGATCTCCGAGGTGGTGTTCACCCTCGGGCTGGGCGCGAACGTGGTCGGCCGGGACGTGGCCGCGACCTTCGAGCCCGCGCGCGCCCTGCCGGTGGTGACCTCCGGGCATGACGTGTCCGCGGAGAGCACGTTGTCCTTGCGCCCCAGCGTGATCCTCACCGAGCCGGGCATCGGGCCGCCGGAGGCGATCAGCCAGCTGCGCGACTCCGGGGTGCCGGTGGTGGTGCTGCCGGATGCCAAGCGGCTGCCGGAGACCTTCACCCGGATCGAGGCGGTGGCCGCCGCGCTCGGTGTGCCCGCCGCGGGCAAGGAGCTCGCCGGGCGGACCAGGGCCGAGATCGAGGCGGCCAGGGCGAAAGTGCCGCAGGGGCAACCGAAACCGCGGGTGGCGTTCCTGTACCTGCGCGGGTCGGCCTCGGTCTACCTGTTGGGCGGCAAGGGATCCGGCGCGGACTCCATCATCGAGGCGGCCGGGGCCAGTGACGTGGGCGCCGAGCTCGGGCTGGGCCCGTTCACCCCGCTGACCGCGGAGTCGCTGGTGAAGGCGCAACCAGACGTGTTCCTGGTGATGAGCAAGGGACTGGACTCGGTGCAGGGCGTGGACGGGCTGCTCAAGCTGCCAGGGGTCGCGCAGACCCCGGCCGCGGCGAACCGGCGGGTAGTCGCGATCGAGGACGGCGTGCTGCTCAACTTCGGGCCGCGCACCGCGCTGGTGGTCACCGCGCTCGCGGAGGGCCTGCGCTGATGCGAACACGTCGCCTGGCCCTGGTGCTGGGCCTGGGGATCGCGCTCGTCCTGCTCTGCCTGCTGGGCGCGGGCATCGGGGCCTTCCCGAGCCCGGTGGCCGATGTGCTCGCCTCGGTGGCGCACCGGCTCGGGCTGGCCGGCGCGCCGCCGACCGGCTACCTGGACGCGGTGCTGTGGCAGATCCGGTTCCCCAGGGTGCTGCTCGGGGTGCTGGTCGGGGCCTCGCTGGCCTGCGCGGGCGCGGTGATGCAGGGCGTGTTCGGCAACCCGCTGGCCGAGCCCGCGGTGGTCGGTGTCTCCGGCGGCGCGGCGGTGGCGGCCAGCGCGGTGACCGTGCTCGGGGTGACCACGCTGGGCACCTGGACACTGCCCGCGGCGGCCTTCGTCGGCGGGCTGGTCACGGTGGCGGTGGTGTACCTGGTGTCCCGCTCCGGCGGGCGGACCGAGGTGGTCACCCTGGTGCTGACCGGGATCGCGGTGAACGCGGCCACCGGCGCGGTGATCAACCTGCTGCTCACCTACTCCAACGACGCCCAGCTGCGCTCGGTGGTGTTCTGGATGATGGGCAGCCTGGCCCAGACCACCTGGCCGAAGGTGCTGGCCGTGCTGCCCTGCGCGATCGCCGGGCTGCTGCTCGCGCCGCTGTTCGCCAGGCAGCTGGACCTGCTCGCGCTCGGCGAGCGACCGGCCAGACACCTCGGCGTGCACATCGAGCGGCTGCGCGGCACCTTGATGTTCGTGGTGGCCCTGCTGACCTCGGCGGCGGTGGCCGTGGCCGGCATGATCGGGTTCGTCGGACTGGTGGTGCCGCATGTCGTGCGCATGGTCATCGGGCCTGGGCACCGGTACCTGATCCCGGTCAGCGCGCTGGGCGGGGCGGTGGTCGTGGTGGCCGGGGACCTGGTGGCGCGCACCGCGATGGCGCCGGTGGAGCTGCCGATCGGGGCGCTGACCGCGCTGGTCGGCGGGCCGTTCTTCTTCTGGCTGCTGCGCCGCACCAGGGCCCGTCAGGGCGGGTGGGCATGAGCCGGGTGACCGCCGAGACGGTCGGCCTCGGCGTGGTCCTCGGCGGGCAGCCGGTGCTGCACGGGGTGAACCTGACCGCGCGCACCGGCGAGGTGCTGGCGCTGCTCGGTCCCAACGGCGCGGGCAAGTCCACCCTGCTGGCCGCGCTGGCCGGGGACCTCGCGCCCTCGGCGGGGCAGGTGCTGGTGCACGGGAAACCCGTTGGCGGCTACCGGCCGAAGGAGCTGGCGAAACTGCGGGCCGTGCTGCCGCAACAGGTGCTGCTGTCCTTCCCGTTCACCGTGGCCGAGGTGGTCGAGATGGGCCGCGCGCCCTGGGCCGGCACGCCGGCGGCCGAGCTGGACGAGGAGATCATCGCCGAGGCCATGCGGGAGACCGAGGTGACCGAGTTCGCCCAGCGCCGGTTCCCCTCGCTCTCCGGTGGCGAACGGGCCAGGGTGGCGCTGGCCAGGGTGCTGGCCCAGCGGGCCGGGCTGCTGCTGCTCGACGAGCCCACCGCCGCACTGGACCTGCGGCACCAGGAAGCGGTGCTGCGCATCGCGAAACGCCGGGCCGGGGCCGGGGACGCGGTGGTCGTGGTGCTGCACGACCTCGGCCTGGCCGCGGCCTACGCGGACCGGGTCGCGCTGCTCTCCGGCGGCGAGCTGGCCGCGGCCGGGCCACCGGCCGAGGTGCTCACCGGCGAGCTGCTCAGCCGGGTCTACCGGCACCAGGTCGAGGTGCTGGCCCATCCCCGAACCGGGGCGCCACTGGTGCTGCCCCGCCGAGACCACGAATGACCTGGGAGAGCGTCATGCGCCACCGACTTCCCGTGCTGCTGCTGACCGCGGGCGCGCTGCTGGCGGCCGCGCCGTCCGCGCGGGCGGCCGAGCCCGTGCGGCACGAGAAAGCGGCCACGGTCGCCGTGCCGGGCGTGAACTCCTTCGTCGCACTCGGCGGCGAGACCTGGTTCACCAGCACCCGCAACGGCACCGCCGCCACGCTGGACGGCAGGCACCAGGTGGTCGGCACCCCGGTCAAGCTGGGCAACCTGCCCGCGCAGCTGGCCGCGAACACCCGCACCGGCACGGTGTTCGCGGTCAACCGGGGCGTGATCGACAAGAAGCCCTCGGTGTCGGTGATCGACGCGGCCACCCGGCAGGTCACCGCGACCATCCCGGTCGGCGCGGGTCCCAACGGCATCGGTGTGGACGAGGGCTCCGGACAGGTGTTCGTGGCCGAGGGCGGCGCGGCCGTGGTGTCGGTGCTGGATCCGGTGCAGCGCAAGGTGATCGCCTCGATCCCGGTGGGTTCCGGACCGGACCAGGTGGTGGTGCACGGCGAACGCGCGTATGTGTCCAACCTGGACGACAACACCGTCTCGGTGCTGGACACCAAGGCGCACAAGGTGATCGCCACCATCCCGGTGGGCGCGAACCCGCGCGGGCTGGCCGTTGACCCGGTCCTGCACCGGTTGTACGCGGTGAACCAGGGCAACGGCACGGTCACCACCGTGGACACCAGGACCAACCAGGTGCTCGGCGAGCCCTTCGCCGCCGGGGCGGGCGCCGGCCGGGCCGCGGTCGACCCGGCCACCGGGTTCCTCTACACCGGGCAGGCCGAGCTCGGCCAGGTCGCGGTGCTGGACCCGGTGGCGCGCAAGGCGATCGGCACCCTGGAGGTGGCCGCGCCCGGGGCGATCGGGGTGAATCCGGCCACCGGCGCGGTGTACGTGGCCGACGGCAACAACCTCCAGGTCTTCGCCCGGTTCGCCGCGCCGGTGCTGCTGAGCGAGCCGGTCAACACCGAGGCCGAGCTGGGCAGGCCCGCGCGGTTCCAGGCGAGCGCCCGTGGCGCGACCGCGGTGCGCTGGCAGGAGAGCATCGACGGCGGCCGCAGCTGGGCCGACCTGGCCGAGACCGGCGACACGCTGACCGTGCTCGCGCAGACCCGGTTGTCCGGCAGGCACTACCGGGCCGTGTTCAGCAACGCCACCGGCAGCACACCGACCGCGGCCGCGGTGCTCACCGTGCCCGGCGGGCCGGCCACGACCACGCCGACCAGCACCACCACCGCTCCCCCACCGACCTCCACGACTCCCAGCACAACGACGGCCACCACCACCCCGGTCGTCGCCCCGCCACCGGCCCAGGTCCAGCCGCCCACCCCCAGGCTGGCCAAGACCGGCGCGGAACCGATCTTCCCGTTGCTGACCGGACTGGCCCTCCTGACGGCCGGCGCCGCCCTGCTGCTGTTCCACCACCGAACCAAGAAGAGGGAATCAGCATGAAGAACAAGGTGAAGGCCGCGCTCGTCTCCTTCGGCGCGCTCGCCGGTGTGCTGGCCATGACCGGCACCGCCATGGCGGCTCCGGACTCGGCCAGCCGCAACGGCCGCACCATCACCGCCTCCGAGGCCACCGCGATCGCGGTCAACGGCCAGGAGATCACCGTGACGGGCACCGGCTACCACACCGACAAGGGCTATTACGTGGCGCTGTGCAAGGTCCCGGCGGACCTCAGCTACGGCGTCAAGCCCGGCCCCTGCCAGGGCGGCGACGGGCAGGGCGGCACCGGGGTCGGCCCGTCCGCGTGGGTGACCAACACCCCGATGGGCGGCAACACCTATCCGATCGCGGCGGACGGCTCGTTCACCGCGAAGGTCTTCCTCAAGCAGCACGCCGGTGGCCTGGACTGCACCGTGGAGACCTGCGCGATCATCACCCGCCGGGACCACTGGCAGGCCAGTGACCGCAGCTTCGACGTGTTCATCCCGGTGCAGTTCAGCTGAGCCGGTCCGCATCGGTCCGCCTGGGGCAGCTCCGGCAGGCGTCCTCCGCCGGGGCGGTCCAGAACAGGCAGCAGTGGTTGCGCAGGTAGGTCAGGCCCTTCGCGCCGGTGAGCAGGCGACCGGTCGGGGCCAGCCACCGCGCGACTGAGCACAACCGTTGGTACGCCAGGGAAAGCCGGGCTGAGTCGGCACCGCCCCGAGCCGCGCGGGCGAGGGCGGTGCCGATCCCGAAGCCGATCTGCCCGCGCATCGCCGGTGCCGCGCAGCCGCGAACCACCCGCAGGTGCCCGGCCACCCGGAACAGGTGTCCCGCGAAGACCTCCGCCACCAGCTCGTCCAAGGCCACGGGAGCCGGGTCGCCCGGCAGGTGCAGGGTGTGCCAGCCGTGGCCGCCGTCGCCGCCCAGCCGCACCCGGTCGGGGTGCCACCAGCCCAGGCCCAGCGCCCAGGGCAGCACGGTGGCCTGGCCGATCTTGATCGCGTAGACCGACAGCGCGGTGCGCGCGGCCGCCGCGTGCACCCGGTGCGCGGTGGCGGTCATCTCGGCCTCGACCAGCCCCAGCGCCACCTCCGGATCGGCCGCGACCTGGGCGCAGGACAGCGCGTCCGGCGGGGCAGGGTCGCAGCGAACCCTGATCTCCGGGCAGGCGGCGGCCATCACTCCTTCGTGGCCGGCGGGTGTGTGCGAGACTTCTCGACTGATATCAGCACCGTCATCTGGAGTCGTGTTCGTGCCCACTTCACCCACCGTCGCCAACTGGGAGCTCGGCCTCCGGCTGCGCGAGCACCGGGAGCTGACCGGTCTGACCGCGGTCGCCGCGGCCAAGGCCGCCAAGCTCACCCAGCCCTACGTCTCCGGGGTCGAGGGCGGGAAGCTGAAGATCACCGACGTGCGGCTGAAGGCGCTGGCCAAGGCCTACCGGCTCAGCGAGGAGTCCTACGCCGGGCTGATCGAGCTGCGTGCCGCGGCCGAGCAGCGCAGCTGGTGGCAGGGCTACTCCGGCCTGTTCACCGACGACACCCTGCGCTTCTTCGGCTACGAGCACGGCGCGGCCGCGATCCGCTCCTACGACGGCGGCCTGGTGCCAGCCCTGCTGCAGACCGAGGACTACGCCCGCGCGGTGATCCGAGGCGCTGGGCCGAACATCCGGATGGCCGACGTGGAGCGGGTGCTGGAGGCCCGGCTGATCCGGCAGCACCGGCTGGACGGGCCGGAGCCGGTGCGGCTCACCGCGGTGGTCACCGAGGCCGTGCTGCACCAGCAGGTCGGCGGCCGCGCGGTGCTGGCCGCGCAGCTGCGGCACCTGGCGGCCATGGTCGAGCAGCGACCGTCCACTGTGGACATCCGGCTGGTGCCGTTCACCGCGGCGGCCTTCCACGCCCTCGGCGGCGGCGCGTTCCACCTGCTCGACTTCCCGAGCCAGCGGCTGCCCACGCTGCTGTGGCAGGAGACGGTCACCTCGACCTCGCTGATCGACCACCCGGTGCGGCTGCGCGAGTTCGACTCGGCGTTCAACCAGGCCGTGGAACACGCGCTGAGCACCGCGGACTCGCTGCGCCTGATCCGCCAGTTCGCCAAGGAACTGGCCTAGGCGGCTCACACCGTTCCTTCAATGTCCACAGTGGACCGTCCGTCGGCGAGCTCGCGCAGCTGACCGCGCACGCCGAACACCCCGGCCAGCAGCTCGGCGGTGAGCACCTCCACCGGCGGCCCCGCGGTGACCACCCGGCCGTGGTCCAGCACCACCAGCCGGTCGCAGTGCTCCACCGCCAGCCGCAGGTCGTGCAGGGTGAGCAGCACGGACAGGCCCTCGGCCGCGCGGGCCCGCAGCAGCTCCAGCACGGCGAGCTGGTGGCGCAGGTCGAGGTGGTTGGTCGGCTCGTCCAGCACCAGGATCCGCGGCTGCTGGGCCAGCGCGCGGGCGATGGAGACCCGCTGCCGCTCACCGCCGGAGAGGGTGCGGACATCCCGGTCCCGCAAGGCTTCCAGGTCGGCCAGCGCGATCGCCTCGGCCACCGCGGCGTGATCCTGCGCGCGCAGCGACTCCAGCCAGCCGCGGTGACAGGTGCGGCCCTGGCCGACCACCTCGGCCACGGTCAGCGCGGCCGCGTGCTCGGGCTCCTGGGTGGTGGCGGCCAGCGTCCTGGCCAGCTCGCGCCGCCCGAGCTCGCTGACCGGCCGCTCGTCCACCAGCACCGCACCCTCGGCCGGGGTCAGGGCGCGGTAGAGCGTGCGCAGCAGCGAGGTCTTGCCGGAACCGTTGGGGCCCACCAGTCCCAGCACCTCGCCGGGCGCCAGTGCCAGGCTCACCCCGTCCACCACGAGCCGGCCGCCGAGGGCGACCCGCAGGTCCTCGGTGCGCACGCTCATGCCACCCTCCCCCGTCGCCGGTACAGCAGCACCAGGAACACCACACCGCCGATCGCGGAGGTGACCGCGCCGACCGGGATCTCCAGCGGAGAGATCACGATCCGGGCCAGCAGGTCGGTGCCGACCAGGAACAACGCGCCCAGCAGCGCCGAGACCGGCAGCAGCCGCCTGGCGTCCGCGCCGACCAGGAAGGCGGCCGCCTGCGGCACGATCAGGCCGACGAAGGCGATGCCACCGGCCACCGCGACCGAGGTCCCGGCCAGCAGCGCCACCGCGATCAACGCCACCAGCCGGAGCCGCTTCGGGTCCACGCCCAGGGCGGCGGCGCCGTCGTCTCCGGCGTGCAGCAGGTTCAGCCACCGCCCGGCCACCATGCCGACACCCAGCGCCAGCATGAGCACCGCGGCCGGCACCACCATGGTGGGCCAGCGGGCATCACCAAGTCCGCCGCTGAGCCAGAACATGACCTGCTTGGCCTGATCCCCCTTGGCGAACAGGAAGATCACCATCAGGATGCCGGCGAAGAACACCTGGCCGACGCTGAGGCCGCCGAGCACCAGCGCGGTCGGCGAGCCGAGCCTGCCGGCCACCGCGAGCACCAGCACCAGGGCCAGCAGCGCGCCGAGGAAGGCCGCGATCGGCACGGTGGCCGCGCCGAGCGCGCCCGCGCCGATCCCGACCACCAGCACCAGCGCCACCAGGAACCCGGCGCCGAAGTTGACGCCCAGCAGGTACGGGTCGGCCAGCGGGTTGCGGGTGACGATCTGCGCCACCGCCCCGGCCAGCGCCAGCGCGGCCCCGACCAGCACGGCCAGCACCACCCTGGGCAGCCGGGACTCGCGGATGATCGAGGCCCGCACCGGCGACCAGTCGGCCTCCACCAGCCCCGGCGCGACCCAGTGCAGCAGGATCCGCCACACCTGGCCGACCGGCACCGCCACTGACCCGAAGGACAGGGCCAGGCTGGCGGCGCCGAGCAGCGCCAGGATCGCGAGCAGCAGGGTCAGGCCGAGAGGAATCCGGGTCACCGGAACAGGTCCGGGTGCACCCCGGCGGCCAGGGTGCGCAGCGCGGCGGGCAGCCGGATGCCCTCGATCAGGTCCGGCAGGGTCAGCGTGACCAGCCGCTTGTTCCGCATCGCCGGGGTGCCCGAGGCCAGCGGATGTGCTTCCAGGAAGCGGCGTTTGGCCGCCACGCCGCCGTTGTCGCCGAGGTAGTCCACCAGCACGATCACCTCGGGCGCGCGCTCGGCGACCTGCTCCCAGCTGGCGTCGCCGAAGACCTTGGCCACGTCGGCGAAGATGTTGCGCCCGCCCGCGCGGCTGGCCAGGTCGTTGCCGAGGCCGCGGCCGCCCACGGTGAACGGGGCCTGCTCACCGCTGTCGTAGAAGAACACCGGCACCGCCGGCCGGTTCGCCGCGGCGACCTTGGCGGTGACCTCCTCGACCGCCTTGGTGGTCTGCTCCACCAGCTTCGCGGCCCGGTCGGGCACGCCCAGCGCCCGGCCCAGCGCGGTCAGGTCCTCGGTGTAGGTGCCGATCGCCGCGGTCGCGTCCGGGCAGTTCTCCGACAGCAGGAAGGTGCGGATCCCCTTGGCCTCCAAGGCTTCCCGGCCTCGGCCGTCCTTCTCGGCGAAGGCGCTGGCGTAGCCGCCGACCACCAGGTCCGGTTCGGTGCCCAGCAGTTGCTCGGCGCTCGGGTACTTCTCCGCGATGTTCTTGACCTTGGCGTAGTCCGCGGCGATCTCGGCTGGCACGTCCGGGGTGTCCGGGAAGGCGGTGCCGACGATCCGGTCGGTCACGCCGAGCGCGACCAGGATCTCGGTGGCGTGCTGGTTCAGGCTGAGGATCCGCTGGGGCGGGCGGTCGAACTTCTGCGCCCGGCCGCAGTTGACGATCTCCTGCGCGGCAGGGGCGCTGGGGGCCGCGACCGGGCTCCCACAGGCCGGGATCAACAGCGTGAGCGCGCACACAGCGGCGAGCAACGAGTTCTTCATGGACACCTTCCGCAAGCCTCGACGGAGATCGGTGGTCGCACCTTGCGGCAGGTACTCGGGCTCGCCGCGTGTCGCGGCCCACCGTTGCGGGTCAGCGCCGGATTTCGACCGGCTTCCCCTGCGCCAAGGCGTGTGCTGTTCCTACTGGTGTTGATGCTCGCCCGGCAGGACTAGCCAGGTCAAACCCCCGACCCCAACTCGTGACCACGGCTTGTTGCAAGTAGGTTGTAGTTGCACAGCACTCTCATGAACGACTGCCACATGGGGAGGCTCTCGATGGGCGCCTACGTCCTGCCCGATCTGGACTACGACTACTCCGCACTGGAGCCCGCGATCAGCGGGGAGATCAACGAGCTGCACCACTCCAAGCACCACGCGGCCTACGTCAAGGGCAC
>NZ_JBSFUA010000050.1:0-60527 GCF_053591555.1 Crossiella sp. NPDC003009 | reverse complement strand
CCGACAGCGAACCACATCCCGCCGAGCAGCCGCCGTCACGTTGCGAGGCTTTGGTTGCGCGCCTGTGAGCGTCTGCTCGGCGGGATGCGGTGCGCAGTCTCCAGGCCGTACGGAGAAGACGAGAGGCCCTCTTCGTGGGTTTTCACCCCGAGTGAGCCCCGGCCCCCTTGACTGTGCCGTAACGGCATAGTTTGAACTGTCTCTTGTCGACAAACCCGACCCTGGGAGTGAGCAATCGTCGTGGGCTGGAGTACCAGGCAACTCGCTGAGCTGGCGGGCACCACGCTGCGCGCCGTGCGGCACTACCACGAGGTCGGTCTGCTCCCCGAGCCCGAGCGCCGCGCCAATGGGTACAAGAGCTACACCGCCGCGCACCTCATCCGCGTGCTCCGCATCAAACGCCTCACCGGCCTCGGCCTCTCCCTGGCCCAGATCGCCGAGCTGGGTGATGCCGACGAGCACCCTGAGGAGGCCCTGCGGTCACTGGACACGGAGCTGGCCGAGACCATCGAGCGCCTGCAACGGATTCGCGCCGAGCTGGCGCTGATCCTGTGCAAGGCCACGCCGACGGATGTGGAGCCGGAGCTCGGTAAGATCTTGGCCGGTACCAACGTGACTCCCGCGGACCGGGACTTCGTGGTGGTGCTGAGCCGGGTGCTCGCGCCGTCGGCGCTCCAGGCCTACGCGGAGATGGTGCGGGCCAACTATTCTGATCCCGTATTGGCCGAGTTCAACAACCTGCCTGCCGACGCCGACGAGCGGACCCGCCGGGAGCTGGCCGAACGGCTGGGGCCGGTCAGCCGGGACATGATCGCCGGTGCGCCTGAGGTGCAGAACCTGTTCGTCGGTGCGCCACTGGGTGCGAGCTTCGGGGTGCGGGTGATGGTCCAGGCCATCCGGGACCTGTACAACCCGGCCCAGCTCGATGTGCTGGAGCGGATGGTTCGCTGACCGGGGATTGTTGGCGGATCAGGGTTTCCGGCCTACTCCGGCGAACGGGAGGTTGTTGATCTCCTGCTTGTCGGTGACGTCGCCGACGCCGTCGGGCCGCCAGAACGCGCAGCCGACCAGGCCCGGGTCCACCAGCTCGAAGCCCTCGAAGAAGCGGAGCACCTCGTTGTGGCTGCGGATGATGGGCGCGTTCTGGGTGCGCTTGTACGCCTCCACCGCCTCATCCAGGCCCGTGGCGTTGGCGTCGCCGGAGACGTGCGAGACGGCGAAGTAGCTGCCGGGGGCCAGTCGCTCGCGGTACTGCGCGATCAGGCCGACCGGGTCCCACTCGTCCGGCACGAAGTGCAGCAGCAGCAACATGGTCAGGCCGACCGGCTGGCTGAAGTCGATCAGTTGCTTGGTCTCCGGGGCGTCCAGCACGCCCTCGACGTCGCGCAGGTCGGTCTGGATCACCTCGGCGTTCGGGTTGCCGTGCAACAACATCTGGCTGTGCGCCACCGCCACCGGGTCCCGGTCCACGTAGACCACCCGGCAGCTGGGGTCGGCCCGCTGCACGATCTCGTGCAGGTTGCCGACCGTCGGGATGCCCGAGCCGATGTCCAGGAACTGGCGGACCCCGTTGTCCACCATGTGCAGCACCGCGCGGCGCAGGAACGAGCGGTTGAGCTGGGTGGCGCTGCGCAGGTCCGGCATGATCTTGAGGATCTGCTCGGCCAGCTGCCGGTCGGCCTCGAAGTTGTGGCCACCGCCCAGCCAGTAGTCGTAGACCCGCGCCGGGCTCGGCACGCTGGTGTCGATGCCCGCCGGTACCCAGTTCCGCTCGGCCACCCGGACTCCCCTCGTTGGGCGCGGTTACGGTGTGCAGCTTAGGACCGGGGGGCCACACCCGAAGGAAGGGTTGGTAACGAGGTCCATCCGATCGTGTGTATGTGCCTGGAGAAGCGTCGCGGGTGACCACTGTGACTACATATCGTTACCGCGTTCACACGTTCGGTAGATAAGGTGATGCGATGGTCGCGGTGGTTCCCGGTCGGTTGCCGCTGCTCGGGCACACCCTGTCCCTGCTGCGGAAACCGTTGCCGTTCCTGGCTTCGCTGCCCGAGCACGGCGAGGTGGTGCGGATCTTCCTCGGCCCCATGCCGGTCTACCTGGTGACCAGCCCCGAGCTCGCGCTGCGGCTGCTCGCGGTGGAGGCGGACAAGTTCGACAAGGGCATCGTCTTCGACAAGATGCGCCCGCTCTTCGGCGACGGCCTGGCCACCTCCAACGGCGAGTTCAACCAGCGCCAGCGCCGGATGGTGCTGCCCGCCTTCGCCCGCGGCCGGGTCGCCGCCTACGCCGAGACCACCATCACCGGCCTGGCCCAGGAGCTCGCCGACTCCTGGCAGGACGGCCAGCAGGTCGCGGTGGACGCGCTCATGCAGGACGTGGTGCTCACCATCGCCGGGCGCACCCTGTTCGCCGCCGACCTCGGCGCCGAGGTGCTCGCCGAGATCCAGCGGTCCATCCCGATCATGTTGCAGAACGTGCTGATCCGCGCGTTCTCCCCGCGCCTGGTGGAAAAACTGCCCATCCCCGGCAACCGCCGCTTCGACGAGGCCGCGGCGCGGCTGCGCGCGGTCATCCCGCCCGCGATCATGAACGCGCGCCGGCAGGGCGGCGACCACGGCGACCTGCTCTCGGTGTTCCTGGCCGCCCGCGACGAGGAGACCGGCGCGGCCATGACCGACGAGCAGATCCAGGACGAGGTGGTCACCATCCTGACCACCGGCGCGGAAACCACCTCGGTCGCGCTGACCTGGTTCTTCCACGAGCTGGCGAGCAACCCGGAGATCGAGCGCCGCTTCCACGCCGAGCTCGACCAGGTGCTGGCCGGCCACCCGGTCACCTTCGCCGACCTGCCCAAGCTCCAGTACACCCAGCAGATCGTCAACGAGGTGCTGCGCCGCACCCCGCCGATCATCCTGATGCGCAGGGCCAGGCAGGAGGTCGAGCTCGGCGGCGTGCGCATCCCGGCAGGCGCCGAGGTCGCGGTCAGCCAGCACACCCTGCACCGCGATCCGCGCTGGTTCCCCGATCCCGACCGGTTCGACCCCGACCGCTGGACCCCCGAACGGATGGCCGCGTTACCCAAGGGCGCCTACATCCCCTTCGGCGCGGGCGCCCGCTACTGCCCTGGCGCCTTCCTGGCGCAGACCGAGATCGCCATCGTGGCCGCCACCATCGGCGCGCGCTGGCGCCTGGTCCCGGTGCCGGGCAAGCGGGTCTACGCCAAGGTCAAGGCGACCATGCAGCTCAACCAGCTGCCGATGACCGTCCACTCCCGGTAGTCACCTGAAAGTATCCGCCCGGCTACCGGGTGTATTGTCAGGCCACTCCCGACCCTTTCCGATCTTGGAAGGTTGTCCCCGTGAGACTGCTCCCGAAGCTGTTCGCGGTCACCTCGGCTTGCGCCCTGCTGCTCACCGGGCTCCTCGCCCCCCAGGCCGTGGCGAACCCGGTGAACTGCACCGTGCTCGACCTGCCGGTCACCGGCCCCGGCTTACTGCCGCTGCTGCCCGGCGGCCCGGCCACCGTGCAGGGCCAGCTCTGCCTGCCCAGCGGCAAGACCCCGCCGGTGGTGCAGCTGCTGGTGCACGGCGGCACCTACAACCGCGCCTACTGGGACCTGCCGTACCAGCCGGAGCGCTACTCCTACCAGCGGGACATGGCCAAGGCCGGCTTCGCCACCTTCGCGGTGGACCGGCTCGGCACCGGCAAGAGCAGCAAGCCGCTGAGCCTGCCGATGCTGCTCTCCGCCGAGGCCGACTCCATGCACCAGGTGGTCCAGCACCTGCGCGCGGGCCGGGTCGGCGGGGTGCCGTTCCAGAAGGTGGTGATCGTCGGCCACTCGGTGGGCTCCGGCATCGTGGCCGCGGAAGCCGCGCTGTACAAGGACGTGGACGCGGTCATCCTCAGCGGCATCACGCACCTGCCCGCGCTGCCGGTGCTCGGCCTCGGCGCGGTGCTCGGCCTCGGACCCGCCCTGCTCGACCCGATCCTGGGCAGCCGGGGCAGTGACCCGCTGTGGTTCGCCACCCGCCCCGGCGCCCGCGGACCCTTGTTCTACCACGCGGCCAACACCGATCCGAAGGTGATCGAGGCGGACGAGGCCACCAAGGACCAGGTGTCCGTGCCGGGCATGGGCACGGTCGCGGTGTTCGGCATCGTGCTGCCCACCACCCTGGGCATCAACGTGCCGGTCTTCCAGCCGGTGGGGCAGAAGGACATCCTGTTCTGCGGCCTGCTCGCGCTGCGCGACTGCACCAGCGGCAAGACCCTCCGCCCGGCCGAGGCCCCGTACTACAGCCCGGCCGCGAAGCTGGAGACCTACACGCTGCCCGGAGCGGGGCATTCCCTTGCCCTGCACAAGAACGCGCACGAGTACCGCGAGGCCACCAGGGTGTGGCTGCGCAAGACCGTGGGCGCCTGATCACCACAGCACGGGCAGGCCGCGCACCCGTCCGGTGAACGTGCCGCCCTCCTGCGTCAGCTCCCCATCCGGAATCCCCAGCCGCAGCTCGGGAAACCGGGCGGGGAGCGCGGTGAACACCTCGGTCAGCTGCAACCTGGCCAGCGGCGCGCCCAGGCAGTGCCAGGGCCCGTGCCCGAAGGACAGCTGCGGGTTGGGCGAGCGGCCGAGGTCGAAACGCAGTGGATCGGCGAAGGCCCGTTCGTCCAGGTTGGCCCGCGCCACGTCCAGCAGCACCGCCTCGCCCTGCTCGATCCGCACCCCGTCGACCTCGAAGCTTTCCCTGGCATAGCGCGGAAAACCGGCTCCCTCCGGTTCCTCCGCGTCGGCCAGCCGCAGGATCTCCTCCACCGCGCCGGGCACCGCCGCGGGCACCGTGCGCAGCAGCTCCCACTGCTCCCGGTGCCGCGACAGCAACAGCACCCCGGAGTCGATCATCACCGCGGTGCTGTCGTACCCGGCGAACAACACCATCGTCGCGATCCCCGCGATGTCCTCAGTGGACAGCCCTGCCGCGCACAGCCCGCCCAGCAGGGAATCGTCCGGCGTCAACCGTTTCCGCTCGACCAGCTCCGCCAGGTACGCGGCCAGCTCGGCCTGCGCGGCATCGGCCCGCGCCCGGTCACCCACGTCCATCCCGTCCACCAGGTCCCGGAACCGGTCCCGGTCCGGCACCCCGAGCAGCGCGCACAGCGTGCGGACCGACAGCGGCGCGGACACCGTCGCATGCAGGTCCGCGCCCGGCCCGGCCTCGGCCAGCTCGTCCAGCAGCTCCGCCAGCAGCGCCCGCACCGGCGCACCCAGCTCCGCCATTCGCCGCCCGCTGAAGAACGGCTGCAACAGCGCCCGCATCCCCATGTGCTCCTCGTGCTCGTGCTCATGGGAGTACAGCTCCGAGGCGCTGAGCAGCTGGTGGTCGCCGAACCTTGCCGCCGAGGCCGGGTCCGGGTGCGTGCGCCCCAGTCGCCGGTCCGCGTACAGCCGCCGCACCTCCGCGTGCCCGGTGACCAGCCACGCCGCATCGCCCAGCGGCGTCCGGATCCGCCGCACCCGCTCCGTCATCGCGCCCACCTAAAGTAGATTCTCAGATATATATCTCAGGGTATACATCTGAGGGTCTACTCTTCAACCGATGCCTGCCGACGACCCAGCCCCGACCCGGCGACTACCTCGGGCGCAACGCCGCGAACAGATCCTGGCCGCGGCCACCGAAGCCTTGTCCCGCAACGGGTTCGCCGCCACCAGCCTGGACGACCTGGCCGCTGAGGCCGGGGTCAGCCGGATGATCCTGTACCGGCACTTCGAGTCCAAGCAGGACCTGTGCCACGCGGTGCTCGACCGCGCCACCGAATGCCTGCTGGCCGCCACCGAGGTCGAGGTCGGCGCGGCCAGCGTGCAGGCCCTGGTCTCCTGGGCCGCGGCCGAACCAGCCGCGTTCCGGGTGCTGTTCCAGCACGCCGCGCACCAGCCGGAGTACGCCGCCCAGGCCCAGCACCTGCGCTCGGCGATGGTCGCCGAGGTGCAGGCCAAGCTCGCGGGTCAAGACCCGTGGACCCGCTGGGCCGCCCGGCTGGCCACCACCACCTGCCTGGAGGCGATCACCGCCTGGCTGGACGTCGGCGCGCCCGACCCCGACCTGGTGGCCGACCGGATCACCACCGTGATCGAGTCGATCGTGGCCGGTTAGGCCCGCAGCCGGCCCAGCACCGCGCCGATCTCCTCGGTCACCACCGGCGGCTTGCCCTGCTTCCAGGTCACGTGCAGCTCGATCCGGCGGAACCGCCAGCGCCCGTCCAGTCGCACCACCTCGGCCTGGTACCAGCCGCCGCTGACGAACCGCTCGCCCGGCGGGTCCGCGCGCAGCTGCTGGGTGGCCTCCAGGTGCACGTGCGACTGCACGCCGTCCCAGCGCACCGTGGCCCGGTCGCCGTCCAGCTCGACCAGGTGGTTGCCGGAGAGGTGCTGGGTCGGGCCGAAGAGGTTCAGCGTGGCGGTGTGCAGCTCCACCATGTTCGCCAGGCCGTGGAAGGAGCCGACCGGGTAGTGCAGTTCGATGTCCGGGGCGAAGGTGTGCTCGGCCCAGCGGGCGTCGAAGGCCCGCTCGTCCAGCGAGCGCAGGAACCGGGTGACCAGCTCGACGATCTCGGCGCGGTCGGTGAGCGCCCGGATTGCCTGGCGCAGCAAGGCGATCTCGTTCATGCGGCCCTCCTGGGCAACATCAGCGCGGGCAGCAGCGCGACCGCCACCAGGCCCGCGACCAGCAAGTAGGTCTGTTGGATCGCCGCGCCGGGCGCGCTCGCGGCGAGGTTGGCGGCCAGCACCACCGAGAGCACCGCGGTGCCGGTGGCCCCGGCCAGCGCGCTGGTCAGGCCGAGCACCGCGCTGCCTGCCGCGGTGCGTTCCGGCGGCAGCGCGCGGGTGGCCGCGGTCATGGTCGGCATCATGGTGCCGCCACCGCCGACCCCGACCAGCGCGACCGCGATCAGCAGCCCCCAGTACGGCCCGTCCATGGCCAGCTGCGCGGCGAAGGCGAGGAAACCCGTTACCCCGACGGTGATTCCGGCCAGCACGATCAGGCCCGGCGGGAACCGGTCCACCAGCCGCCCGGCCACCTGCATGATCAGTCCGGAGCCCAGTGCCGCCGGGATGATCAGCAGGCCGGCCGAGGTGGCGCTCTCGCCGCGGGCCAGCTGGAAGTACAGCGGCATCAGGAACATCGAGCCGAAGTACCCGCAGGAGTACAGCGCGAGCGTGCCCACCCCGGCGGCGAACACGCGGTCCCGGAACAGGCCCAGGTCGATCAGCGGTTCGCGGATCCGCTTGGCACGCACCAGGAACCCGCCGACCAGCAGCGCGCCGGCCACGATCGCCAGCAGTGTGCCCGCGCCAAACTCGCCCTGCTCGCCGCCGACGGTGACGCCGTAGAGGACCAGCGCCAGGCCGGGGGAGAGCATCAGCAGGCCGGGCAGGTCGAGCCTGCGCGGGGTGGTCGCGGCATCCGGCGGGAACAGTCGCAGCGCCAGCAGGACCACCGCCGCGCCGATCGGCAGGTTGAGGAAGAACATCCAGCGCCAGGACACCTCGTCCACCAGCCAGCCGCCGAGCACCGGCCCGGACAGCGGCCCGATCAGCACGCCCAGTCCCATGGTGCTCATCGCCTTGCCCAGCTCGCCGGGCGCGGCGGCGCGGGCCAGGATGGTCATGCTGACCGGCATGATCATCCCACCGCCCAGGCCCTGCACCACCCGGAAGCCGATCAGCGAGCCGATGTCCCAGGCGGCCCCGGCCAGCACCGAGCCGAACAGGAACAAACCGATGGCGCACAGGTAGATCCGGGTCGCGCCGAAGCGGCCGACCGCCCAGGCGGTGACCGGGATGACCGCGGCCATGGCGAGGGAGTAGCCGGTGACCACCCAGCCGACCGTGGGCAGCGGGGCGTGGAACTCGGTGGCCAGGTGCTTGAGCGCCACGTTCACGATGGTCAGGTCCAGCCCGGTGAGCACCCCACCGAGCACCAGCACCAATGCGAGGATCTGCGGGCGCGCGCGGGGTGGCGCCAGTGTGGTCATGAGGTCCCCCAGGATCTCGTCGGGTAACGTCGTCAAGGTACAACGATCGTTGCAACAACTACAACGAACATTGTAAAAATTTCCGGGAGGGGTGCCTTGAGCAGCGAGAACAGTGGCCGGAAGGGGCTCGCGGAGAAGCGGCAGGCGATCATCGAGGGGGCCAGGACGGTCTTCGCGCGGGACGGCTACACCCGGGCCGGCATCGACGTGATCGCCAAGGAGGCCGCGGTCTCCAGCCGCACCATCTACAACCACTTCGCGGACAAGAAGGACCTGTTCCGCGCGATCATCCTGGAGAGCGCGGCCCAGGTCAGGGAGACCATGCTGGCCAGCATGGCCAGGCACCTGGACAAGATCCTCGACCTGGAGGCCGACCTGCTCGCCTTCGCCCGCGACTTCGCCGCCCCGCTCCAGGTCTACAACGGCCACTTCGCCCTGGTCCGCCACATCCAGGCCGAGGTCGGCCACTTCCCGCCGGATGTGCTGGCCGCCTGGCAGGAGACCGGCCCCGCCCCGGTCCGCGCCGAGCTGGCCCGCCGCCTGGCCGACCTTGGCGAGCGCGGCCTGCTCACCATCGAGGACCCCCAGCGCGCCGCCACCCACTTCGCCCTGCTCGCCGTCGGCGAGGTCCAGGCCGCCACCTTCTACGGCGCGCAGCCGATCGCCGCTGACCTCTTCGAAGCGGCGGTCGCCGAGGGAGTGCGGGCGTTCCTGCGTGCCTACGGATCGGAGCAGACCGGATGAACCTGACCGAGTTGGAACGCGACGACTGGGGCCCGCCGCCGCCGGAGGCCACCCAGCTGATCGCCCGCTGCCACCAGCTGCGCCGGGTCCCGCTGGACCAGCTCACCCCCGCCGACCTGCGGCTGCTGATCGGCCAGCGCATCGGCCTGCCGCACCTGATGCCGCTGGCGCTGGCGCGGCTGCGCGCGGAACCCTTGCTGGAAGCGGATTTCTACCCCGGCGACCTGCTGTGCGCGGTGCTCGGGGCAGGCCACCCCGGCTGGCAGGCCGAGGTGGCCGCGCTGGTGGCCGAGGGGGAGTGGCCGGAGGAGGTGGCCGAGGCGATCGCGGAGTTCCACGGCCGGGACACCTGATCGACGCCCTGACCCGGCTCGCTGGCGCCGGGTCGGGCAGGATGACGCCGTGAAACGCAACCGCGCGGCCCACCACCTGGAAACCCTGGCGCAGACCTGCGCCGACCTGGCGGCGAACCCGAACCCGATCAGCCCGCTGCGCGTGCGCGCGCTCTGGGCCGCAGGCGAGATCCTCGAACCAGGGGCCGAACCGGAGATGATCACGGTCGCCCTGTCCGTCGACCTGCCGCCCGCCGAGGTGCCCTGGCGCGGCGAGCCCACCGGCGCGCAGCACTGGGCGAACCTGACCCGGTTGTCCCGCAACCCGTTCCTCCCGCTGTGGCGCTCCGCCCAGGCCCCGGTGTGGAACCACCACATCGTCCGCCCGATGCTGGTGTGGTCGGCCGAGGAGGGCATCGCCACCGACGCGCTGTCCGCGCTGGCCGAGGGCGATGCCGAGCCGTTCCGCGCCGAAGCTCCGTCCACAGTGGACTACCAGGCCCGGCTGGCCGAGGAGCTGGCGCTCTGCCACGCCGCGCTGCGCGCCGCCACCGAGAACTACGAGGCCCGCCGCTGGGCCCCCGGCAAGCTGGAACCGCACGCGGACCTGCTGTTCCGGTCCAGCAAGGGTTACCTCGAACTGCTGGCCGCGAGCGGGCGCTAGGGCGTGTCCTAGGCTGGCCCGATGCCTGACTTCGATCGCACCGACGCCGTGCTGGACGCCCAGGACGAGCGGGTGGTCATCTGGCACGTGCAGACCGGCCTGGACGATGGCATGTCCCGGCTGACCGGCGCCTGGGTGACCGGCCGGGATGAGCCGGACAAGATCGCCGCGCTGCTGGAGCGCCGCCGCTGCCTGATCACCTCGGCAGGGGAGAAGGCGTTGGCGGAGCTGGACATCACCGTCGAGCGACGCATCGACCCGACCGCCACGGTGGCCGCGATCGAGGCCGAGCGGGACGCCCTGCAGGCGGTCTACGACGCGCTGCCAGCCCCGCACACCTTCGTCGCGCCGATCTGGCCGCCGCTGCCCGAGCCGCTGGACCTGACCGACCCGCCGGCCAGCGACGCGGTGCCGCCGACCGGGACCGCGCACTCGGTGGCCAGCTGGCTGGCCGGGGTCGCGGACACCTGGGAGAAGCTCGAGCGCGAGCGGATCACCCGGAAGTACCTGCACGACAACGACTCCAGGGACCGCAGGCGCACCCCGTTCGCGGTGCGCTGAGGCGCGGGGCCCTCGGGGCGGAGGGCCCCGCGCGCGGCATCACCAGCGGAGACCGAGCTCCCAGGTGGGGGCATCGAAGCTGGCCCGCGCGGTGAGCGTGTAGTAGCTGGCCGGCAGCGTGCAGGTCCAGCTGCGCGCGGGCTCGTTGGCGTAGGCGCCGCCCTTGCAGTTGCCGATGGTGAAGGTGAAGTAGGTGTCCTGGGCGCCAGGGCGCAGCCACGCGTCGATGTCGATGGAGATGGTGCCGCCGGGGAAGAACCCCGAGGCCAGGCTGCAGCTCCGGTCCGGGTTCGGGTCGCAGCGCTTGGTCGGGTTCGCGGCGCTGGCGGTGCCGGCTCCGACGAGCACGCCGGTCAGCATCGTGCCTGCCACCGTCGCGGTGGCCAACAGCTTCTTCATCGGGTCCCCAACGGGTTCAGGCTCCGTCCGGCGCGGAGATCGCGGCGAGCCTAGCCACCAGCGGCCGGGGACCGCCGCCCTTTCACGCTGGGCTGAAACCCAGGTCCAGACCGGCCCGCTGCCGGGCGACCTCGATCCCGTCCAGCAGCACCGCCAGCCCGGCCTCGAAGGTCTTCCGCGCCTCGAACTCCAGGTACGGCGTGTCCCCCCGGTCCTCCTCCGGGCTCTCCTGTAGCCGCGCCAGCAGCGGGAACCGGGTGGCGAACTCCGGGGCCACCTCGCCCAGGTGCGCCGAGCGCCCGAACCACCACTCCTCGTCGGTCTGCCCGGTCGCGACCAGCGCCTGCCGCGCCTCGGCGATCGGCTGCGCGGCCCCGCGCACGTACTGCGAGAGCGCCCCGACCAGCCGCCGCACCAGCTCGGTGTCCAGCCCGGTGGCGAAGAGCAGGCCGAGCGTGGTCTCCAGCACGGTGAACTCGCCGGGTCCGAGCACCGGCCGCGCCTGGGAGACCTGCAGGACCCACGGGTGCCGCAGGTAGAACTCCCAGGTGTCCTCCGCCCACACCGTGATCGCGGCCCGCCAGCCCTCGTCCAGGTCGTAGTCGGTCGGCAGTTCGGTCAGCACCCGGTCGTACATCAGGTCGATGAGCTCGTTCTTGTTCGGCACATAGGTGTAGAGCGCCATCGCGGTGCGCCCGAGCCGCTGGCCGACCGCGCGCATGGACAGCGCGGCCATGCCCTCCGCATCGGCGATCTCGATCGCCGCGGTGACCACGGCGGCCAGGTCCAGCCCCTGCTTCGGACCGGGTTTTGGCTGCTCATCCGCTGTGCCACGCCACAGCAGGGCCATCGACCTGGCCGCGTCCCCCTGGGCGGCGTAGACCACCAACTTGCATCTCCTTACGCCATAAAGTACCGTCCTGCGGCCATCACTTTACAGCCTAAAGTTCTCTGGGGGTCAAGTGGCACTGCCTGCCGACAGTCACGATGTGATCGAGGTCAGGGGAGCACGGGAGAACAACCTGGCCGATATCTCGGTCGACATTCCGAAACGTCGCCTCACCGTCTTCACCGGGGTCTCCGGCTCCGGCAAGTCGTCCCTGGTCTTCGGCACCATCGCGGCCGAGTCGCAGCGGATGATCAACGAGACCTACAGCGCGTTCCTGCAGTCCTTCATGCCGGCCCTGGGCCGTCCGGACGTCGACTCGCTGCGCAACCTCAGCGCGGCGATCGTGGTCGACCAGGAACGCATGGGCGCCAACGCCCGCTCCACGGTGGGCACCGCCACCGACGCGCACACCATGCTGCGCATCATCTTCAGCCGCCTCGGCCAGCCGCACGCGGGCACCTCGGGCGCGTTCAGCTTCAACCTGCCCGAGGGCATGTGCCCGGAGTGCGAGGGCATCGGCAAGGCCAGCGCCATCGACGTCAAGGCGCTCGTCGACCGGGAGAAGTCGCTCAACGAGGGCGCGATCACCGTGCCCCAGTTCGCGGTGGACTCCTGGTACTGGAAGCTGCTGGCGCATTCCGGCCTGGTGGACCCGGACGTCAAGCTCAAGGACTACACCGAGCAGCAGTGGCAGGACTTCCTGCACAAGCCGGCCACCAAGATGAACATCGCCGGGATGAACACCACCTACGAGGGCCTCGTGGTCAAGGTGCAGCGGGTGTACCTGAGCAAGGACCGGGAGGCGATGCAGCCGCACGTCCGGGCCTTCGTGGACCGCGCGGT
Source organism: Crossiella sp. NPDC003009 (assembly GCF_053591555.1). NCBI lineage: Bacteria > Bacillati > Actinomycetota > Actinomycetes > Pseudonocardiales > Pseudonocardiaceae > Crossiella > Crossiella sp. NPDC003009. Next base: position 48,064 of record NZ_JBSFUA010000050.1, on the reverse strand, counting down.
GGCCTTCACCACCTGCCCGTCCTGCCAGGGCGCCCGGCTCAACCAGGCCGCGCTGGCCTCGCTGGTCAACGGCAAGAACATCGCCGAGTGCTCGGCCATGCAGATCAGCGACCTGGCCGAGTTCCTGCGCTCGATCGCCGAACCCGCGGTGGCCCCGCTGCTGGCCGGACTGCTGGAGACGCTGGACTCGATGATCGGCATCGGCCTGGGCTACCTGAGCCTGGACCGGGAGTCCGGCACCCTCTCCGGCGGTGAGGCGCAGCGGGTGAAGATGGTGCGGCACCTGGGTTCCAGCCTCACCGACGTCACCTACATCTTCGACGAGCCCACCGTCGGCCTGCACCCGCACGACATCCAGCGGATGAACGAGCTGCTGTTGTTGTTGCGGGACAAGGGCAACACCGTGCTGGTGGTGGAGCACAAGCCCGAGGTGATCGAGATCGCCGACCACGTGGTCGACCTCGGCCCGCGCGCGGGTTCCGGTGGCGGCCAGGTCTGCTACACCGGCGACGTGGCCGGGCTGCGGGCTTCCGGCACGCTCACCGGCCGCCACCTGGACCACCGGGCGCAACTGCGCGAGGAGGTGCGCACGCCGGCCGGGCAGCTGCGGATCACCGGCGCGAACCTGCACAACCTGCGCGATGTCAGCGTGGACATCCCGCTCGGCGTGCTCACCGTGGTCACCGGCGTGGCGGGCTCCGGCAAGAGCTCGCTGATCCACGGTTCTTTGTCTACAAAGGACGGTGTCCGGATCGTCGACCAGGCCCCGATCCGTGGCTCCCGGCGCAGCAACCCGGCCACCTACACCGGGCTGCTGGACTCGATCCGCACCGCCTTCGCCAAGGCCAACGGGGTCAAGGCCAGCCTGTTCAGCGCCAACTCCGAGGGGGCCTGCCCGAACTGCAAGGGCCTCGGCCTGGTCTACACCGACCTGGCCATGATGGCCGGGGTGGCCTCGGTGTGCGAGCAGTGCGAGGGCCGCCGGTTCACCCCGGAGGTGCTGACCTACACCTTGCGCGGCAAGAACATCAGCGAGGTGCTGGCCATGCCGGTGACCCAGGCGCGGGACTTCTTCGCCAAGGGCGCCGCGCACGCCGTGCTGGACCGGATGCACGAGGTGGGCCTCGGCTACCTCAGCCTCGGCCAGCCGCTGACCACGCTCTCCGGCGGCGAGCGGCAGCGGCTCAAGCTGGCCATCCACATGGGCGAGGGCGCGGCCACCTACGTGCTGGACGAGCCCACCACCGGCCTGCACCTGGCCGATGTGGACAAGCTGCTCGGCCTGCTGGACCGGTTGGTGGACAACGGGAACACCGTGGTGGTGATCGAGCACCACCAGGCCGTGATGGCGCACGCGGACTGGATCATCGACCTGGGACCCGGCGCCGGGCACGATGGCGGCCGGATCGTCTTCGAGGGCACCCCGACCGAGCTGGTGAAGAACGCGGACACGCTGACCGCCCGCCACCTGCGCGACTACGTGGGGGTCTGACCATGACGCCACCCCTTGTCGACCACCTCCGGGTCACCGCGGTCCGCAGGCTCAGTCCGCACCTGGTGCGGGTCAGCTTCACCGGCCCTGGCCTGGAAAACCTGACCACCTGGCCCGACCAGCAGCTGAAGCTGTGCTTCCCGCAGCCGGGCCAGACCGAGCCGGTGCTGCCCGAGCTGCCGCCGGATGGCGACCCGATGCGCTGGTACCAGGCGTACCTGGCCATCCCGGCGGCCGAACGCCCGGTGCTGCGCAGCTACACCGTCCGGGCGCACCACCCGGAGACCGCCACCATCGACGTCGACTTCGTGCTGCACGGCGGCGCGGACGGCCCGGCCACGGCCTGGGCCGCCCGTGCCGAGGTCGGCGACGTGCTGGGGCGCTACGGCCCGGACTCGCAGTACGCCCGCCCGCTGGGCGAGTCCGACTGGGTGCTCTTCGCCGGTGACCTGACCGCCCTGCCCGCCATCGCCACCCTGCTGGAGTCGCTGGCGCCGGGCCGGAAAGCGTTGGTGTACCTCGAGGTTCCGGATGCCGCCGAGGAGCAGCCGCTGGCGACCGCGGCCGAGCTGGAGCTGCACTGGGTGCGCCAGGGACCGGACGCGCTGCTGACCGCGGTGCGCGGCGCGGAGCTCCCGTCCGGCACCGGCCTGGCCTGGCTGGCGGGGGAGGCGGGCGCGGTGCGCTCGCTGCGCCGCCACCTGGTCGGTGAACGCGGGATGGCCAAGCGGGACATCGAGTTCACCGGCTACTGGCGGCTGCGGCTCACCCAGGACGACGCGCCCACCGAGGAGGACATGGCCGAGGCCCAGGAACGTCTCGCCGAGGCCAACCAGCCGACCGGTCTGGACACCTTCGAACAGGCGTACCGTGAGAACAGCGCGCCGTGGGTGATCGGCGAACCGCAGCCCGCGGTGGTGGAACTGGCCGCACACGGCGAGTTCCGCGGCGAGGTGCTGGACGTGGGCTGCGGCGATGGCCAGCACACCATCCACCTGACCGCGCTGGGGCACCGCGTGCTCGGCGTGGACTACTCGGCGCTGGCCATCACCGCGGCCAGGGCCAACGCGGTCCGCGCCCAGTCCCCGGCCAGGTTCGAGGTGGCCAACGCGCTGGACCTGGGTCCGGAACCGCGTTACGACACGGTGCTGGACTCCGCGCTGTTCCACGTCTTCGGCGCGGCCGACCGGGCCGCGTACGTGCGCAGCCTGCACCGGGTGTGCCGTCCCGGCGCGGTGCTGCACCTGCTCGCGTTGTCCGACAAGGGACCCGGCTTCGGCCCCGAGGTCAGCGACTCGGTGATCCGGGCGGCCTTCGCCGAGGGCTGGGTGATCGAGTCACTGGCCGACGCCGAGTACCGGGGGGTGGTCGGCCAGACCGAGGACGGCGGCAAGCAGCTCGGCGATCTCCCGGCCTGGCTGGCCAAGATCCGCCGTGTCTAGCTGAACTGACGGGCACCGCCGGAGCTGCTCACCCGGCTTCGGCGGTGCCCCACCACAGGAAGTCCCGCGCCCTGGTCGCCGCGACCAGCTGCTGCCGCTCGCGCAGCGCCCGCTGCTCCTCGTCCTCCTTGGGCCGCGCGCCGAACTCGACCACCAGCACCGCCTGGAAGTCCAGCCCCTTGGCCCGGTGCACCGTGCCCACCTTGACCCGGTCGTCCTCCGCGCCCACGTAGTCGTCCAGCCGTAGCATCGGAATCCCGGCCGCACGCAACAGCGCCGTGCACCGGTCCAGGTCCTTGCGGTGGAACACGATCACCGCCGTCCGTCCACTCGGGACGGTCGAACCGGCCAGCGCCGAGCGCAGCGCCAGACCCAGCTCCGCCTCCGGCCCGCGCCAGGACTGGATCTCCCCGCCCTCGTTGGCCGACTCGGCCTCGCGCAACCCGACCCCGGCCGCGCCGTCCAGGTCGTCGACCTGGTTGGTGGCGTCGAACCGCTGCGCGAAACCCAGCACCTCGGCCCGGTTCCGGTAGTTGACCCGCAGCACCTCGCCCCGGCCCTGCACCGGAATCCCGGCGTCGGACAGCCGCCAGCCGCCCGGGTAGACCTGCTGCTGCCCGTCGCCGACCAGCAGCAGCCGGTTCGGCCCGTCCCCGGCCAGCTCGCGCAGCAGCCGCAACCCCATCAGCGTGATGTCCTGCACCTCGTCCACCACCACCGCCGCGTACGGCCGCTGCGGCGGTTCCCGGCGCAGCTCGGCCAGGGCCAGCGCGATCAGGTCGTTGTGGTCGTGCAGCCCGCGTTCGGCCAGATAGCGCTGGTAGCTCTGGAACAGCGCCCACACCAGCTCCCGCTGCCCGCTGTCCAGCCGCCGCACCCGACCCCGGCGCGGGGTGCGCTGGTACTCGGCCAGGCTGCCCACCCCGCGACCCTTGATCACCCGGTCGATCTCGGTCCGCCAGTAGCCGACGTCCTCGATCTCTTGCAGGGCAAGGCGATGTGCCATCCAGGCCCGGCTGAACGCGGTCTCCGCCGAGGAGGAACGGATGGTCAGCTGGTGCCCGCGCTCGCGCAGGAACTCCCGCGCCCAGGCGTGCAAGTTGGTGAACTCCACCCGGTCGGCCAGCTCCGGCGCCAGCCGGGCGAAGGAAGCCTTGTGCACCAACGGAAGCGTGCGCACGAAGGTGGTGAACAGCAGCGGCCCGGTGCTGCGCCGGGCCAGGTGCCGCAGCCGGTGCAGCGCGACCACGGTCTTGCCCGTCCCAGCGGGTCCGCTGATCCGCGCCGGTCCGCTGTAGTCCCGCACCGCCACCGCCTGCTGGCGCGGGTGCAGGAAGGTCAGCCAGCTCTCGAACGGCCGCCGCTGCGCCGCCCCCACCTGGTCCTCGGTGATCTCCGCCAGCTCCAGCAGCCCCTCGGCGGGCTGTTCCCGCTCCGGCGGCGACACCCGCAGCTCCAGGTACTCCGGCAGCCGCTCAACCAGTTGCGCGGCAACGGAATCCACCTGCGTCCGGTCCAGGTGCGCGGCCTCCCGGCGGAACAGCTCGGGCAGCTGCGCCTCGGTCAGCACCCAGCCCAGCCGGCGCTCCCGAGGTGCCCCGGCCTCCCCGCCCAGCACCACCGCGAGGTGGATCGCACTGCGCGCCAGCACCTGCCCGCGCGGCCCGGCGACCCCCGCGCACCGCTGCTCCGCGTGCAGCACGGTCTGTCCCAGCTCGGTGTCGGAGGGCACCTGCTCCCCGATCAGCACCGCGAACACCCCACGCCCCGCCACCAGGAAGGCAACCGCCTGTCCCGCAACGGGTTCGGGCCGCACCAGCAGCCGGGCCCCGGTCGCGGTCCTGGCCAGCAGCGCGGTCAGCACCCGCCGCGACACCGCGTCCAGCCCCGGCGCGCGCTCGGTCAGCACCGCCTCGGCCCGCCGAGCCACCTCCCGCTGCGCGTGCGCGCTGATCCCCACCCAGTCCCCCTAGGTCGACTTCCCGCCAACCTACGACCCCGGGCGGCGCCGAACTCCCTGGAAACCGGGATTCACCCGGATGCCTGCGCCATCGCCTCCTGCAACCCCTTGAGCGCCAACCGGTCCGCCCGCTCGTTCTCCGGATGCCCCGCGTGCCCCTTGACCCAGAACCACTCCACCCGGTGCCGCGCCGCGGCCGCCCCCAGCCGCTGCCACAGGTCCACGTTCTTCACCGGCTCCTTGCGCGAGCTGAGCCAGCCGTTCTTCTCCCACTTCGCCATCCAGGCGGTGACCCCGTTGCGCACGTAGGTGCTGTCGGTGTGGATGTGCACCACCGAGGGCCGGGTGAGCCCCTCCAGCGCGCTGATCGGCGCCATCAGCTCCATCCGGTTGTTCGTGGTCACCCCGGGCTCGCCGCCGCAGATCTCCTTCTCGTGGCGTCCGTACCGCAACACCGCGCCCCAGCCACCAGGACCGGGGTTTGGGATGCAGGCCCCGTCGGTGTAGATCTCCACCACGTTCTCGTCGTCCGGCACACCGGGACGATACCCGCGCAGGTCAGCGCCACCGCCAGGCCGACCGCCCCAGGATGCTCACGCCACACCCCGGACACGCCTGCTCCACCGGCCGACCGGCCCCGCACACCACGCAGTCCCGCTCGAACACCGACCCGTCCCGATGCGCCGCGACGACCCGCGCCACCACCCGCGCCATCGACTCCACCGGCCGCAACGCCGGATTGGGGCAGTACACCTCCAACCGCCAGGTCAACCACCGGTCCCGCCGCGGGACCTGCCGCCGCCCCACCGCCTTCTCCGCCCGCCGCCGCGCCGCGAACTCCGCCGTCAACGGCAGCCACAGCTCCCTGGCGCCCCGCAGCTCAGCCACCGCCCGGGTGAACGAGTCCAGGTCGTCCTCCGGCCGCAATGGGATCCGGGCCCAGGAGATGAGGTGCTGCCAGGTGGCCTGGTGGCCGTAGAGCGGGAACCTGGAGACGCAGTCCTTGAGCGCGAGCAGGCGCTGACGCACGGACAGCTCAGGGTTCTCGGCCTGGCGCGCGCGTTCGGGGAAGCTGCTCACGCGGCGACGATAGCCAGGGCAGCCGGTCGCCGCGAACGGGTATCGCGGGTCAGGGATGGGGGAGCTGGGCCGCGACCTCGGCCACCGCGTCCAGTGCCTCCGCGCTCAGGCTGCCCGCCGCGGTCTCGGTTTCCGCGATCACCACCGCGTTGCCGTTTGGCTGCGCGTCGTAGTTGTGGCCGCTGAACCGGATGTCCCGCAGCTCCAGCAGTTCCGCCCCCAGCGGCGTGATGTCACCGGAACCGTGCACATCGCTGAGCCGCCGGAAGTCCTCCGCCTGCCCCTTGGTGCGGAAGCGCACCCAGACGACCGAGACGACCACCACGTTCCCCTCGCCGTCGCCGATGCTGAACAGCGCTCGGTCGAGTGACTTGCACGGGGTGTGCGCGAAGAACTCGCGGACCCGGCCGAAGGAGTGGGACAGGCACTCGGCCGCGGTCCTGACCTCCTTGCGCAGCTGCCGGGTGCCCAGCCGCTGCCACGCCTGTTCCGCCTTGCCGCTCTTCGCCGACTTCTTGCCCTCGCTCTTCCGCGCGCTGATGTTCCGCGAGGCGGCCGAGTTCGCCGCGCCACCACCCGAGCCGCCGCCGGCACCGCCCGCACCGCCCAGTCCCAGCCCGCCACCGGCCCCGGCCGCGCCGGCCAGCGCCACCGCGGCCACCGCGGCGACCACGACGGCACCGCCCTTGCCCGCCGGATCCGAACCGCCGCCCGCGCCACCGATACGTCGTCCCATGTCGCTCCTCCCCGAGCCGACCTGATCCCGCTGACCTAACTCGCGGACGGCGGACACCTGACGCGAACCGGAAGCCGGTCGCCTGAACGGCCCAGGGAAAGCACCCGGCCGGGCGCCATCCGCGGCCGGGTGCGGCCCGCGACCTGCCGATCTACCGGGGCACCGTCGGCAGCCTCCTGACCGAGGATCCAGTGGAACTGTGGCAGCGCTCCAGGGCCCGCTGGCTCGACCCGTTCGTGCTGGACTGCCTGTCCCGGATCCGCACCCGCCGTGACTGGGCGGCGGCGGTCCGTCAGATCGACCGCCGGTTCGGCTCGCCCGAGGTGGTGGCCCGGATCGAGGCCAGACCGGTGACCTGCGCACATCCGGGGCCATCCCAACAGGCAGGACAGATCGGCACTGAGTGGGCACTTCGCTAGACTCCGCCGGGGGCGGCAGTGTGGCCGTACCGCTGGAGAAGCAGGTCTGGGGAGACCACTTCGGCCGGTTCCTCAAGTAGCTGAATCACGCGACGCGGCGTACAGGGTTGTTCGGTACCCTCTTCGCTGAAGGTCGAGAGGCGCTGCAACGGGTTCCGGCCCGCCACGCTCGACCGGTTCGAAGACACCAAAGGGCGCCTCCCAGACTGAGTCGGGAGGTGCATTCGGTGGGTAACAACGGTGACCGCACGCAGGAGCTCAAGGAGCTGCTGGCACAGCGGGTGGTGGTGCTCGACGGCGCGTGGGGCACCATGTTCCAGAACGCCGCGCTCAAGCCGGAGGACTACTACGGCGACCACTGGGCCAACCACGCCCGGGACGTCACCGGCGACCCTGATCTGCTCAACATCACCCGTCCCGACCTGGTGCTGGACATCCACCGCCAGTACCTGGACGCGGGCGCGGACATCACCACCACCAACACCTTCACCGCCACCGGGATCGGCCAGGCCGACTACCTGATGGAGAAGCACGTCCGCGAGATGAACATCTCCGCGGCCCAGCTGGCCAGGCAGGCCGCGGACGAGGCAGGAGGCAAGTTCGTCGCCGGCTCGATCGGGCCGCTGAACGTGACCCTGTCGCTGTCGCCCCGGGTGGAGGACCCCGGCTACCGCGCGGTGAACTTCCAGCAGGTCAAGGACACCTACGCGGAGCAGATCTCGGCGCTGGCCGAGGGCGGGGTGGACCTGCTGCTGGTGGAGACCATCTTCGACACGCTGAACTGCAAGGCCGCCATCGCCGCCGCCCGCGAGGTCGCCCCGCACCTGCCGCTGTGGATCTCGGTGACCATCGTCGACCTGTCCGGCCGCACCCTGTCCGGGCAGACCGTCGAGGCGTTCTGGAGCTCCATCGAGCACGCCGACCCGATGGTGGTCGGCCTGAACTGCTCGCTCGGCGCCGCGGAGATGCGCCCGCACGTGGCCGATCTGGCCCGCTTCGCCAACACCTACACGTCGGCGCACCCCAACGCGGGCCTGCCCAACGCCTTCGGCGGCTACGACGAGACCCCGGCGCAGACCGCGGAGCTGCTCGCCGAGTTCGTCGAGTCCAACATGGTCAACATCGTCGGCGGCTGCTGCGGCACCACCCCGGCGCACATCAGGAAGATTGCCGAGACGGTCTCCTCGCTCAAGCCGCGCATCGTGCCGGAACCGGCGCACCGCACCAGGTTCAGCGGCCTGGAGCCGTTCGAGATCACCGAGAACACCGGCTTCGTGATGATCGGTGAGCGGACCAACGTCACCGGCTCGGCCAAGTTCCGCAGGCTGATCGAGGCCAACGACTACCAGACCGCGGCCAACGTCGCGCTGGAGCAGGTCCGCGGCGGCGCGAACATCCTGGACGTCAACATGGACGCCGACCTGCTCGACAGCGAGCGGGCGATGACCAACTTCCTCAACCTGATCGCCACCGAGCCGGAGATCGCGCGCATCCCGGTGATGATCGACAGCTCCCGCTGGAGCGTGCTCGAAGCCGGGCTGAAGTGCGTGCAGGGCAAGGGAATCGTCAACTCGATCAGCCTGAAGGAGGGTGAGGAGCAGTTCCTCGCCCAGGCCAGGCGGATCCGCGACTACGGCGCGGGCGTGGTGGTGATGGCCTTCGACGAGGAGGGCCAGGCCGACACCACCGAGCGCAAGGTGTCCATCTGCGGCCGCGCCTACGACCTGCTGACCCAGCAGGCCGGCTTCCCGGCCGAGGACATCATCTTCGACCCGAACGTGCTCGCCGTGGCCACCGGCATCAGCGAGCACAACGGCTACGCCAAGGCCTTCATCGACGCGCTGCCGCTGATCAAGCAGCGCTGTCCGGGCGTGCGGATCAGCGGCGGCATCTCCAACCTGTCCTTCTCCTTCCGCGGCAACGACGTGGTCCGCGAGGCCATGCACTCCTCGTTCCTGTACCACGCCACCCAGGTCGGCCTGGACATGGGAATCGTCAACGCCGGCCAGCTCGCCGTCTACGCCGACATCCCGGCTGACCTGCTGGAACTGGTCGAGGACGTGCTCTTCGACCGCCGCCCGGACGCCACCGACCGGCTGGTCGCGCACGCCGAGACGGTCAGCGGCAGCGGCACCAAGCGGGTGCTGGACCTGTCCTGGCGCGAGGCGCCGGTGGGCGAGCGGCTCTCGCACGCGCTGGTGCACGGCATCGTGGACTTCATCGAGGAGGACACCGAGGAGGCCCGCCAGCTGCTGCCCAGGCCCCTTGAGGTGATCGAGGGTCCGCTGATGGACGGCATGAAGATCGTCGGCGACCTGTTCGGCGCGGGCAAGATGTTCCTGCCGCAGGTGGTCAAGAGCGCCCGCGTGATGAAGCGGTCGGTGGCCTACCTGGAACCGTTCATGGAGGCGGAGAAGGAGGCGGCCCGCCTGGCCGGGGTGGTCACCGAGAGCCGCGGCAACGGCAAGGTCGTGATGGCCACGGTCAAGGGCGACGTGCACGACATCGGCAAGAACATCGTCGGCGTGGTGCTGGGCTGCAACAACTACGAGGTCATCGACCTGGGCGTGATGGTGCCCGCGGCCAAGATCCTGGACACCGCGGTGGCCGAGGGCGCCGACGCGATCGGCCTGTCCGGCCTGATCACCCCGTCCCTGGACGAGATGGTCAACGTGGCCGCCGAGATGGCGCGGCGCGGCCTGAAGCTGCCGCTGCTCATCGGCGGCGCGACCACCTCCCGGCAGCACACCGCGGTGCGCATCGCGCCTGCCTACGAGGGCACCACCGTGCACGTGCTGGACGCCTCCAGGGTGGTGGGCGTGGTCTCCGACCTGCTCGACCCGGACCGCGCCGAGGAACTGGCCCAGCGCAACCGGGTCGACCAGGACCGCCTGCGCGTGCAGCACGAGGCCCGCGAGCACAAGCCGCTGCTGACCGTGGAGGCGGCCCGCGCCAACTACGAGCTGGTCTCCTTCGAGGACCTGCCCACCCCGGACTTCACCGGCATCCGCACGGTGACGCCCGACCTGACCACCCTGCGCGGCATGGTCGACTGGACGTTCTTCTTCCTGGCCTGGGAGCTCAAGGGCAAGTACCCGAAGATCCTGGAGAACCCGGTGGCGAAGGAGCTCTTCGACGACGCCAACGTGCTGCTGGACCAGATCATCGCCGAGGGCCGGTTCCAGGCGAAGGGCGTCTACGGCTTCTGGCCGGCCCGCAGCGAGGGCGACGACATCGTGGTGGACAACGGCACCCCCGGCGGTGTGCGGCTGCCGATGCTGCGCCAGCAGACCCAGAAGCCGGAGAACCGCCCCAACCGCTGCCTGAGCGACTACGTGGCACCGGAAGGCGACTACCTGGGCGGTTTCGCGGTGGCCATCCACGGCGCCGAGGAGCTCTCCGCCGAGTACGAGGCCAAGCACGACGACTACCGCGCCATCATGGTCAAGGCCCTCGCCGACCGCCTCGCCGAAGCCTTCGCCGAATGGGCCCACCTGGAAGCCCGCCGAGCCTGGTTCGAGCCGGACACCCAGCCCGACCTGGCCGACCTGCACGCCGAACGCTTCCGCGGCATCCGCCCCGCCCTGGGCTACCCGGCCAGCCCCGACCACAGCGAAAAACGCGAGCTCTTCGACCTGCTCGAAGCCGAAAAACTGGGCCTGGCCCTCACCACCTCCTTCGCCATGACCCCAGCCGCCGCGGTCAGCGGCCTGATCTTCCAACACCCCGAGGCCAAGTACTTCACCGTCGGCCGCCTCGGCAAGGACCAGGTCCACGACTACGCCAAGCGCCGCGACATGCCCCTGCCGGAAGTAGAACGCTGGCTCCGCCCGAACCTGGGCTACGAGCCGGAGGCGCGCTGACCCCAGGTGGGGGCCGCACACCCACGCGGCCCCCACCCTCAGCCCGAGAACAGATCGGGCACCACCGCCGCGTCCCGATGCCGCGCACACCGCCCACCCCCGGTCGCGACCGCGCACGGCTTGCCGTTCTTCCGCGCCGCCCGGCACTGCAACGCCGGATCGTGCACATGGCAGAGCCCATCCGGCCCAGCCTCGATCGGACAGGCCCGGCCCGCCTTGGTGATCGCCGAACACCGCCGCTGAGCGGGCACCGCCGATCGCGGCACCGGCTCACGTTTCCCACCCGCTCGCCACGACACCCGCGCGCCGCCCCCGGTCACCTCCCGCACACCCCGGCCCGCCAGCCGATCCGCCCGCTCGTTCTCCGGAATCCCCGAGTGCCCCTTCACCCACCGCCACTCAACCCGGTGCGGCGCAACGACATCGTCCAGCAACCGCCACAGATCGGCGTTGGGCACCGGCCGGTTCCCCTTCGCCAGCCAGCCATTGGCCTTCCACCGTGCCACGCTGATCCCCATCCCGTCGGTCAGGTAACGGCTGTCGCTGAAGACCCGCACCGCACACGGCCGGGTCAGCGCCCGCACCGCCTGGATGGGCGCCATCAACTCCATCCGGTTGCTCGTGGTCGGCCCCGGCTCACCGCCGTACAGCTCCCGCTCATGCCCGCCACACCGCAACACCGCACCCCAGCCGCCGGGGCCGGGATTCCCGCGGCACGCGCCATCGGTGTAGATCTCCACAACCTGTTCGGTCTCCATGGACCCGAACGTAGGACCGCCCCGAGCACCTGTTCGCACAGCGAAACCCGATCCGCCCCGCGCGACTCCTGGTGGCGTCAGGTGCGCCGACCTCGGCGATCAGCCGGTGCGCTTGGCCTCGCGCCGCCGTTGGCGTTCGACAGCGGCCATGGCACCCGGCGGTAACAGGTCCAGCAGTTGGTCCTGGTTCACGTAGAAGACCTCGGGATTGCGGTTGTGTGGTCCCCACCCCGTGGATCCGCGTAGCAGCACGGTGCTACCCGCGCGAGGCCAGTTGAAATGGAACCAGGTGTCCTGGGTATAGCCTGTGGGCCACCTGATAAGTGCCTTGGAGCCCCGCCTGGCGGTCTGATACACGCGTGTCACAAAGGCGATCTCGACGTCTGGCGTGCTCTGCGAGTAGTTCTGCATCCGAGCCCATTGGTGGTAAAATTGCAGGTCGAGCCTGCGTCGCCATCGGACTCTGACAAATACTATGAGAGCTACAATTCCGGCTAATGCGAACAGGGCAATCGCGGTGGTCACAAGTCTCCCCACAATGTGACAGCAACTGAACTGTGCACGCGAAGTGCGGACGGACAAGATGGCACCGTCTGAACTTGTCAGACGGTGCCATCTTGCACGAGTCTCAGCTCACCAGCCGCGTTCGCGCCATTCGCTGAGCTTCGGCCGCTCCGCCCCAATAGTGGAGTCGTCCCCATGCCCCGGATAGAACCAGGTGTCATCCGGCAGGTAGTCGAACAACCGCTCCGACACATCCGCGATCAACGACTGGAAGTCCTCCGGCGACCCCGTCTTCCCCACCCCACCAGGGAACAGCGAGTCCCCGGTGAACAGGTGCCCGGTGCTCTCCGGATCCCGGTACAGCAACGCGATCGACCCCGGCGTGTGCCCGCGCAGGTGGATCACCTCGAGCTCGCTCTCGCCCACGGTCACCGTGTCGCCGTGCTCGACCAGCACGTCCGGCGGGGCGGGCAGGGGGTCGGCGTCGAGGGGGTGGACCACGATCTGGGCCCCGGTGGCGCCGGCCACCGCGCCCAGGGCTTGCCAGTGGTCGGGGTGTTGGTGGGTGGTGACGACGGCGCGCAGGCGGGGGCGGTTGGCGTCGTGGCCCAGGAGGTCCAGGAGGCGTTCCGCGTCGTTGGCGGCGTCGATCAGGAGGGCGTCGCCGGTGGTGCGGCACACCAGGAGGTAGGCGTTGTTGTTCCAGTCTCCGCCCACGGACAGTTTGGTGATCGTCAGGTGGGCCAGGGTGCGGCGGGCGGCTGGGCCGCCGGGCTCGACATGGCCGGTGTAGTTCTCGAGGACCTCCACGGGACCACCGTAGTACCTGGGGGGATCCGGTCGCGGACCGCTATCGGCGGGGCGTGTTTTCCTGCGGCATTCGGGGGTGGGATCCCTCTTCAGGTCACGCTCAGCAATGGGGCTTAGGGTTGGGCTGCAAACGATCACCAGCACCTCCCAGCCCCCTCTGTGAGCGACGTGCCGAACTCCTCCACCGCAGCCGCGACACCAGCGCCGCCGGCCTCCGCGCCGCCGGTCGTGGCCACCACCCGTCATGTCAGCTGGGACCTCATCCGCGTCCTCGCCGTGACGGCGGTGTTGTTACAGCACGCCACCAACCTCGGGCCGCACGACCATCCCGAGCTGGGCGGCATGCCGTTCCGGTTCGGCATCCAGGTCGGGGCCAACAGCCTGCTGGTGATCTCCGCCTACTTCACCGCGCGGACCTTGGCGCGCGGGCGTTCCGGGCGTTTTGTCTGGCACAAGGTGGCGCGGCTGCTGCCCGCCTACTGGCTCGCGGTCACCGTCACCTACCTGCTGCGCACCAACATCGCGCCCGCGGACTGGACCGGCGGCCTGGACCTGCACGACTACCTGGCCAACCTGGCCCTGCTCCAGGCTCGCGTCCCGGACGCCGACTTCGTGGACATCAGCTACTGGACCCTCCAGCTCCAGATGACCGCGTTCGTGGTGGCCGCGGTGCTGGCCGCGTGCTGGAAATGGTCCTATCGGGACCTGCGGATCCTGTGCTGGGCGCTGGTGCTCGCGCCGTTGCCGCTGAGCTGGCTGCGCGAGCACTCCGCCTCACTCGACTGGTGGTTCGGCATGCTCCAGCTCAACCGCACCCACCTGTTCGCGGTCGGCCTGGCCATCTGGCTGTGGTCCCGCCGCCGGATCAGCCCGGTCCAGTTCGGATTGTTGCTCGCCGCGGCCGCCGCGGCCCAGGAATGGCATCTCGGCGAGCCCGGGGGAGCGGCGGCGCTGGCCGGCATGGTGGCGCTGATGGCGCTGGCCGCGCGACGGCCGGTGTGGAACCTGCCGGTGCTGCGCTCGCTGGGCAGGCCGCTGGCCTGGCTGGCCGGCATCTCCTTCGGCGTGTACCTGGTCAACTACCAGGTCGGCTCGCTGATCTCGTTGGGGCTCAAGCGAATCGGCGTCGACTCCTGGGCGCGGCTGGCCTTGGTGCTCGGCGCGCTGGTGCTGCTCGGCTGGCTGCTCACCCGGCTGGTGGAGAAGCCGCTGTTCCGGCTCCTCACCACCAGCAGGATCCGCCGTCGGCGTCAGAGCCAGCGGGGCAGTTCGGGCACGGTGCCGGACAACGCGGTGCCGTCCCCGCGCCCGGTCAGCCAGGCCAGCATGGCCGGCGCTTCCCCGCGCACCACCGCGGCCGGAGCGTCCGAGCCCTCGAGCGTCCAGACCCGCTGACCGCCCTCGGGCAGCTCGACCTCCAGCTGCAGCGCGGGCGCGCCCGGCCGTTCCCCGTACACCGCGAGCGAACTGCCGATCAGCTCGCCCAGCACCGCGGGGTCGATGTCCTCGAACCCGACGCCGACATCGAGGTCCACCAGGTGCACCCACACCTCGCGCACCCGCAGCCACGGGATCTCGTGCGCCACGAACGGGGTGCCGCTGGTGTGCTGGATGTCCGCGGTCCAGGCCGTCTCGCTCAGCGCCCTGGCCGCCGCGGCGAACCGCTCGCTCGCGGCCACCAGGTCCTCTTGCAGCAGCCGGAGCCTGCGGTTGGCGCCTTCCTCGATGTCGGCGTCCCGGTCCGCGCGGCTGGCGTACATCGGGTGCTCGACCCCGGTGCGCGCCCAGATCACCAGGTTCAGCAGGGCATCGGCGTTGCGGGCCAGGTGGGTCAGCAGGTGACCCCTGGTCCAGTCCGGCAGTCCGCTCGCACCGCGCACCCCCGCGTCACCGAGCTCGGTGACGGCTTGGAGCAGCCGCTGGTCCGCGCGTTCCAGCGCGTCCAGGGCGGTGCTCGCCCTGGCCGCGGCATCGGCGGGACTGCGGCGCGGTGATGGCACGGAAACTCCCGTCAGCTGGCGTGCTAATCCGGTCATAGCGCCCCTCCCCGACTGGTAGGCGTGTCCGGTGTCTGTGACGAAGTCCTTGATCCTAGGGACCCAGGCTACTCGTCCGCTTCGGCCGAATGTGGTGCTCACATCGTGGAAATTGTGGCCCTCGGACACCCCCAAGAGGTTTGATCTGCACCGTACGGACCGTTCCGACCTGCTGGAGGCCCTGTGTCCACAACAGACACCCCGGTCGCGCCGACCCCGGCCGACCGCCGCAAGGGCCTGGTCGCCGCCTCCATCGGCAACGGCCTGGAGTGGTTCGACTGGAACGCCTACGCGATCTTCGCGGTGTTCTTCGCGCCCCAGTTCTTCCCCAAGGACGACCCCACCGCGGGCACCCTGAGCACCCTGCTGATCTTCGCCGTCGGCTTCTTCTTCCGGCCGCTCGGCGGCGCCCTGCTGGCCGCCTTCACCGACCGGCACGGCCGCCGCGCCGGGCTCAGCCTCTCGGTGATCCTGATGGCCGGCGGCAGCCTGCTGATCGCGGTCGCGCCCACCTACGAGCAGATCGGGCTGTTCGCGCCCGGCCTGCTGCTGCTCGCCCGGATCGCCCAGGGCCTGTCCACCGGCGGCGAGTTCGCCTCCTCCTCGACCTACCTGGCCGAGCTGGCGCCGACCGGCAGGCGCGGCTTCTACAGCAGCTTCATCTACGTCAGCAACGTGCTCGGCACCATCGCCGCGACCCTGGTGCTCACCCTGCTCACCGCCACCCTGGGCCGCGAGGCGCTGGCCGACTGGGCCTGGCGGATCCCGTTCGCGGTCGGCGCGCTGCTCGGCGTCTACGGCCTCTACCTGCGGCGCGCCCTGGAGGAGACCGAGGCGTTCCTGCTCGGCAAGGACCGCAGGGTGGCCAGGCCCACGCTGGAGGTGCTGCGCCGCCACCCCGGCGCCGCGCTGCGCGTGGTCGGGTTCACCGCGGGCGCGACCGCCGCGTACTACACCTTCGCGGTCTACCTGCCCACCTACGCGCAGAAGGCGCACGGCATGGCCGCCACCGGCGCGCAGTGGGCCTCGGTGGCCGCCCAGCTGCTGATGGTCCTGGCGCTCCCCCTGCTGGGGTCGATTTCCGACCGGATCGGGCGAAAGCCGCTGTTGATCGTGTTCGCCGCGGGCTACCTGCTGCTGGTCGTGCCGTTGTTCGGGCTCATCTCCAGTTCGCCGCTGTCACTCTTCCTAGTGATGTCCGGCGGGCTGCTGCTGTTCGCCTGTTACGGAGCGGTGGCGCCGGTGGCGATGGCCGAGCTGTTCCCCACCGAGGTGCGCTCGGCGGGCCTCGGACTGCCGTACTCGCTGACCGTGGCGGTGTTCGGCGGCACCGCGCCCTACGTCGTGGAACAGCTCACAGCAGCGGGTTCGGGAGCCCTGTACCCTTGGTACATCGCAGTGTTGTGCCTGGTCAGCCTGGTGGTCTACCTCACATCGAAGGAGACCAGGCACGTGAGCCTTGCAGGCGCCAAGGCCGATTCCTAGATCGTTCGAACACCTGCGCGAACGAATGTCGGTGGGTCGGCTTAGCATGGCTTCTGCCTTGCCCCAAGACCGCAAGACCCTTGTGAAGGGACCCCACCTCAGTGGCCGACCGTCTCGTCGTTCGTGGCGCACGCGAGCACAACCTGCGCGGAGTCGATCTCGACCTGCCGCGTGACAGCATGATCGTGTTCACCGGGCTCTCCGGCTCGGGCAAGTCGAGCCTGGCCTTCGACACGATCTTCGCCGAGGGCCAGCGCCGGTACGTCGAGTCGCTCTCGGCCTACGCGCGCCAGTTCCTCGGCCAGATGGACAAGCCGGACGTCGACTTCATCGAGGGCCTCTCGCCCGCGGTGTCCATCGACCAGAAGTCCACCAGCCGGAACCCGCGCTCGACGGTCGGCACCATCACCGAGGTCTACGACTACCTGCGCCTGCTCTACGCGCGCGCGGGCAAGCCGCACTGCCCGGTCTGCGGCGAGCTGATCAGCAAGCAGAGCCCGCAGCAGATCGTGGACCAGGTGCTGGCCATGGGCGAGGGCGAGCGGTTCCAGGTGCTGGCCCCGATCGTGCGCGGGCGCAAGGGCGAGTTCGTCGACCTGTTCGAGCAGCTCCAGTCCCAGGGCTACTCGCGGGCCAGGGTGGACGGCGCGGTGCACTCGCTGTCCGACCCGCCGAAGCTGAAGAAGCAGGAGAAGCACGACATCGCGGTGGTCATCGACCGGCTCGCGGTGAAGGCCAATGCCAAGCAGCGGCTGACCGACTCGGTGGAGACCGCGCTGCGGCTGGCCGACGGCCTGGTCGTGCTGGAGTTCGTGGACAAGCCGGAGGACGACCCGCACCGCGAGCGCCGCTTCTCCGAGCACCTGGCCTGCCCGAACGCGCACCCGCTCACGGTGGACGACCTGGAGCCGCGGTCGTTCTCGTTCAACTCGCCCTACGGCGCCTGCCCGGACTGCACCGGCATCGGCGTGCGCAAGGAGGTCGACCCGGAGCTGGTCGTGCCGGACGACGAGCTGTCGCTGGCCGAGGGCGCGGTGGCGCCGTGGGCCAGCGGGCAGGCCGCCGAGTACTACGGCAGGCTGCTGGAGTCGCTGGCCGAGACCATCGGCTTCCGGATCGACGCGCCGTGGAAGCGCCTGTCGGCCAGCGCGCAGAAGGCGGTGCTGCACGGCGTCGACAAGCAGGTGCACGTCCGCTACCGCAACAAGTACGGCCGCGAGCGCTCCTACTACGCCAACTTCGAGGGCGTCATCCCGTTCCTGGAGCGGCGGCAGGAGCAGACCGAGTCCGACTACATGCGGGAGAAGTACGAGGGCTACATGCGGGAGGTGCCGTGCCCGGCCTGCCGCGGCACCCGCCTCAAGCCGGAGATCCTCGCGGTCACCCTCGGCCACCGCAGCCAGGGCGAGAAGTCCATCGCGGACGTCTGCGCGATGAGCGTGCGCGACTGCGCCGAGTTCCTCAACGGGCTGCAGCTGGACCGGCGGCAGAAGATGATCGCCGCCGCGGTGCTCAAGGAGGTGCAGGCCCGGCTCGGCTTCCTGCTCGACGTCGGCCTGGACTACCTCTCGCTGGACCGCGCCTCCGGCACCCTCTCCGGCGGCGAGGCCCAGCGCATCCGGCTGGCCACCCAGATCGGGTCCGGGCTGGTGGGCGTGCTGTACGTGCTGGACGAGCCGTCCATCGGCCTGCACCAGCGGGACAACCACCGGCTGATCGAGACGCTGTCCCGGCTGCGCGACCTGGGCAACACGCTGATCGTGGTCGAGCACGACGAGGACACCATCCGCACCTCGGACTGGGTGGTCGACATCGGCCCCGGCGCCGGTGAGCACGGCGGCCAGGTGGTGCACAGCGGGCCGTACGAGGAGCTGCTGACCAACGCGAAGTCGGTCACCGGGCAGTACCTGGCCGGGGTCAGGGAGATCCCGATGCCCGCGCTGCGGCGGCCGGTGGACCGCAAGCGGCAGCTGACCGTGGTCGGCGCGCGCGAGCACAACCTGCGCGGCATCGACGTGGAGTTCCCGCTGGGCTGCCTGGTCGCGGTCACCGGTGTGTCCGGCTCGGGCAAGTCGACGCTGGTCAACGACATCCTGGCCACCGTGCTGGCGAACAAGCTCAACGGCGCGCGGCAGGTGCCGGGGCGGCACACCAGGGTCACCGGGC
Organism: Crossiella sp. NPDC003009; assembly: GCF_053591555.1. NCBI lineage: Bacteria > Bacillati > Actinomycetota > Actinomycetes > Pseudonocardiales > Pseudonocardiaceae > Crossiella > Crossiella sp. NPDC003009. The sequence continues at coordinate 29,313 of NZ_JBSFUA010000050.1, read as the reverse complement.
TGGACCAGGTGGACAAGCTGGTGCAGGTCGACCAGTCGCCGATCGGCCGGACCCCGCGCTCGAACGCGGCCACCTACACCGGGGTGTTCGACCACATCCGCAAGCTGTTCGCGGCCACCACCGAGGCGAAGGTGCGCGGCTACCAGCCGGGCCGGTTCTCCTTCAACGTCAAGGGCGGCCGCTGCGAGGCCTGCGCGGGCGACGGCACCATCAAGATCGAGATGAACTTCCTGCCGGACGTCTACGTGCCGTGCGAGGTGTGCAAGGGCGCCCGGTACAACCGGGAGACCCTGGAGGTGCACTACAAGGGCAAGACCATCGCCGAGGTGCTGGACATGCCGATCGAGGAGGCCGCGGCCTTCTTCGAGCCGGTCAACGCCATCCACCGGCACCTGCGCACGCTGGTCGACGTCGGCCTGGGGTACGTCCGGCTGGGGCAGCCCGCGCCGACGCTCTCCGGTGGCGAGGCGCAGCGGGTGAAGCTGGCCAGCGAGCTGCAGAAGCGGTCGACCGGCAAGACGGTCTACATCCTGGACGAGCCGACCACCGGCCTGCACTTCGAGGACATCCGCAAGCTGCTGGGCGTGATCAACGGCTTGGTGGACAAGGGCAACACGGTGATCGTGATCGAGCACAACCTCGACGTGATCAAGACCTCGGACTGGCTGGTCGACATGGGCCCCGAGGGCGGCTCCGGCGGCGGCATGGTGGTCGCCACCGGCACCCCCGAGGACGTGGTGGACGTGCCCGAGAGCTACACCGGCCAGTTCCTCGCCCCGCTGCTGGCCAAGGAAGCGGGCGCGGTCCGCGCCGAACCGCGCGCCAAGTCCAAGACCAACGGCGCCAAGCCAGCCAACGGCAAGGCAGCCACCACCAAGACGACCACGACCAAGACCACCAAGAACGGCACCGCCACCAAGAACGGCGCCAAGCCCAAGACCAAGGTCTCCGCCCGCTGACCCCACCCGCCGCGCCGGCCGATCTCGCACCGTGCGGGATCGGCCGGCTCAGCTGCCGGGTCGGACGAGGCGGTGCTCGTAGGCCCAGATCACCGCGTGCACCCGGTCGCGCAGGCCCAGCTTGGCCAGGATGCGGCTGACGTGGATCTTCACCGTGCCCTCGGACAGGAACAGGGTGGCGGCGATCTCCGCGTTGGCCGCGCCCCGGGCCAGGCAGAGCAGCACCTCGCGTTCGCGGGCGGTCAGCGCGGCGGCTGGGTCGGTGGTGGCCGGGCCGGGCAGGTCGGGGGCGATGTGGTCCAGCAGCCTGCGCGTGGTGGACGGGGCGATCACCGCGTCGCCCTGGTGCACGGTGCGGATCGCGGCCAGCATCTCCTCGGCCGGGCCGTCCTTGAGCAGGAAGCCGCTGGCGCCGGCGCGCAGGGCGGCGAAGGCGTGCTCGTCCAGGTCGAAGGTAGTCAGCATGATCACCTTGAGCGCGGGGCCGGGACGGGCGAGCAGCTGCCGGGTGGCCTCGACGCCGTCCATGCGGGGCATCCGCACGTCCATCAGCACCACGTCCGCGGGGGTGTGCGCGAGCAGGGCGAGGGCCTGGACGCCGTCGGCGGCCTCGCCGACCACCCGCAGGTCCGGCTGGGACCGCACCACCAGCACGCAGCCGGTGCGGACCAGTCCCTGGTCGTCGACCACCACCACCCGGATGGTCACGACCGCTCCGGCAGCCAGGCCGTGACCGCGAACCCGCCGCCCGGCCGCCCACCCGCGATGAACCTGCCGCCCGCGGCCTCGGCCCGCTCGCGCATCCCGGTCAACCCGTGTCCCGCCACCGCCGCGTCTCCACCACCATCATCGGCCACCGTCACGGTGAGCCCGGTGGCGGACCAGGCCAGCTCGACCTCGGCGGCACCGGCCCCGGCATGCCGCAGCACGTTGGTCAGCGCCTCCTGCACCACCCGGTAGGCGGCCAGCCCGGCGACCGCGCCCAGCGGCCGGGGCTCGCCGCGCTCGGTGAGGCGGACCGGGAGACCGGTGGCGCGAATCCCGGCCAGCAGCTCGGGCAGGTCGGCGAGACCGGGCTGCGGTCGCCGGGTGACCGGCTCGGGCCCGCGCAGCACGCCGAGCAGCCCGCGCATCTCGGTCAGCGCCGCCCGGCCAGTGTCCTCGACCACCCGCAGCGCCTCGCCGGCCAGCTCCGGCGCGTACCGGCCGCCCTTGGCCTGGCTGACGATCACCGCCAGCGAGTGTGCGATGACGTCGTGCATCTCCGCGGCGATCCGGGCCCGCTCGTCCCGCCGCGCCCGCTCGGCCAGACTCGCCGCCCGCTGCCGGTGCGCCAGCCCCAGACTCCACGCCGCGAGCACCACCGCACCCAGCAACGCGGCCAGCAACCCAGCCGGCACCGGCGCATTCGCGTCCCTGACCTGCGGCGACCCCACAAAAGCGACGGTGACCAGCCCGGCCAGGGCGAGCCCGACGGCCAGAGCCACCGAGGGCGCCCGCCGAGCCCCGTGCGCGCAGGCGGAGTACAGCGCGACCGGCACCACCAGCGCCGAGGGCAGCACCAGCGCGAAACCGGAGATCAGCGCCGCGGCGGCGAAGGCGAGGCAGGTCAGCAGGAGGGCAGGGAGGGGGTGGGTGCGGCGGGCGGCTAGGGCGAGGTGGGCGACGGCCAGGGTGGCGAGCAGTGGGAGGGCAGTCGGGTGGGGGAGCGCGACGAGCGCGAGGGTGGCGGACAGGCCGCCGAGCCCCGCGCAGAGCACGGCGGCGAGCAGCGCGTCCCGCACGCCGGGCCGGGCCAGGGCGCGAGGCCCGCCCGGCGCGGGCCACACACGGCGGCCGCTCGCCGAACGCCGGTTCCAGCGGCCGGGCGATGCTGGGTCGCCGGGTGGGGTCATGTCAGCACCGTAGGGCGCTGGGGGCGGGTGCGGTCGGCGAATCCCAGGGTTGCCGCGGCCAGGGTGACGCCGAGCAGTGCCCAGCTGAGGTAGACCACCAGCACCACCAGCGTGGCCGGGTCGCCCAGGTCGAAGGGCAGGGCTGGGCCGCCGAGTGGGACCGACAGGGCGGCGAAGATCGGCATTGAGCCCTGGCTGATCAGGGCGATGGTCGCGATCGTGCCGCTGAGCAGCAGCAGCGGCCTTGGCAGTGGCCAGGTCCGGACCAGGGCGTAAGCCAGCAGGGCCGCTGCGCCGAAGGCGAGCACCTCGCCCAGTGGCGGGGCGCCGCCGTCCAGCCACCAGTAGACCTTCAGCGCCGGGTAGGGCAGGGCAAGGGCGAGCGCCAGGTGGCCCAGTCCACGCTGGTCGCGGTGGTCACGGCGGCGGGTGCGCAGCAAGGTGACCAGCAGGGCGAGCAGGGCGGCCAGGGCGGTGCCGCGGCTGAGTGCGCCGGGCCAGTCGACCAGGGCGAAGTCGCCGGCCGGGATGCCGGTCGCCCAGAAGAAGAACCGGAAGCCGTCCAGGGGCAGGCCCGCGCTCGCCCACAGCAGCAGGACACAACCGAGCGTGCCCGTGGTGCGGGTGGCGCGGCCGGTGAGGGCGAGCGCGCCGCAGACCACGGCGAGTGCCACCAGCCAGACCGGGGTGGAAACCTGTTGGTACGACTGGGTTCCTGGCAGGAACGGTCTGGCCAGCGCGGCGACCAGGGCCGCGGACAGGGTGAGGGCGGATGTCATGGGTTGACCCTGGCTCGCGGGGTGGCGACGGCGCGTCTGTCGCGTGGCCAGTCCTGGTCGGTCGCGCGGCATATCCGGGGCTGGAGCCGGACGCACTCCGGCTGCTGACCACCGCGGCGGCCCGCGCCGATGTGGCGGCGGGCCGCCTCAGGGCCGGGTGCCGGGCTAGATGTGCGCGGCCAGCCAGTTCAGCACCGCCTGCTGGTACTGCGGTGCGCTCGGATGCAGGTTGAGGTCGTGTCCCACTCCTGGCGCGACGTAGGCCGAGACGTTCGGCGCGTGCGCGTAGTAAGCGCTTTCCGTTGCCAGCACGGAGTTCGCGCTTGAACAGTTGGTGGCCCCGGTGCCGCAGAACAGCTTGTCCGAGCCGCCGATGGCCAGTAACACCGGCGCGTTGATCAGCGCCGAGTACGGCGGGATGATCCCGACGCCCAGCGAGTCGCCGGTCTCCAGCACGGTCAGCACGTCCTTGGTCTGCTCGTCCACCGCCACCACCGCGGGATCCACCGCGCCGGGCTCGTGGAACAGCGGGCCGCGCTTGCCGGGTTTGCTGGTCAGGTAGTTGGGGTCGTAGCCGCCGCCCTGCAACTGCGGGTCCAGCATGGCCGGGTGGATGTCGGTGAGCGCGGTGGACAGGTTCAGCAGGTTCGGGTGGTGCGTCATGCCGGTCAGCACCACCCCGTCCACATCGCGGTGAGTGCCCGCCTCCAGCACCGAGATCGCCGAGCCGATCGAGTGTCCAATGAGGACGACCTTGGCGAAAGAGGAGCGCAGCGTCTGGATCACCTTGTGCACCGCCTTGGCCTGCACCAGCGCGGTGACCAGTGTGCCAAGTGGACGTGAGCTCGCGCCGGTGCCCAGCCGGTCCACCACCGCGGTGGCGTACCCGGCGGCGTTCATCGCCTTGCGGAAGTTGTAGGTGCCCTGCTGGTACGGGAAGTTCCAGTAGGTCTGGTTGTAGGTGCCGCCGGGCACCATGACCAGCACCTTGGTGGCGCCGGGCGGGGTGCACAGCGTGCCGCGCATCTGCTGCTGGGTGAGCAGCACGGAGACGTTCTGGGTGAAGGGCTGACAGACCGGTTCGGTTGCGGATGCGGTCGCGGGGACGAGGAGCTGGGCCAGCAGGACGGGGACGACCAGACCGAGTAGACGGGTGATGACCGACCGTCGGCGCATGGGACCTCCGGGTCTCGACAAGCGGAATCGGTTCCAGCGCAGCCATGGTGGAGGCTTGACGGCGGGCGCGGACTCGGCCGAACGGGTGCTGACCCGGTCTGACACCACGCTGTGATCGATCCGCGTCCGAAGATCAGCTCTCGGTACGGCGGCGGTGCAGAATTCCCTTGTACAGCAACAGGAATCCGGCCAGTGCGAGCATGCCGCCGGCCAGTGCGACGGGTTGCGGGCCGTAGAGCCTGCCGAGCACGGTGGTGTCCGCGCTGACCTTTCCGCTGAAGTACATGAGCTCCTGCCCGGCCAGCGCCAGCCCGGTGAACAGCGGGCCCAGCGCCATCGGCAGCGCGCCGCGGTCGGCCAGGCCAGGCGCCACCGCGCCCGCGGCCAGGATCACCGCCACGATCACCAGCACCATGACCAGTTCGGCCGGCAGGTGGTCGGTGTGCTCCAGCAGCGCGCGCAGGCCGCGGCCGGGCAGTTCTGGCGCGGTCAGCGCCACCGCGGCCAGCCCGAGGCAGACCCCCGCCGCGGCCAGCAGCCGGTGCCGCACGGTGGCGGCGAGCACGCCCAGCGCGAGTCCGGTGGCCGCGATCGGCAGGATCGGCGTGGCGGCCACGGTCATCGCGTAGTAGGCCGCGAACAGCGGTGCGCTGGCCGCCAGCGCGGCCGCGGTGACCACCACCACCGCGCCCAGCACCCCGGCCCCGGCGATCACCGCCACCGCGACGGTGGCCGCCAGCGCGGTCGCCGCGGACACGCCCACCTCGGCCGCGGACTGCGGACCGGCTGGGAAGAACGCGCTGATCACCTTGGGCAGCAACGGGATCGCGCTGGCGCACAGGCCGAGCTGGAGCATCCGGCGGTCCGGTGGGTACTCGGCTGGCTCGGTCAGCCTGCCGGTGGCCGCGGCCAGCACCGCGAGCACCGCGCCGGTCAGGCCGACCACGGTCAGCAGCGCCACCGCGGTGTCCGGCGGCGGCGGGCCGGGCACCGGAACGGGCCGTCCGAACAGGATCCGGCTGAACAGCTCCGCGCCGATCATGGCCGCGACCACCGCGGCGGCCGCGGCCCGGGATCCGGCGCGGGACAACTGCTGGGCCGCGCCCAGGATGCCCGCGATCAGCAGCGAGCCGCCCATGGTGCCGCCCGCGGTGAGCGTGTCCAGGATGCCGTCCTGGCCGGTGGTGTACTTCTCCGGCCAGGTCGTCTCGTGCAGCAGCGTCGGCCAGATCCGCACCACCGCCGCGGGCACCCCGGCCATCGCGCCGGCCAGCAGCAGCCAGGGCCAGCGGCGGATCAGGCAGAGCCCGGCCGCGATGCCGATCATCCCGGCGCCGACGGTGACCAGCTGGCCGAAGTTCAGCTCGATCACCGGCCGGGTGGACAGGTCGGTCAGCCGCCTGCCCTCCGGCCCGACCAGGCCGATCAGCCCGGCCACGCTGGCCAGCACCACCAGCACGATCGACCGGGTGCCCAGCTGCTTGGGCGCCCGCCGCCGCTCGGCGAAGGCGAGGGTGGCGGCCCCGGAGGTCATGCGCAGCACGCTAGCGGCACCCCCAGCAGCCTCCGGAAGAGCGAAATCGGAAACTTTGGGGTGCCCTGACCTTTGACCCGACGATCAGCCCCTGGCCGCCATGGTGGACCTGGCCAGCACGTACGCCGGCAGCATCTGCTTGTGCTCGTCGGTGTCCAGTCCGCCGAGCTGCAGCACCACCGCGCCCTTGGGCAGGGTCACCGCGAGCGCGCGCTGGCGGCGGTCGCCGCCGTTGATGGTGTCCGGCACCACGTAGGTCGCCTCGGCCGCGGCCAGCGAACCCGCCGCGGTCTCCCGGATCTCGGACTTGGCGGCCTTCTTCTCCCCGGTCATGAAGCTCTCCAGCGCCTGCTTGGCACCCAGCGCCGAGTCGGTGCTCCAGACCCGCAGGAAGCCGAGGTTGCCCGCGGGCTTGGCGTCGATCTCGCAGGCGACCTGGAAGACACCCTGCTTGCCCAGCAGGCCCGCGCCCTCCTTGGACACCGCCTTGGCCACCCACAGCTTCGCCACGTCGAACTCCACCGGCAGCGGGCAGGCCGCGGAGAGCTTGCCGTCCGCGGTGGCCACCTTCAGATCGTCGAACCAGGGTTCACCCGGTTTGGCGACGGCGGAAGTCGGGCCGGGCGCGGCGCTGGCCGAGGTCGGGCCGGAGGTGGCGGGCGTGCCGCTGCCGCCGCCCGCGCCGCCGCAGCCGGTGAGCAGCAGGGCGAGCAGGGCAGCGGACAGCGGCGCGCGCAGACGCGAATTCATGATCGTTATCCCCCACGGAAAGTGTTGCTTGCGGGGCGACCATATACCGGCCTCAGCCGATGACCACACTGAGAATCGCGGCTACCCCGAAGCCGACCACGGACAGGATCGTCTCCAATACCGTCCAGGTCTGCAGGGTCTCCTTGGTCGGGATGCCGAAGTACTTCGACACGATCCAGAAACCGCCGTCGTTGACGTGCGAGGCGATGATGGAACCGGCCGCGATGGCGGCGCCGATCAGCGCCAGCTGCGGCTGGGAGTACCCGGCGTCGGCCAGCAGCGGGGCCACGATGCCCGCGGTGGTCACGATGGCCACCGTGGCCGAGCCCTGGGCGATGCGCAGGCCGCAGGAGATCACGTAGGCCAGCACGATGAACGGCAGGCCCGCGTCGGAGAGCGTGCCGGCCAGCGCCTTGCCCACGCCGGTGGCGGAGAGCACCGCGCCGAAGAAGCCACCGGCGCCGATCACCAGCAGGATCATGCCGACCGGGCGCAGCGCGGCCCCGGTCATCTCGCCGATCTCCTTGCCGGTCATGCCGCGCCGGGTGCCCAGCAGCCACAGCGCCAGCAGCAGCGCGATGGTCAGCGCGATCGCCGGGTTGCCGAAGAAGGTCAGCACCTTCAGCACCTCGTTGCCCTTGGGCAGCAGCACGCTGCCGAAGGTGGCGCCCAGGATCAGTGCTAGCGGCAGGCCGATGATGAAGGCCACCAGGCCCAGCGAGGGCACCGCGCGATCCTTGTTCTTCTCCGCGAACGCCTCGCCCGCGGCCACCAGCTCCTCGGCCACCGGGATGTTGATCCGCTTGCCGATCCAGGAGGAGAAGAACACGCCACCGATCAGCCAGGCGGGGATGGCGCAGGCCAGGCCCATGATGATCAGCCAGCCCAGGTCCACCTTGAGCAGTCCGGCCAGCGCGACCGGGCCGGGGTGCGGCGGCAGGAAGGCGTGCATCACGGACAGCCCGGCCAGCAGCGGCATCGCGTAGAGCACGATGGACCGGCCGCTGCGCTTGGCCGCCACGTAGACCAGCGGGGCGAGCACGAAGATGCCGATGTCGAAGAACACCGGGATGCCGAAGATCAACCCGGCCAGGCCCATGGCCAGCGGCGCGCGGTTCTCGCCGAAGAGGGCGAGCAGCCTGCGGGTGAGCACCTCGGCGCCGCCGGAGGCCTCCAGGATCGCGCCGAGCAGCGTGCCGAGACCGATGATCGCGGCCACGTGCCCGAGCACGCCGCCGAACCCGGTCTCGATCAGTGACTCCTTGGCGCTCTGCGCCGAGCCCACGAGCTTGTCGATCGGCAGCCCGGCCGCGAGCGCGACCAGCACGCCCGCGATCAGCAGGGCGATGAACGGCTCCACCTTGAACTTGATGATCATGGTGAGCAGCACGGCGATGCCGACCGCGGACAGCAGCAGCAGTCCTGGTGTCGACGTTTGCAGCCAGGTGAGCAAGGGTTCTCCCCAGTGGCGGTGGGTGTGTTGAGCTAGCGAGTACCGGTTGGTGTGTTGCGCACGGAACGACCGGCCAGCGCGCCGGTGTGCCTGCCGTCGTCGATCACCGGGACCCCGTTGACCACGACATACGGAATGCCCTCGGGGCGGGTGCGGGGCGCCTCGAAGGTGGCGGTGTCGCGCACCGCCGCCGGGTCGAACAGCACCAGGTCCGCCGCGAAGCCCTCGCGGACCAGGCCGCGGTCGGTCAGCCGCAGCCGCCGGGCGGCGCGGCCGGTCATGTGCGCCACGCAGTCGGCGAGCCCCAGCACGCCGAGCTCGCGGACGTAGTGCGCCAGGTAGCGCGGGAAGGTGCCCCAGGCGCGCGGGTGCGGTCGGTCGCCGACCAGCAGGCCGTCGCTGCCCACGGTGTGCGCCGGGTGCCGCATGATCGCGCGCACGTTCTCCTCGTGGCCCACGTGCATCAGGCAGGAGGTGCCCAGCGACTCGGCGATGAGCGTGTCGAAGTACAGCTGTGAGGGCGGAACCCCTTGGCGGGCCGCGCTGTCCAGCACTGAAGAGCCGACCAGGTGCCCGTGCAGCTCGGGTTTGCGCACCCCGTTGATCTCGATGGTGGACCAGTCCACCGGCACGCCGTGGCAGCCGTCGGAGCCGATCTCCTCCAGCTCGACCCTGATCCGCTCACGAGTGTCCACATCGGACAGTCGTGCCAGCGCCGCGTCCAGTCCGCCCGCGGTCGCCCAGCTGGGCAGCAGCGCGGACAGGTAGGTGGCGCCGGGCAGGTAGGGGTAGGTGTCCAAGGTGATGTCGCAGCCGTCGTCGATGGCACTGTCCACCATGGACAGCAGCTCACCCGCGCGGCCCTTGTTCACCGGGAAGTTCATCGTGGCGTGCGCCAGGTGCAGCGGGCAGCCGGAGCGGACCGAGACGTCGATCATCTCCGCGTAGGCCTCCACCGCGCCCGCGCCGTAGCTGCGGTGGTGCGGGCTGTAGAAGCCGCGGTTGCGGCCCACCACCTCGCACAGCTCGGTCAGCTCGGCGGTGCCGGCGTACATGCCCGGGGTGTAGGTCAGGCCGGAGGACATGCCGACCGCGCCCTGGGCCAGGCCCTCGGCCAGCACGGTCTTCATCCGGTCCATCTCGGACGCGGTGGCCGGGCGGTCGTCCCAGCCCACGCACAGCATCCGCAGCGTGCCCTGTGGCACCAGGTAGGCGGCGTTGACCGCGATCCCGGTGTCCAGGCGGTCCAGGTACTCCCCGACGCTGCGCCAGTTCCAGTCGAACCCGGCCGGGTCGTCGTTCCACCCGGCGAGCTGCTGGCGGAGCTGGGCCAGCACCGAGTCGTCGACGGGCGCGTAGGACAGCCCGTCCTGGCCGAGCACCTCCAGGGTCACGCCCTGGCAGACCTTGGCCTCGTGGTCCGGCTTGACCAGCACCTGGAGGTCGGAGTGCGAGTGCATGTCGATGAAACCGGGGGTCAGCGCAAGACCGTCGGCCTCGACAACCCTTGTCCCGCTTAGGCTTCCGGGCGCACCGATCTCGGCGATCCGCCCCTGGTCGACCGACACGTCCGCGAGCCGGGGTTCCCCGCCCGTGCCGTCCACCAGCAGGGCGCCGCGAAAGACGAGCTCAGCCATGGCCGTCCCCTCAGAAGTAGGTGCGCACGAAGTCGACGACGGTCTCACCGTCGGCCGCCACCACGGGCAGCAGCTGCCACTTGTCGAAGACCGTGCACGGGTGGGACAGGCCCAGCCGCACCCAGTCGCCGACCTCGACCTGGTCCACAGTGGACAGTTCGAGGAACGCGTGCTGGTCGTTCAGCTTGGTGACCGCGCACCCGGTCAGCTCGGTGGTCTCCGCGCCGCGGCGGCGCAGCTGCGGTTCGGGCAGGCCTTCGTCGAAGGAGAAGTCCCGCTTTCCCGCGGTGAGCAGGGCCAGCCTGGGCTCGGGCTTGGAGGTGACCTGCGCCCAGCCGTGCAGCGCGGGCTTGAGCGCGGTGGTGCCCGCGAGCCGGGCGTCCGGGCCGAACGGGGTGATGCCGCGGTAGAAGCCGTCGTCGTGGGTGAGGTAGGCACCGCTGCGCAGCACCGGCAGCAGCTCGGGGCCGGTCCAGCCGGGGGCGAACTCGGTGAAGGCCTCGGCCACCAGGTCCGGCCAGGCGCTGCCGCCCGCGGTCAGCACGACCCGCTCGGCTCCGGCGAACAGCCCGTCCGCGTGCAGCTCGGCCAGCAGTCCGCACATCTCGCGCAGGTAGCCGCGCACGGTCGCGGACGCGGTGTCCACGTCGCCGTGCGCCACCGCGCCCTCGTAGCCACCGGCCCCGGCCAGCCGCAGCACCGGGCTCGCGCTGACCGCCTCGGCCACCGCGCGGGCGGTGGCCCGGTCCCGCGCCCCGGTGCGGCCGCCGGGCGCGCCCAGCTCCACCAGCACCTCGATCGGCCGGGACAGCCCGGTCAGGCCCTCGGTCATCAGCTCGACCCCGCGCACCGAGTCGGCCCAGCACAGGAACTCGAAGTCCGGGTCGGCGTTGACCTGCTCGGTCAGCCAGGCCAGCGCGGCCGCGTCGGCCAGCTGGTTGGCCAGCAGGATCCGGCTCACCCCGAAAGCCCGGTAGACGCGCAGCTGGCTGGCGTTGGCCGCGGTGATCGCCCAGGCGCCCGCGGCGAGTTGCCGCTGGTAGATCTGGGGCGCCATCGGGGTCTTGCCGTGCGGGGCGAGCAGCAGGCCCTGGCCGGCCACCCAGTCCGCCATGGTGCGCAGGTTGTGCTCCAGGGCGTCGGCGTCGATGACCACCAGCGGGGGTAGGAAGCCGTCCCGGAACAGGTTCGGGCGGGCCGCGGCGGCCTCGGCGATGGTCTGACCCGCGAGCGCGCTCGGCAGGCCCTTGAAGCGCCAGTCGATCCGCTCGGTGGCGATCGCGGCCACCGCGTCCTGGTCGAGACGAGCCGGTTCCACAGCATCCGCCTTTCGTTGCGAATTACGCAACTGAGATTGCGCTATGTGATGCGTGGCTGTGTAGCATTCCGCTGAGCTGGTCGTCAACGTTGGCCGGGCCGGAGGGAACCTGAGTGGATGAGCTGAAACCCCCAGTTGATCGCGGGGTTGCGGACGTGGTGTGCCTGGGTGAGTCGATGGCCCTGTTCGTCCCGGCCGAGCCGGGGCCGACGCACGAGGTCACCACCTGGACCAGGACGGTCGGCGGCGCGGAGTCCAACGTGGCCTGCCACCTGGCCCGCTTCGGCTGGCACAGCCGCTGGGTCAGCGCACTCGGCCAGGACGCCTTCGGCCAGGCCATCCTGGACCGGATCGGCTCCTTCGGCGTGGACACCGCGGACGTGGGCCGGGACGAGCACCGCCCGACCGGCCTCTACGTCAAGGAGGCCGACGCCGGCGGCAGCACGGTGCGCTACTTCCGGCGCGGCTCGGCCGCCTCCGGCATGGGGCCGGAACTGCTGCAGACGCTCAACCTGGACCGCACCGCGCTGATCCACGTCTCCGGGATCACCGCCGCGCTCTCGGAGAGCTGCCTCGCGCTGCTCACCGCGATCCTGGACCCCTGGCGCGGCGACCGGCTGGTCTCCTTCGACCTGAACTGGCGCCCCGCGCTGTGGCGTGGCCGGGACACCTCGGTGCTGGCCGAGCTGGCCAACAAGGCCGACATCGTGCTGGTCGGCTCGGACGAGGCCGAGGCGCTGTGGGGCGTCGGCGACCCGGCCGCGCTGCGCGAGCTGCTGCCCGAACCGCGCACGCTGGTGGTCAAGCAGGCTGAGCAGGGCGCCACCCTGGTGGAGAACGGCAGCACCCACTTCGAGCCCGCGCTCAAGGTCGACGTGGTCGAACCGGTCGGCGCGGGAGACGCCTTCGCCGCCGGGTTCCTCTCCGCGCACCTGGACGGCCTGGACGCCGCGCGCCGCCTCCGCCAGGGCCACCTCACCGCGGTCGGCTCCCTGCTGACCAGGGACGACGTCGGCGAGCCCGTGCCGGCGCCGCGGCGGGCGGAGCTGCTGGCCGCGGACCCGGCGACCTGGGCGGCCACCCACTTCACCGCGGGAGCGCCGGCATGAGCCAGAGCCTGGACCGCGCGCTGACCATCCTCACCGAGCTGGCCGGCGGGCGGCGCACGCTGGACGAGCTGGCCGCGGTGCTGGACGTGCACAAGTCCACCGCGCTGCGGCTGCTGCGCACCCTGGAGGCGCGCCGGTTCGTGCAGCGCGAGGACGTGCGGCACTACCGGCTCGGCACCACGCTGTTCGACCTGGCGCACCGCGCGCTGGAGGAACGCGATGTGCGGCGCACCGTCGAGCCCGCGCTGCGCGAGCTGAACGCGAGCACCGGGCACACCGTGCACCTGGCCAGCTACGAGGGCGGCGAGGTGATCTACATCGACAAGTACGACAGCCGCCACCAGGTCCGGATGTACTCCAGGGTCGGCAAGAGCGCGCCGCTGCACTGCACCGCGGTGGCCAAGCTGCTGCTCTCCGCGCTGCCCGAACGCGAGCAGCGCCGGATCGTCGAGGGCATCACCTTCACCAAGCTGACCGCGAACACCATCACCGACCCCGCCGCCTACCTGGCCGAACTGCGCAAGGTCCGGGCCCAGGGCTACGCGGTGGACCGGTCCGAGCACGAGGACTTCATCCACTGCATCGGCGCGCCGATCCTGGGCGCCCGCGGCGAGGTGCTGGCCGCGGTGTCGATGTCGGTGCCGAAGATGCTGCTCGACTACGACGGCCTGCTCGCGCTGCTGCCCGAGTTGCGCGCCGCCGCCAGGACCGCCAGCGCCGCCTGCGGCTGGCGCCCGGACAACACCTGATTTCCCCCGCAACACAGACCCCGCAACACCGACAAGGAGTCGCCGCACCATGGCCAAGACCGAGATCCGCACCGAGAACGCGCCCACCCCGGTGGCCAACTTCTCCCAGGGCGTCCGCAAGGGCAACATCCTGCAGGTCGCGGGCCAGGTCGCCTTCGACCCGGCCACCGGCGCGATCGTCGGTGACACCGTCGCCGAGCAGACCCGCCAGACCCTGAAGAACGTGGCCGCCGTGCTGGAGGCCGGCGGCGCCAGCTTCGACGACGTGGTGATGTTCCGGGTGTACCTCACCGACACCGGTCACTTCGGCGAGATGAACGCGGTCTACAACGAGGTGATCAACTCCGGCCCGTTCTCCGGGCGCACCACGGTCTACGTGGGCCTGCCCGCCGGCCTGCTGGTCGAGATCGACGCGCTGGCCGTGCTCGGCGACTGATCACCGACGGTGACTGAACCTCGCGCCACTGCTCCAAGGGATACCGCGTCCGCTACCAACGCGTGAGATCCGTCCCCTGGTGGAGTGGCGCGGGATTGAGTCCCCGGCGGCACTGGGTTTGGTTGGGAGAGCAGACGTTCCACCAGCTCAGGAGGTTCACGTCATGGCACAGCGATCCCGCGTCGCCGGGTTCCTGACCGCGCTAGCCCTCGCCCTCGGCGGATCGGTGGCCCTGGCCGCCCCCGCCAGCGCGGACAGCTACGACTGCTACCGCTACCTCGACCGGCTCTACTACGGCATCGACGACGACCACGACCTCGCCTGCGAGTACGGCGCGGACGGCCACTACCGGCTGTGCGTGGAACTCCTGGACGACAACGGCATCTTCCGCAGGCACGCCTACGAGGCCTGCTCCCGCGCCGACTGGTGACCCCTGTCTGAACCCACCCGATCCGGGATACAAGGAGGGGGTGAAGCTCTACGCCGACCACGGGGCCCGCCGCACGGCCCAGCTGGTGGCCGACCTCGGTGCCCTGTTGATCATCGCCGTCAGCGTCTGGCTGGCCATGGACCTCTACGACCTGGTGAGCAAACTACGAGCACCCGGCGTCGAGCTGGTCGAGGCGGGCGGTTCGCTACGCGAGCTGTCCACCTCGGCCGCCGCCCAGGCCGGGCGGTTGCCGCTGGTGGGGGACGAGCTGGCGGCCGCGCTGGGCCGTGGCTCGGCGGTGGCGGACCGGCTGGTGGACGCGGGGAACAAGCAGATGTCCGCGGTGGACTCGACCGCGCTGTGGCTGAGCGTGCTGCTGGTGCTGGTCCCGGTGTCACTGCTGCTGGTGTCCTGGCTGCCGCTGCGGGCCCGGTTCGTCCGCCAGGCCACCGCGGCCCGGCGGCTGACCAGGCTGGGGGAGGCGCACGTGGATCTGCTCGCGTTGCGCGGGCTGGCCAACCTGCCGCTGCACACCCTGGCCAAGCCTGGGGTGGACCTGGTGGGAGCGTGGCGGTCGGGTGATCGCGCGGCCACCGAACTGCTGGCGAGCAAGGAGCTGCGTCGGCTGGGGTTACGACTGGAGACAGGAACAAGTGAACGCTGACGACCTGGACACCCTGCCGGAGTGGATGCGCCCGCCCCGCGACGAGGGCTGGTACTCCGACGACCTCGATCAGTTGCCGGAGGCGCCCCAGCACACCGAGCTGATCGACGGCGCACTGGTGTTCCGCTTGGTGCCGCAGACCGTCTGGCACAGCCGGATGTGCCACGAGTTCGGGAGGGCCCTCGCCGCGCAGGCCCCGCCCGGCATCGAGGTCGACTGTGGCATGACCATCCGGCTGGACCAGCGCAACCGGCCGGAAGCCGACATCGTCGTCAACGACGCGCCGCCCGATCCCGGCCTCACCTGGTTCGCGCCGACGGACGTGCGGCTCGTGGTCGAGGTCGTGTCACCGGAGTCCGCGCACCGGGACCACACGGTCAAGCTGCGCAAGTACGCCGAAGCGGGCATCCCGCATTACTGGATCGTCGACAGGGACGACCTCGCGCCGGTCGTGCGCGCCTATGAGCTGGACGAGCCGACCGGCGCCTATGCTCCGGCCGGCGTCTTCCGTGGCACTCTGACTCGCCCGGTTCCGTTCCCGATCACCCTCGACCTGGACCGCCTGCTTCAGTACACCGGTCCCGTGTACTTCTCGCCCGGCCCCTGACCCGGCTCGTCCGGCACCGCCGAGGCCTCCCGGAACGCCTTCTGCAGCGCCTGCAGCCCGTCCCGCAGCGGCGCCGCGTGAATCCCCAGGTACTCCACCGAAGCCGTGATCAACCCGGCCAGCGCGGTGATCAGCCTGCGGGCCTCGTCCAGGTCCAGGCGGTCGCTCTCGGCGGGGTCGGGGTCGGCCAGGCCGAGCTTCTCGGCGGCGGCGGACATCAGCATCACCGCGGCGCGGCTGATCACCTCGATGCTGGGGACGTCGGACAGTTCGCGCACGGGGTCGGGGTCGGAGCCCTCGATTGGGTGGGACGTACTCACGCCTGGTACGATTCCACGAGCGACCAGCCCCCGCGCACGTGGGGGCGGCAAGTGGAGCCCCGCTCCCACCCGAGTCACCGCTTGAGGTGTCCGGGTCCGGTCAGGTAGTCGACCCAGGTCAGACTACCCGTGCGCGATCCTCGCCGGCGACGGCGGGTGATCGCGAGATCGGAAATGGGCGGGCCCCGTGCGCGGAACAATGCGCCGGGGCCTCGTCGTTATGTCGGGGTTCTTCTTGTCGCGGTGCGCGCGAGCTACCGCCAAACCGAGGAGGCCCCATCAGCTCCGAAACACGCATCAACGACCGCATCCGGGTACCCGAGGTCCGTCTGGTCGGACCCGCGGGTGAGCAGGTCGGCATCGTCCGCATCGAGGACGCGCTGCGACTTGCCGAGGAAGCGGACCTCGACCTCGTCGAGGTCGCCCCACAGGCACGACCGCCGGTCTGCAAGCTCATGGACTACGGCAAGTTCAAGTACGAGAGCGCGCAGAAGGCCCGCGAGTCCCGTCGCAACCAGCAGATGACGGTCATCAAGGAGCAGAAGCTCCGGCCGAAGATCGACTCGCACGACTACGAGACCAAGAAGGGGCACATCGTCCGCTTCCTTGGTCAGGGACACAAGGTCAAGGTGACCATCATGTTCCGTGGTCGTGAGCAGTCCCGGCCCGAGCTGGGTTTCCGCCTGCTGCAGCGCCTCGCGGAGGACGTCGCCGATCTGGGTGTCGTTGAGTCCAGCCCCAAGCAGGACGGCCGGAACATGATCATGGTTCTGGCTCCGCACAAGAACGTGAAGCCGCGCACCGCCACCAAGTCGGACGCGGAGACCGAGCAGGACGCGGCGGCGGAGTAACTCCCCGCGTACTGCGAGCAACGCGGGCACCCTCGCCCGCGTTGCGAGCCGGTTCCCCCGGCGGGAACCGGCTGGCCCCGCGCTGCCCCTGTGGCGGCGCAAGCAAACGAACGAGGACGGACATGCCCAAGCAGAAGACCCACAAAGGGACCTCGAAGCGCATCCGGGTGACCGGCAGCGGCAAGCTGATGCGGGAGAAGACGGGGCGCCGTCACAAGCTGGAGCGCAAGAGCTCCCAGCTGACCCGCCGTCTTGAGGGCACCGAGGTCGTCTCGAAGAACGACGCTCCCCGCCTCAAGCGCCTGCTCGGCCTCTGACGGCCACCCCAGACCGACTTTTCCACCTGGGACCGCCCCACTCCGGTCTCACTTGATTGACAGGATGTACCCGTGGCACGCGTCAAGCGGGCAGTGAACGCCCAGAAGAAGCGCCGTACGATTCTGGAGCAGGCCAGCGGCTACCGCGGTCAGCGCTCGCGGATGTACCGCAAGGCGAAGGAGCAGGTGCTCCACTCGCTCAACTACGCCTACCGGGACCGCCGTGCCCGCAAGGGTGACTTCCGCAAGCTGTGGATCACGCGTATCAACGCGGCCGCTCGCGCGAACGGGATCACCTACAACCGCTTCATCCAGGGTCTGAACCTCGCCGGCGTCGAGGTGGACCGCAAGATCCTGGCCGAGCTGGCCGTCAGCGACTCGGCGGCCTTCGCGGCCCTCGTCGAGGTCGCGCGCGAGGCCCTGCCCGCCGACCGGAACGCGGCGGCCTCCTGACCCGCCACCAGGCGAACAGCACCAGCCGACCCGGGGCCGTCCTGACCGAACGGACACCCCGGGTCGCTGCTGCTCGCCAGCTGACCCGCCGCCAGGGCCGGGACCGCGCAGGCCGCTTCCTCGCCGAGGGCGCACAGGCGGTCCGCGAGGCGCTGGGCTGGGCGGGCCACGGCCGCGGCCAGGTGCACGAGCTGTTCGTCACCGAGGTCGCCGCCGGGCGCAACGCGGATCTGCTGCACGCCGCGGACGCGGCCGGGATCCGGATCAGCGAGATCACCGAACGGGCCGCCGAAGGCCTGTCCGAGACGGTCACCCCGCAGGGCGTCATCGCCGTCTGCGACCGGGTCGAGGTCACCATGGCCGAGGCGCTGCACGGCAGTCCCCGGCTGGTCGCCGTGCTCGTCGGCATCGCCGATCCCGGCAACGCGGGCACCGTGGTCCGGGTCGCCGACGCGGCAGGCGCGGACGCGGTGATCTTCGCGGGGGACACCGTGGACGTGCACAACGGCAAGTGCGTGCGCGCCTCCACCGGCAGCGTCTTCCACCTGCCGATCGCCCGGTCCCGGGACACCGCCTCGGTTCTCCAGGCATGCGCGGAAGCGGATCTGCGCCTGGTCGCCGCCGACGGCAACACCGAGGCCGACCTGGACACCGCCGACGATCGCGGCGAACTGGCCGCGCCGACGGCCTGGCTGTTCGGCAGCGAGGCGCACGGCGTGCCGCAGGATGTGTTGGCAGCGGCCGACATCGCGCTCAAGGTGCCCATCCACGGCGCCGCGGAGAGCCTGAACCTGGCCACCGCCGCCGCGGTCTGCCTCTACGCCAGCGCGCGCGCCCAGCGCCGCGGCTGAACCACCACCGGCAGTTCTGCCAACGGGGCCGCTGTCCGCGGCGGGTTTTCGGGAGTATGAAACGGGAAACCCTGCCCCCGACTGGAGGCTGCTCCGATGCCGGTGCCACTCGGCGACCTGACCGACCTGCCCGCCACCACCCGGATGTTGCTCGCCGCCGACGGCTCGACCACGGCCCTGCTGGAAGCCCTGCTGCGCGCGCCGCTGACCGCGGTGATCGACCGGCAGGAGACGCACACCGCGAACTCGGTTCCGGTGCCACTACGCGAAAAACTGCGCACCGCGCGCGGTGGCGGCTACGTGCACCGGCACAGCCGCCTGGTCACCCCCACCAACCAGGTGGTCAGCATCAACCTGGTGCTGCTGCCGCGCCAGGAAGCCGACGCCCTGCTCCCGCCCGGCCAGCGCCCACTGGGCCGCCACCTCACCGGCAACCGGCTCAGCGCGGGCCGGGAGGCGCTGGGCCGGTTCACCGCGCACTGGCCACCCCGGTCGGGGCTGGAACGTTGTGTGGGCAAGGACTATCTCATCCACCTGCGCTCCGGCGCCCGCATCTACGTCCGCGAGCTGTTCAACCCTGGCCTGGTGCCCACCACGCCGAACTGACTCAGAGGCGGGCCAGCAGTTGCTGGGCCAAGGGATCCCGCTCCACCGTGCGGTGCTGCTCGGTGAGGGCGTCGCTGAGCGCCTTGAGCACCCCGGCCACATCGACGTGCGGGGCGTCCTCGGGTAACAGCGCGGCGGCGCGGCGGGCCTCGCTCTCGCTGCGCCGCGGATCTCCCTGTAACAGGTGGATCTGGGCCGAGCGGTTCACCAGGTACACCTGCCACAGCACGTCGCCGAGTCGCACCGCCAGCCGTTCCGCCTCGGCGTTGTCGGCCAGCGACTCGGCGTAGCGGCCGTGCAGGGCCAGCACGAAGGCCCGGCCGGCGATGAGCTCGGCGTGCAGCTCCTCGTCGTCCTCTGCGGCCAGCTCCGCCGCCCTGCTCAGCGCGGCCAGCGCGGCCTCCTGGTCCTGCGCGCCCACGGAGTTGGCCAGCCGCAACAACATCCGGGCCGCCTGGTCCGGGTGCCCGGCGGTGCACAGGATCTCCGCGGACTCCCAGTAGGCGGCGCGGGTGGGCTCCACCCGGTCCAGGTTGGTGTAGGCAGCGGCCAGGTTGGCCAGCACCTGGGCGCGGTGCAGGCGGTTCTCCGGCGGCACCAGGTCCAGCGCGGCCAGCAGGTGCTCCTCGGCCGCCTCGTGCTCGCCGAGCACCCCGCAGACCGCGCCGAGGCGGTGCCGCACCGGCAGTTCGGTGCTGCGCTGGTCCCGGCCCTCCACCAGCCGCAGCGCCTCCTCCAGGGTCTCCGCCGCCTCCACGTACCGGTCCAGCTCCAGGTAGGCGCCGCTGAGCAGGAAGCAGGCCTGCGCGGTGGCGGTGGCGCCCAGGTGCCTGCGGCAGGCGGCGACCGCGTTCACCAGGTCGGGCAGCCGCTCCACCTCCAGGTCCAGCTCGACCAGCACCGCGGCCCGCTCCAGCAGCGCCTCCGCGGTCCACGGGCCGTCCGCGGCGGTGGCGAAGGCGGCCAGCTCGTCGTAGGCGTGCACGGTCTCGGCCGCCTCGCCCAAGTCCTTGCACAGCCGGGCGCGGGCCACCAAAGCGCTGAACCGGTCGGCCTGCGAGCTGTCCACGGTGAGCGCGGAGGTCAGCGCGGCCAGCGCGGCGGTCAGGTCCCCGGTGAGCACGAACTGCTCGGCCTCGCGCACCGCGAGCCGGGTGGCCAGCCGCCGGGCGCGCAGCAGCACCAGGTCCCGCGCGGCCTCCAGCTGCGCGGCGGCCGGTTCGCCGAGGCCGCGTTCCTGGCACACCTCGGCCAGCACCAGCCTGGCCCCGACCTCCAGCTCCGGATCGCCCAGCAGCACCGCGTCCCGCACCGCCTGCTCGGCCACCGCGCCCGCCCGGTGGTCGGCGTGCGCGCGCAGCTCCAGCACGGCCAGCCCGCACCGGTGCCGCACCGCCAGCTCGTGCTCGCCGAGCGCGGCGAAGGCCTCCACCGCCCCGGCCAGCACGGTGCGTGCCTCCGGCGGCTGCGGCCTGGTCTCGAACACCCGCCGCGCCCGCACCCGCAGCGCCAGCACCGGGGGCAGGTCGACCTCCTGGGGCAGACAGGCCAGCAGCCGGTGCCCGCTGACGAAGTCGCCCGCGTCGAAGGCGTCCACCGCGGCCGCCGCCACCGTGCGCGGATCCTCTGGTGGCACAACGGGTTCGGCCACCTCGGGCGGCGGCAGCGCCAGGGTCACCCTCGGCCCGTCCGGCTGTTCCAGGAACTCCGCCAGCCTGCGCATCAGCCACACCGCGCCGTTGCGCCGGTCGAAGGCCTCGGCCAGCCCGCCCGCCTCGGCGACCAGCTCGGTGCGCAGCACGCCCGCGGCCACCCGGCGCGGCCCCGCGGCCACCACCCGATCCGGGTCCACCCGGCCCAGCACCAGCGCGACCGCGCCGAGGAAAACCAGGCGCGCCAACGGGTTCGGCAGTTCGGTGAGCAGCTCGGCGTGCCGCTCCAGCAGCTCCACCCCGCGCTCGGCGTTGCCGGTGACGGCCAGGAACTCCAGGTTCGCGGCCAGTGCCGCGCCATCGCCCGGCCGCTCGCGCAACCGCCGGTAGGCCATCAGGTGCGCCTGCCGGGCGCGGGCCGGTTCGCCGCCGCGCAGGAACGCGCCGAGCAGGCTGCTGAGCACCCCGGCCGGCTGCATCGAGCAGGCGCTTTCCTGACGCAGCACCGGATCGGCGTGCGCCACCGCCTCGGCGTGCCGCCCGTGCGCGACCAGGAACTCCACCTGCGCGCCGACCACGCAGGCCGCGCAGTCGCTGAGCTGGTCGCCCGGACTGCCCAGCCAGGCCGGGAAGAGCTCCTCGGCGGTGGCGTCCCCGCGCTGCCCGGCCAGCCGGATCCGTAAGCCCAGCACCGGCTGCGGCGAGGCGCCCTCCCGCTGGAACCGGGCGGCCAGCTCGGCCAGCGCCGCCTCCACCTGGGCCAGGCTGAACCGGGGATCGGAGATGAGCCCGTTGACCACCCACTTGTGCATCCAGCGCAGCTGGTGCAGCGCGGCCGGGTCGAAGGCGGCCGGATCGCGGCGCTCGGCGGCCACCGCCCAGGCGAAAGGCGCCAGCATCAGGTCGGAGCGGCGCAGCTCGTGGCAGAGCCGGATCATCGCCAGCCGCACCCGCAGCCCCAGCCGGACATCCCTGGCCGCGTCCGCCCCGCGCGCGGCCCGCTCCAGGGCCTCATAGCGCGGCAGCCCGGCCGGCATGTGCTCGGCCGTGGCCAGCATCCGCGCCGGCGCCTGTTCCTCGGTCACCCCAGTCCCCTCAGTTGTCGCTGTGCACCGCTCGGTCCAGCAGGTCCAGGAAAGACCGGTTCAGCGCCGCGGTGTCCTTGGGCCGCAACGGCCGCCGCGACTGGAGCAGCGCGTGCACGTACAACGACTCGATCGCCAGCCTGGCCAGGTCGGGGCCCACCGTGCCGATCCGCCGCACCAGCGGGTTGCGGCAGTTGAGCACCAGCCGGTGGGTGGCGCCGGAGGCCGCGCCGGAGAGCTGGCCCAGCAGGTCGGCCCACAGCGGATCGGCCTCGGCGCGCAGCTGCTCGGTGTCGGCCTCCCGGCTCAGCTCCGGGTCGGTGATCAGCAGCGCGGGCAGCGAGATCGGGTCGAAGTCGCACAGCACTGGCTCGCAGTCGTGCCTGGCCAGCACCGCGTCCGCGCGCTCCACCGCGGCCAGCAGCTCCTGCTCGACCTCCGGATCGGGCGCGCCGAGGCTGGCCAGCAGCTCGCTGGGCAGCACCCGGCGGGCCGCGGCGCTGCCCTCGGTCTGCACCAGGCGGCGCATCAGGTCGGTGTCGTAGGCGTAGCCCGCGTTGACCAGGCCGAGCCCCTGCGCCTCGGCCACCGCGGCGAGCTGGCGGAACTCGTCCACGTCCGGGGTGAACAGCACGGTGCCGTACTTGCGGCGGAACTGGCGCAGGCTCACCACCCCCTCGGTGGTCTCGAACGGCAACCAGCGCTCCACCAAGCGAAGCAGGTCGTCGTCGGTGAGCGCCATGGCCTTGATGCCCAGCTGGTGCGCCGAGAGCAGCGCGCCGGCCCGCGCGGGCTCGGTGGCGCCCAGCCGGATCACCCAGTCCCGCAGCTGCCTGCCCAGCGCCTCCCGCACCGCCAGCAGCGTCTCGTCCTCGTAGAGCGCCTCCCGGCTGGCGGTGGGCCGCAGCGCGGTGGTGTTGACCACGCAGCGCACGAAGTAGGCCCACTCCGGCAGCAGCCCCTCCACCCCGTCGCCGACCAGCATCCGCCGCAGGTACACCCGATGGGCTTGCCGTACGCCCGGATGGGTGCCCGCGGGCAGCACGAAGGCCGCGCCGGTGAGCCCGGCGGCGGGCACGTCCAGCGGCAGTACGTCGAATGGGGTGAATCCCAGAGTTTGTCCGCAGTAATCCAGCAGCCGTTCCCGGTGCTCGGTCGCGGTCTCGCCTGGCATCGGCACCCAGGGCAGCTCCGGCCGGCTGATCCGGCCGTCGCCCCGCGCCCCGGCCACGGTCACCGGCACCGGCAGCAGCTCACCGAACTCGCGGGCCAGCGCCCGGACCAGGTCCCCGTCCAGCCAGTGCGCGGCGTCCGGCGCGGGCTCCAGCTCCAGCACGGTGCCGATGCCGATGGTCGGCTCGGCCACCGTCTCCACCCGGTAGTCCCCGCTGGCCTCGGCCGTCCACACCACCTGCTCGCCGCCGCGGGCCGAACGGGAGACCACCCGGATCCGCCTGGCCACCATGAAACAGGACAAAAGCCCCACACCGAACTGGCCGAGCAGCCCGGTGCGGACAAAGCCCAGCTCATCGCGCTTGGAGGTGCGGCCGAGGGTGGCCAGCAGGCTGTGCACCTCCTCGGCGGTCAGCCCGATCCCGTTGTCGGTGATCCGCAGCACCCCGCCGTCCACCGCGGGCTCGACGTGCACCGCCGGGGTGAAGGCGTGGCCGAGCTCGGCGCGGGCGGTGGTCGCGTCCACCGAGTTCTGCAACAGTTCCCGCAGGTAGACGCGGGGGCTGCGGTAGAGGTGGTGGCTCAGCAGGTCGATGACGCCGCGCAGGTCGACACCGAAGGTGTGCGTCAAGATGGCCCTCAGGGAGATCGGCTGGAGCGAGGTGGGTCTGGCTCTCGCACTCGAATCAGCGCGTCAAGGCCCTCGGATGTTACGCGTTGCGCGATATGAGTGCGCCCGGTATCCGGCCATCGCCTAGGATCGCCCTGCTAACCAGTACAGACTCTAGGAGCTGTTCTTCACCCATGTCCGCAGCCAACGACCCCTATGACCCGAAGGGGGTCGCCGCCCTCGCGCCGGAGACCCTCGCCGCTGCCGTCGTGCAGGCCGAGAAGGCTTTTGCCGAGGCCGGCGACCTGGAGGCACTGGCGGCGGCGAAGCCTGCGCACCTAGGTGAGCGCTCCCCGTTGCTGACCGCGCGCCGCGAGATCGGCGCGCTGCCCCCCGCCGCCAAGGCCGATGCCGGCAAGCGGGTCAACGAGGCCCGCACCGCCATCCAGACCGCCTTCGACGAGCGCCGCGAGCAGTTGCTGCGCGAGCGCGACGAGCGGGTGCTGCGGGAGGAGACCGTCGACGTCACGCTGCCGTGGGACCGGATCGCGCCCGGCGCCCGGCACCCGATCACCACGCTGGCCGAGTACGTGGCCGACGTGTTCGTGGCCATGGGCTACGAGCTCGCCGAGGGCCCCGAGGTCGAGTCCGAGTGGTTCAACTTCGACGCGCTGAACTTCCTCAAGGACCACCCGGCCCGCACCATGCAGGACACCTTCTACGTCGGGCCTGCCGACTCCGGGCTGGTGCTGCGCACGCACACCTCCCCGGTGCAGCTGCGCACGCTGCTCGACCGTGAGCTGCCGGTGTACGTGATCAGCCCCGGCCGGGTGTACCGCACCGACGAGCCGGACGCGACCCACCTGGCCGCCTTCCACCAGGTCGAGGGCCTGGTGGTGGACAAGGGCATCACCATGGGCCACCTCAAGGGCACCCTGGACGCCTTCGCCCGCGCCATCATCGGCGAGGAGTCCACGGTGCGGCTGCGGCCCTCCTACTTCCCGTTCGTCGAGCCCGGCGCCGAGGTCGACGTCTGGTTCCCGCAGAAGAAGGGCGGGCCCGGCTGGGTCGAGTGGGGCGGCTGCGGCATGGTCAACCCGAACGTGCTGCGTGCGGCCGGGATCGACCCCGACGTCTACTCCGGCTTCGCCTTCGGCATGGGCCTCGAGCGCACGCTCCAGTTCCGCAACGGCATCTCCGACCTGCGGGACATGGCCGACGGCGATGTCCGCTTCACCCTGCCCTTCGGAACGGAGTCCTGAGCCCGTGCGTATCCCGGTGTCCTGGCTGTCCCAGCACCTCGAACTGCCAGAGGGGACCACGCCGCAGCAGCTGGCCGACGCGTTCGTCCGGGTCGGGCTGGAGGTGGAGGACGTCCACCCCCTCGCCACCGTGACCGGACCGCTGGTCATCGGCCGCGTGGCCGAGATCGAGGAACTGACCGAGTTCAAGAAGCCGATCCGCTACTGCAAGGTCGAGATCACCGGCCCCGGCGTGGTCGGCGCGGCCGCCACCGCCGCGGCCGAGGAAGCCCCGGCCGACGTGGCCGAGGAAGCGGCTGAGCAGGCCGCGGTGGCCGCCGCGCTGAGCGAGCCGACCGGCATCGTCTGCGGGGCCAGCAACTTCCGCGAGGGCGACCTCGTGGTGGTCGCGCTGCCCGGCGCGGTGCTGCCTGGCGACTTCAAGATCGCCGCGCGCAAGACCTACGGCCGGGTCAGCAACGGCATGATCTGCTCGGTCAAGGAACTGGGCATCGGCGAGGACCACGCCGGCATCCTGGTGCTGCCGCCCGGTTCGGCCAGCCCCGGCGACGACGCGGTCACCGTGCTTGGCTTGCACGACGCGGTGATCGAGCTGGCGGTCACCCCGGACCGCGGCTACGCGCTGTCCGTGCGCGGCCTGGCCCGCGAGATCGCCAACGCCTTCGACGTGCCCTACGGCGACCCGGCGGGCAACGAGCCGCCGGAGGCCGATGGCGAGTGCTGGCCGGTGCACATCGAGGACCGCGCCGGCTGCCGCCGCTTCGTCGCCCGCCGGGTCACCGGCCTGGACCCGACCGCGCCGACCCCGTGGTGGATGCGCCGCACGCTGATGCTGTGTGGCATCCGGCCGATCTCGCTCGCGGTGGACGTCACCAACTACGTGATGCTGGAGATGGGCCAGCCGCTGCACGCCTACGACGCCGCCGCGCTCAAGGGCGGCATCACGGTGCGGCGGGCCAACGAGGGGGAGAAGCTCACCACCCTCGACGACGTCGAGCGCACGCTGAGCACCGACGACCTGCTGATCACCGACGAGTCCGGGCCGATCGGCCTGGCCGGGGTGATGGGCGGGGCCAGCACCGAGGTCAGGGACAGCACCTCCGACGTGGTGATCGAGGCGGCCAACTTCGAGCCCGCCGCCATCGCCCGCGGCGTCCGGCGGCACAAGCTGCCGAGTGAGGCCTCCAAGCGGTTCGAGCGGTTCGTGGACCCGGCGCTGCCCGCGGTGGCCGCCGAGCGCGCCGCCCAGCTGCTGGCCCGCTACGGCGACGCCCAGATCCACCGCGGCCGCACCGACGTGGGCAGCCCGGCGCTGCCCGAGCCGATCACCATGCCGCTCGCGCTGCCGGACCGGGTGGCCGGGGTGAACTACGCACGCGGGGTCACCGCGCACCGACTCACCCAGATCGGCTGCCGGATCGAGATCGGTTCGGCCGACGACGGCACCGCCGTGGTGGTGGCCTACCCGCCGACCTGGCGCAACGACCTCAACCAGCAGGCCGACCTGGTGGAGGAGGTGCTGCGGCTGGAGGGGTACCACACCATCCCCACCACGCTGCCCGCCGTGCCCGCCGGTCGCGGCCTGACCCAGGCGCAGCGCCGCCGCCGCACGGTCTCCCGCGCGCTGGCCGCGGCCGGGTTCGTGGAGATCATCCCGAGCCCGTTCACCGGCCCCGCGATGTGGGACGCGCTCGGCCTGGCTGAGGACGACGTGCGCCGCCGCACGGTCAAGCTGCTCAACCCGCTGGAGGCGGACAAGCCGGAGCTGGCCACCACGCTGCTGGCGGGTGTGCTGGAAGCGGTGCAGCGCAACATCTCCCGCGGTTTCAAGGAGCTCGCGGTGTACGGCATCGGCCAGGTGGTGCTGCCGCGCGCCGAGCAGGTCCCGATGCCGGAGGTCGGCGTCGCCGGCCGTCCGTCCGATGAGGACCTGGCCCGGCTGAACGCGGCGATCCCGAACCAGCCGGTGCACGTGGCCGCGGTGCTCACCGGCTCCCGCGAGCGCGCGGGCTGGTGGGGCAAGGGCCGCGAGGCGAGCTGGGCGGACGCGGTGGAGGCCGTGCGCGCCATCGGCCACGCCGCCGGGGTCGAGCTGGAGGTCGTGGCGGGCAGCCAGCCGCCGTGGCACCCCGGCCGCTGCGCCGAGTTCCGCGTCGGCGGCATCCCGGTCGGCCACGCGGGCGAGCTGCACCCCAAGGTCGTGGAGGCCCTGGGCCTGCCCAAGCGCACCTGTGCGCTGGAGCTGGACCTGGACGCCCTGCCGGTGGTCAGCTCCCGCCCGGCCCCGGTGATCTCGCCCTACCCGCCGGTCCTGCTGGACCTGGCGCTGGTGGTGGACGAGTCGGTGCCGGCGGCCAAGGTCACCGACGCGGTCCGCGACGGCGGCGGCGACCTGCTGGAGGACGTCCGCCTGTTCGACGTCTACACCGGCGAACAGCTCGGCGAGGGCAAGCGGTCACTGGCCTTCTCGCTGCGCCTGCGCGCCGCGGACCGCACGCTGACCGTCGAGGAGGCCACCGCGGCCCGCGACGCGGCGATCGCGGTCGCCACCGAGCGCCACGGCGCGACGCTGCGCGCCTGAGTCGAACCCCGGGTGGGCTGCCACGGCGGCCCACCCGGGCGGTTCACCGCACGGCGCTGTCCGATGTGGACTAGTTTCTCCCCGTGCGCAGCGTTATCGGCCTGATCCTGGTGGGGCTCTTGGTCTCCGGTTGCACCGGGCCCAGCCCCACGCCAACAGCGACCAAACCCACCGTCACCGCGCAGACCGGTCCGGTCACCATGGACCAGAGCATGCGGCAGCGGCTGGCGGAGAACACGGTGTACCGCACCTGGGACACCTGTGCCCTGCACGATCCGGAGGCGGTCAAGAAGGTCTTCGGCGGCGAGTTCGAGCTGCTGGAACCGGAGACCTTCGACCAGTGCGTGGCCCGGGTGAAGCTCCCTGACCTGGGCACCTTCTCGGTGACCACCTATGTGGGCGCGCCGTTCTTCCCGCAGGACGAGCCGAAGTCCGAGATCGGCGGCAAGACCTTCCTCAGCGACTCCAAGGACGCGAGCAGCTGCAGCTGGTACTACCAGACCAGCAAGCAGTCCGCGATCACCCTGCGCATCTCCTTCCACGGCGGCACGCAGAACAAGCAGCCGCCGAAGCCGGCCTGCGAGCTCGGCAAGGACTACCTGGCCACCCTCGCGCCGATCTGGTCGAACCCGCCCCTGCGCGGCGAAGGCGCCACCGAACCGGCGATCGCCCTGGCGGCCAAGGACCCCTGCGCGACCCACGAGGAGCTGGCCAAGCTGCTCCCGCAGGGCGGCGACAAGCCCCAGCTCCAGGCGGCCAACCCGTACTCGTGCGTGGTGCGGCTGCCGGTGCGCACCAAGACCGGCAGCGGCGGCTTCGATGTCCGCTTCCTGCTCGCCGACGACCCGGTGGCCGCCGTCCAGCGCACCCCTGGGCAGTACAAGCCGATCCAGGTCGAGGGCAGGCCGGGCAGCGTGCAGCAGAAGAAGGACGAGTGCCAGATCAACGTGCAGGCCGAGGAGCTCTCCATCCCCGGCCTCAACGAGGAGGTCCCGGTGATCCGGGTGACCGGCCCCGACTGCCAGCAGACCGAGACCGCGGCCAAACTCGTCACCAAGGCGGCCCTGTCATGAAGAAGCTCCTGCCCCTGCTCGCCGCCCTGGCCATGCTGACCGCCTGCACCCAGTCCATCCCCGGCACCCCCACCCCCGCCACGGGCCCCAGCGCCGCCGACGCGGGCGTCACCCCACCCTCCGGCGACAAGGTCAAACGCCAGCCGATCCGCCTGGGTCTGCAAGACCCGCCCAAGGACTGGCAGGCCGCCGGCGCCCCCTTCGACCCGTGCACCGTCCTGGGCTGGAACGACATCCCCGAGCCCCAGCGCGACCCGAAGGCCCGCCCACCGAAGCTGATGGTGCTGAAGAAGGACGACGCCATCGAGACCGGCTGCATGTTCTACAACGACGAAACCATCAGCGTGGTCATCCCCAGCCCCGGCGCCACCACCTCAGCCGCCCCCATCACCAAGAGCCCGTACTTCCGCGTCAGCGTGGTCTGGGGCGCCACCATCGACCCAGCCAAGTTCGGCGGCGAGAAAACCACCCTGGGCGGCAAACCCGCGGCGGTAGTCCCCGACACCATCGGCTCCCTCAAGGACCCGATCTGCCTGGTCGCGATGAAGTTCGCCAAGGGCGGCGGGGGCGTGGACGTCCGCAATGGACGGTTCCCCGGCCTGGACCCCTGCCCGATCGCGAAGGCCCTGGCGGAGAAACTGGCCGCGAAGGTCCCGTAGCGAAAGGGTTGTGGCTCTTCGCTTTTGCTCGCAACGGAGCGGCCGGTCTGGGTGGTTCTGCTTCGACGGCCTGGAGAAGACACACCACATCCCGTCAAGCGCCCCACCAACAACACCAACCGCCACCAACGGCTGGAACTGGGGCGCTTGACGGGATGTGGTTTGGTTTCGTAAGGCCGTCGAAGCAGAACCACCCAGACCCCGCGGAACCACCCACGCTGCCGCAGGTGCGCCAACACAAACTGGCACTGGTCTGCAACTCATCTCGCCGCCTTTGATCCTCCCCCCTGCTTTGATGGTCTGCCCGTCCGGCGAGGACATTCT
>NZ_JBSFUA010000049.1:0-61828 GCF_053591555.1 Crossiella sp. NPDC003009 | reverse complement strand
ATGGTGGGGGCGGCGAAGAGCTGGCGCAGGCTCAGCTCAAGGCCGAACTCGTTGTGCACCAGGGCGGCCCGCCCTCCCGCCCGCCGTCGCGCGGCCCGCCGTCCCATCCGCCGCGCCGCCGCCCTCTCCCGAGCCCCTCCGCGCCATCGTCGTCGACGTCCTCCTCGGCCTGGCCGCCGACGCGATCGGCCGCGGTCGCCTCACCGCCGCCGCCCGGTTGCACGCCGAAGCGGTTTTGACTCTCGGAAGTGACCCCTGCTGGCGTCCCCGGGTCCGCCTCGGCTGGGTCGAGGCTGAGATCGCGCTTGCCCAAGGTCATCCGCACCGGGCCCTACCAGCGAGTAAACTGGCATGTGACGTAGCTCACACCACGGTTTCGGTGCGCCATCAAACCAAGTCAGAGCTGGTCCTGGGCGTGACGGAGCAGGTCCTCGGGTTACCCACCGGAGTGGATTTTCTACACAGGGTGATCAAAAACGCCAGTCGGCACGGCCTGTGGCCGCTCGTCTGGCCGCCAGCGTTACTGCTGTCGGAGGCTGAACCCGATCGGGTCGGATATCACCGGAATGGCGCTCGCGACGCTCTGACCACGGTGTTAGGCCGTACCGACGCGTCCGGACGGCGGTTGGCCGCCCGATCTGCGTGGTTACCCTCGTGGTTGCTCCGTTCTAGTGAACCGGGGGATGCGGCCAGCCGGATGAATTTCTTGACGGATTAAGCACCAGATCGTGTCAAGGTTCCGCCGTCAGCGTCCGATAGGGGAGTTGGAACGTCACTCAGCTGTAGGAAGGAGTCCCCGGTGACGACGGTCTTGATCTGTGATGACCGGCGAAGCGTCCGGGAGGGTCTCACTCGCGTGATGTCGGCCGTCCCTGGGGTCAGCCGCATCGACTGTGTCGGTCACGGCGACGAGCTGCTCGCGCGCTTCTCCCGGCAGGCGGTCGACGTCGTCCTGGTGGGAACCCAGCGCGCGGTGCCGACCGGGGTAGAGGCCACTCGGCGTCTCGTCTCGGCGCACCCGCAGGCCAACGTGATCGTCTTCGGCGCTCCGGACGACGCGGGCAGCATCGCCGCGGCCATCGCCGGCGGCGCCCGTGGGTACCTGCGCTGGGACGCCTCGCGGCCCGAGCTGGTCGCCGCGCTGGCGCACACCCTGGCGAGCACCTCGGTGCCCGCTCCCCGGCAGCCGTCCGACCCGGGCGTGCAGCTCACCGAGCGTGAACTGCAGGTCCTGCGCGGCATGAGCCAGGGCAAGAGCAACGGCCAGATCGGTCGCGAGCTGTACCTGTCCGAGGACACGGTGAAGACGCACGCCCGGCGGCTGTTCCGCAAGCTCGGCGTCCGGGACCGCGCCCAGGCGGTCGCGCACGGTTTCCGCCGCGGCCTGGTCTCCTGACCACCACGGCTCACATACTCGCTGACGAAGCAGGTAGCTCGGCGTACCGCCGGGCTACCTGCTGTCATGCTCAGACCCATTCGCACGAGGCCAGGACGCCTGAGCTCCTGGTCTCGCTTTCCCCACGGTCTGCGCCCCGGCACTCTCTTCTCCGCATCCCGGCGGGTACGGTGAAGCCGACCGGGAGGGCGGGCCACGGTCGGTGAATCGTTTATGTCAGTCCGTCAGCGCGTAACACCAGGGCTACTCACCACGATGACCAACACGGGGGACGGACTGGACGCCGTCGTAGGCGCCGCGATCGGCGGCGACCGAGAGTCGATCGGCCGTCTGCTGGCGTCGATCCGTCCCTTGGTGGTGCGGTACTGCCGCGCCCGGGTAGGCAGGCAGGAACGTTCGTACGCTTCCGCGGACGATGTCGCCCAGGAGGTGTGTCTCGCCGTGCTGACGGCGTTGCCCAGCTACCGCGACCAGGGACGCCCGTTCCTGGCATTTGTGTACGGCATTGCCGCGCACAAGGTGGCTGACGCGCATCGCAGCGCTGCCCGCAACCGGTCGGAACCGGTCCCCGAGGTGCCTGACGCCCCGGAGACCGAGGCCGGTCCGGAACAGCGGGCCATGCACGGTGAGCTGTCCGAGCGGATGGCCCAGCTGTTGCGGGTGCTGCCCGCGAAGCAGCGGGAGATCCTGCTCCTCCGGGTCGTGGTAGGTCTGTCCGCCGAGGAGACCGCGGACGCGGTCGGCTCAACCCCGGGAGCGGTGCGGGTGGCCCAGCATCGGGCGCTCGCCAGGCTCCGCAAGACCTTGGCACCGGAGGAGGTGGTCTGAACATGGCCGAGCAGCACAACCAAGGCGACGTCGAACTGGCACGGCGGCGCGCCGGGGCACTGGCGCCCGAGGACCCGTTGACCACCGACCACGGCGAGGTCGACGGGCCGGTCGACCTGATGGCCGTCCGCGCGGACGACATGCTGCTGGACAGCCTGGCCGGCACGCACCACGACGCGAACCGCTCCCTCGGCGACCAGGAGCTCTCCGCCCTGCTGCTGTCCTGGCGGCGGGACGTGGACGCGGAGCCGATCGGCGAGCTGGTCGACATCGACACCGCGCTGGCCACCATCGAGGCCGCCAAGACGCAGAGCCGTCGGCGGCACCGCTTTCTCATTCCGCTGGCCACGGCCGCGGCGGTGCTGGCGATCGGGTTCACCGGGGTCGGGCTGGCCGCCCGCACCGCCGAGCCCGGCGACACCCTCTGGGGACTGACCAGGGTGCTCTACGCCGACCACGCCCGGTCGGTGGAGGCCGCCGCCTCGGTGCGCGCGGACCTGGACATCGCCAGCAACGCGTTGCGGCAGGGCAGGCCGGACATCGCCAAGGCCGCGCTGGAGCGGGCCGCCGCCGCGCTGGCCGCGGTCGCGGCCGAGGACGGCAAGGACACCCTGGCCCAGCAGCACGAGACGCTGAAGGAACAGGTCGGCGAGCCGCCGACGCCGGGCACCGGCAACCCGTCGGAGCAGCCGCCGCCGGTGGTCGTGCCGCCGCCGGCCACGACCTCCAAGTCGGATCCGCCCGCGCCGCCGCCGAGCACCACCACGACGCCGCCGTCGACCACGACCACCCCGCCGGCCACCACCACGACCACCCCGCCGTCGAGCACGACCACCTCGCCGTCGGAGTCGCCCAGCGGTGGCAACAGCAGCAGCGGTGGCCGCAGCACCGAGAACAACCCGCCGCCCCCGCCTCCTCCGCCACCGCCGGCCAGCCCGGCGCAGTCCGCGGCGGAGACCCCGGCGCTGACCGACCACAGCTGAAGCCAGACCTCGGCACCCCCTGTTCGTCACTCGAACAGGGGGTGTTCGCGTTGTTGCCACCGGTACCCGGCCGGTCCACTGTGGAGCGATGCGCGGTCCGGTGATCGAGTGGCGTGGTCTGTGGGGCGCGCTGGGCGTGCTCACCGGGGTGTTCGGCATGCTGGTGCTGCCGCTGCTGGCCGATGCCACCGTGGCCGAACCAGCCGTGCTCGTGCGGGCCGGGGACGAGGCGCTGCTGCGCTCCGCCGACGGCACCGGCACGGCGCGGGTGGACCTGAGCCCGCTGGCCGGGTTCCGGCAGGCGGCCAGCCAGCCCCCGGACAGCGTCTCGGCCGCGCAGGGCGGGTCGAGCTGCACCGTGGAGTTGAAGACCGGAGTGGTGGACCCGGCGGTGACCTTCGCCCGGATCGGGCGGCTGTACGCGTTGCGGGGACGGCCGGTCACGCCGGTCGGGGAGCTGCGCACGGCGAGCGGGCTGACCGGACTGGTCGGTGAGTTCGGTGGTGGCACGCTGGTGCTGCTCGGCGGGCCGGGGCCGGTGGTCACCGTCTCAGCGCGGGGGCTGTCCGCGCCGGTGCTGCGGGGACTGCTGGACGGTGTGGTGGTCCAGCCGTGACGATCACCTCGCCGGTGGCCCCGCGCGCGGGCTGGGCCACGCTGCTGCGCCGCCCGATGC
This sequence comes from Crossiella sp. NPDC003009, assembly GCF_053591555.1. Lineage (NCBI taxonomy): Bacteria > Bacillati > Actinomycetota > Actinomycetes > Pseudonocardiales > Pseudonocardiaceae > Crossiella > Crossiella sp. NPDC003009. The sequence continues at coordinate 57,945 of NZ_JBSFUA010000049.1, read as the reverse complement.
TCTGGGCCTACCTGGTCCTGCTGGTCTTCGGCCTGCGCTCCTTCGCCAGTGGTGACCTCTACGCGGCGCGCGCGGCTCCGGTCGCGGCGGTCACCGCGGTGCTGGCGCAGTGCCTGCTGGTGGTGGTGTTCACCGTGCTGATCCGGCGGCTGGACCTGTTCGAGAAGGAACCGCCGGTGCTGCTGGCGCTGGCCTTCCTGTGGGGCGCGTTCATCGCACCCGCGGTGGCCGCCCCGGCCAACGGCGCGCTGCTCAGCCTGGCCGGCAAGACCGGTGGCGCGGCCTTCGCCGCGGACTGGGGCGCGGCGCTGGCCGGGCCGCTGTCGGAGGAGTGGCTCAAGGGGCTCGGCGTGGTGGCCGTCCTGGTGATCGTGCGCGAGCACCTGCACCGGTCGCTGGACGGGCTGGTCTACGGCGCGATGATCGGGCTGGGCTTCGAGGCGCTGGAGAACTTCGGCTACGCGGTCAACGCCGCGCTCACCGACGTCAACGACGACTTCTCCGCCGCGCTGGGCAGCTCGGTGTCCCGGCTGCTGTTCGGGGTCGGCGCGCACGTGGTCTTCACCGGTATCGCCGGGTTCGGCCTGGGCTACGCGCGCACCGCCACTGACCGGAGCCACGGCCACCGCGCGCTGGTCGCGGCGGCCTCGGTGCTGACCGGGTACGGCCTGCACGTGCTGTGGAACTCCCCGCTGCTCGGGCAGCTGGGCGTGCTCGGCGCGCTGGCCAAGTACGCGGTGCTGGTGCTGCTGTTCAGCCTGGTCTACCGGTACACCGCGCGGCGGGAGTTCGCCTGGTTCGCGGCCACCGTGCACGAGGAGGACCCGGAGATCATCACGCCGCCGGAGGTGGCCGCGCTGCGCACCGGCCAGGCCAGGCGCAAGGCCCGCAAGCTCGCCCGGCGTACGCACGGACCCCTTGGCGCGCAACGGATGCGCCGCCTCCAGGACGCGCAGCTGGCGCTGGCCATCGCGCTGGAGAACAGCGTCGACCACGAGCTGGACCCGGCCGTCGACCGGGCCCGGCACGACGTACGGCATGCTCGTCTCGCCCTGGAGCAGCGAGGAGCCTGATGAGTCCCTTCCTCACCGGTATGGACACCGCCCGGCACCCTACCGGCCCCTGGCTCGCCCTTGTCGTGGTGGTGCTGGCGATGCTGCTGGTCGGCGGCGCGGGCGGCCTGGCAGCCAACCTGCTGCTGACCGGATCGGCCACGCCGCAGACCGGGAACCTGCGCGGTCAGGTGGCCATGCTGGTCGGCGGGTTCGCGCCGGTGGCGCTGGTGCTGTGGCTGTGGATCCGGTTCAAGGAGCGACGGCCGTTCGCCAGCGCGGGCTTCACCACCTCGCCGCGCGGGCTGGCGCTCGGCGCGCTGGCGGCCTTCCTGGTCTTCGGCGGGATCGTGCTGGTCACTGTCCTCAGTGGACATATGTCGTTCACCGGCGGGCCGAGCTGGTCGCTGCTGCCCGGCGCGCTGCTGGCCCTTGCCGCGTATGCGATCCAGGGCTCCACCGAGGAGCTGCTGTGCCGGGGTTTCCTGCTCCAGGCGCTGACCAGGCGGTGGGGAGTGGTGGCCGCGGTGCTGGTGCAGGCCGCGCTGTTCGCCGCGCTGCACACCGGCAACGTGGGCGGCCTCCAGGTGCTCGCGGTGCTGAACCTGCTGCTGTACGGGCTGTTCACCGCGGGCTGGGCGATCGCCGAGGGTGGGCTGTGGGGCGTGTGCGGGTTCCACCTGATGTGGAACTGGGTGCAGGGCAACGTCTTCGGCGCCTCGGTCTCCGGCACCGAGGTGAGCACCGCGCTGCTGACCCTGCGCGGCGGCGAGCCCAGCATCGTCAACGGCGCGGCCTTCGGCCTGGAGGCCAGCGTGGTGACCACGGTCGCGCTGGCGCTGGGCTGCGCGCTGGTGTTCGCCCCGGCCAGGAAGGCGGTCCGTGGTTAGCCCGCGCAGGCTGGTGTACCGCCTCGGCGAGCTGGTGCTGATCCTGCTCGGCCTGGCCGCGGTGCTGGGCGAGGCGGTCAGCCTGTCCAGCGTGCTGCTGCTCGCGGGGTGGAACCTGGTCGCCTTCGGCTACGTGCTGCTGCGCTGGCGCCGGGTCCGCCGGGCCCGGCTCGGCATGGACGAGCGGGCCGACGGCTCACCGGCCTGGCTGAGCACGGTGGCCGGGCGCAGGCTGGGCTTCGTGGCCACCGTGCTGGCCAGCCTGGTCGGCGTGCTCTCCGGGCTGATGATCGTGCTGTACGAGCAGTTCGGCGCGGACGGCGACTCCACCTTCCTGATCAAGCTGATCGGCGCGCCGACCATCATCTTCGCCTGGCTGATGCTGCACTTCGGCTTCGCCGAGCGGTACGCGCACCTGCACTACGAGCTGTGCGGCGGGCAGGGCCTCGGTTTCCCCGACGAGCCGGAGCCGAACCTGGCCGACTTCGCCTACTTCGCCTTCACCATCGGCACCTCGTTCGCGGTGTCCGATGTGACCGTGCGGCACCGCGAGCTGCGCTACGCGGTGCTGGTGCACAGCACGATGTCCTTCCTGTACAACACCGCCCTGCTGGGCATCGCGATCGGCGTGCTGACCGGGCGATAGTGCAGTGCTGCCGCCCCAAGGTGCGGGGGCAGGGGCAGCCGAGGTCGGTTTTTGCGTTGCGCTGGCTAATTTTCGCGCTATGAGGCGATATCGGACCTGGGCGGCGCTGGCGCTGACCCTGCTGGCAGGCGGAATCGGGCTGGTGCTGGCGAATCCGGCGCAGGCGGTGCCGGTGCGCGGGCAGACCGGCTGGTCGGTGCTGCTGTGCAAGTTCAAGGACAAGCCGCAGGAGCCGCAGAACCAGCAGTTCTTCCGCGACTTCCTGACCCAGGACGGCGCGGGCCAAGGCGGGCTGGCCGACTACTTCACCGAGGAGTCCCGCGGCCGGGTGACCCTGCACGGCTCGGTGGTGCGCGGCTGGTACACGATGCCGTTCACCCTGGAGCAGCAGCGGCCGAAGACCCGCTGGGACCGGATCCAGGACTGCGTGAACACCGCGGCCGGCAACGGCTACACCGTGCCCGGCGGCCACCGGATCATCGCCATCCTCAACGACTGGGTGGACTCCGGCGCGGCGGGCGACCGGGTGCTGCTCGACCCGGGCGCGTGGAACGTCGGCTTCGCCGCGCACGAGATGCTGCACGGCTACGGCCTCGGCCACTCCTTCTCCGACGACCCGACCTACCGCAACGTGGAGTGGGCGCAGATCGGCGAGTACGACAACCCGTGGGACATCCAGTCCGCGATGAACATCCACACCTTCCAGACCGCGCGCTTCGGCACCAGCGCGGTCGGGCTCAACGGCTACTTCCGGGACAAGCTCGGCTGGCTGCCCAGGGACCGGGTGTTCACCCTCGGCGCGGACGGCGTGCGCACCCGCACCATCACCCTCTCCGCGCTGGAAACCCCTGGCACGGCCGGCACCCAGCTGCTGCGCATCCCGTTCGACGCCAACGACCCGTACCGCTACTACACGGTGGAGTTCCGCAAGAAGACCGGCTGGAGCGCGGGCATCCCGGCTGACATCGTGCTGCTGAACGAGGTGCGCGAGGGCACGCCGTACCTGCTGCGCACCAGGGGCGGCGACCGGCACCCGGTGCAGTCCCTGGACGCCAACGGGGTGTCCGTGCGGATCAACGGCATCAGCGGCAACACCGCCTCGGTCACGGTGAGCACGAACACCGTGCAGGGCGCCACCTACGGCCCCAACGCCTGCCAGAGCGGCTGGGTGTGGCGGGACGGCGACCAGCACGACTACGTGTGCGTCACCGGCGCGGTCCGCCAGCAGACCGCCGCGGACAACAACGCCACCCACGGCCGCTGGTACCACGGCCCCTACGGCCCGCACACCTGCGTGCAGGGCTATGTGTGGCGGGAGGCCTGGCCAGGTGACGACGTGTGCGTGACCCCGGCGAACCGGCAGCAGGCCTGGAACGACAACGCGGCCGCCCCGAGCCGGATCGCGCGACCCTGACCTGGACGCCGTGCTCCCGGCCGCCCCGGGAGCACGGCGCCAGGGCAGGTTCCATTGTGGACGGTGCCGGTGACTGCGCACCGTGACGGCGTGGTCATGTTCTGTGCCGGCCCGCGCTCAGCGGGTTCACCGAATGGGATGACGCGGCACCAGGCGCGCCGGATCGCACACCTGGTCCACCGTGAGCTGCCTAACGCTCGCCCTCGGTGTGAGTTACGCCATCCGCGTAGCCCCGGCAGTACTCCCAGCTGACGTAGCTGGCCGGGTCGGGGTCGTAGGCGGGCTCGTGCGGGCGCATCCGGCCGTCGTCGAGCAACTGCTGGAGACTGGAGCGCAGCAGCTCCCAGTCGTGGTAGTGCGGCTCCCGGCAGTCGCCGCAGTCCACGACGATGCCACGGAGCCCACGCGGCTCCAGAAGTGCCTGGTAGACGGCCAGGTCGGCCAGGTCGGCGAGCAGGTCGGCGCGCTCGTCCTCGCCGAGGGGCTCGGCCGTTTCCTCCTCTGCCTCGCCCAGCACCAGGGCCGGGTCCTCCGGGTCCCCGGCGAAGGGATCGGGCGGCAACGCGTTGTGCGGCACGTGGGGCACGGTACCTGGCTTGCGGCCGGAGGTGTTGCCGCCGGTCGGCCGGTTAGCATGTGGTCACCCGTTCCGCTGGCTCCACCTGGCCGGCGGGAACCACCGTGTGACCGGCGCACCAGGAAGGCCGACACCAGTCATGACCAGCGAGCTCACCGCTCACGGCATCCCGCCGAAGTTCGCCATGCTCGGCCTGACCTTCGACGACGTCCTCCTCTTGCCTGCCGAGTCCGATGTCGTGCCCGGCGCGGTCGACACCTCCAGCCGGGTGTCCCGCAACATCACCCTGCGGGTGCCGGTGGTCTCCTCGGCCATGGACACCGTCACCGAGGCCCGGATGGCCATCTCCATGGCCCGCCAGGGCGGTATCGGCGTGTTGCACCGCAACCTCTCCGTCGACGAGCAGGCCGCGCAGGCCGAGGTGGTCAAGCGCTCCGAGGCGGGCATGGTCACCGACCCGGTCACCTGCTCCCCGGACGACACGCTGGCCGAGGTGGACGAGCGCTGCCGCCGGTTCCGCATCTCCGGCCTGCCGGTCACCGACGCGCAGGGCCGCCTGGTCGGCATCATCACCAACCGGGACATGCGCTTCGAGGTCGACCACTCCCGCCCGGTGCGCGAGGTGATGACCCAGATGCCGCTGGTCACCGCGCACGTCGGCGTGTCGGCCGAGGCCGCGCTGGGGCTGCTGCGGCGGCACAAGGTGGAGAAGCTGCCGATCATCGACGGCGACGGCAAGCTGCGCGGCCTGATCACGGTCAAGGACTTCGTCAAGACCGACCAGTACCCGCTGGCCACCAAGGACCCGGACGGCCGCCTGGTGGTCGGCGCCGCGGTCGGTGTCGGCGACGACGCCTACCGCAGGGCGATGGCCCTGGTGGACGCGGGCGTGGACGCGATCGTGGTGGACTCCGCGCACGCGCACTCGCGCAACGTGCTGGACATGGTGGCCAAGCTCAAGCAGGAGCTGGGCGAGTCCACCGACATCATCGGCGGCAACGTGGCCACCCGGGCCGGCGCGCAGGCGCTGGTCGACGCGGGTGCGGACGGCGTGAAGGTCGGCGTCGGCCCCGGCTCCATCTGCACCACCCGCGTGGTGGCCGGAGTGGGCGCGCCGCAGATCACCGCGATCTACGAGGCCTCGCTGGCCTGCGCCCCCGCCGGGGTGCCGGTCATCGGCGACGGCGGCATCCAGTACTCCGGCGACATCGCCAAGGCCATCGCGGCCGGTGCCAGCACGGTCATGCTGGGCAGCCTGCTGGCCGGCACCGCGGAGGCGCCCGGCGAGCTGATCCTGCACAACGGCAAGCAGTACAAGACCTACCGCGGCATGGGCTCCCTGGGCGCGATGCAGTCCCGTGGCCAGGCCAAGTCCTACTCCAAGGACCGCTACTTCCAGGACGACGTGCTCAGCGAGGACAAGCTGGTGCCGGAGGGCATCGAGGGCCGGATCCCGTTCCGCGGCCCGCTGTCCAACGTGGTGCACCAGCTGGTCGGCGGCCTGCGCTCGGGCATGGGCTACGCCGGCGCGGCCACCATCACGCAGCTGCAGCAGGCCCAGCTGGTCCGGATCACCGCGGCCGGGCTCAAGGAGAGCCACCCGCACGACATCACGATGACCGTGGAAGCGCCGAACTACACCACCCGGTAACCGTCCACAACGGACATTCCCGGCAGTCAGTGCAGTTGTCACAGTGAGAGAGGATCGACGTGCGGGACCAGGTGGAGATCGGTGCCGGGCGCACCGCGCTGCGTGCCTACGGGCTTGACGACATCGAGATCGTGCCCTCCCGGCGCACCCGCTCCTCCAAGGACGTGTCGCTGGACTGGCGGATCGACGCCTACCGCTTCGACATCCCGCTGATCACCCACCCCACCGACGCGATCGTCTCGCCGGCCACCGCGGTGCGCTTCGGCGAGCTCGGCGGGCTCGGCGTGCTCAACGCCGAGGGGGTCTGGGCGCGGCACGCCAACGCCGAGGACGCGCTGTTCCGGGTGGTGCAGGCCGCCGACGAGCAGGAGGACCCCTCGGCCGCGGTGCGCATGCTGCAGGAGCTGCACGCCGCGCCGATCAGGGTGGACCTGCTCACCGAGGCCATCCGCACCGTGCGCGAGTCCGGCAACACGGTGGCGGTGCGGGTCAGCCCGCAGCACGCCGAGGAGCTGACCCCCGACCTGCTGGCCGCGGGCGTGGAGATCCTCATCGTGCAGGGCACCATCATCTCCGCCGAGCACGTCTCCAGGGACGGTGAGCCGCTGAACCTCAAGCGGTTCATCGCCGACCTGGACATCCCGGTGATCGCCGGTGGGGTGGGCGACTACCGCACCGCGATGCACCTGATGCGCACCGGCGCGGCCGGGGTGATCGTCGGCTACGGCCAGTCCCAGGCCAGCACCACCAACCGGGTGCTGGGCATCGGGGTGCCGATGGCCACCGCGATCGCCGAGGCCGCGGCCGCCCGCCGCGACTACCTGGACGAGACCGGCGGCCGGTACGTGCACGTGATCGCCGACGGTGGGCTCACCTACTCCGGCGACCTCGCCAAGGCCATCGCCTGCGGCGCGGACGCGGTGATGCTCGGCGAGGCGCTCACCGAGGCCGAGGACCTGCCCGGCCAGGGCTACTACTGGACCGCGGCGGCCGCGCACCCCTCGCTGCCGCGCAGCGACGTCTACGGCTTCACCAGCGGGCACAGCCTGGAGTCGGTCCTGTTCGGCCCGGCCACCAGCCCGTACGGCACGCTGAACCTCTTCGGGGCGCTGCGGCGGGCGATGGCCAAGACCGGCTACTCGGACCTGAAGGAGTTCCAGAAGGTCGGCCTGACGGTTCGCAAGTGAGCCCCAGGACGATCCTCGCGGAGAACGACCTCATCGCCCTCGTCCAGTTCGGGCCGGGCGATGAGGACGTGCTGCGCGAGGGCAGCGACGGCGCCTTCGACGTGGACCGGGACGAGCAGGAGCCGCTGGTGCGCTTCGAGGTCTCCGGGCGCGCCGCGGTGCTGGACCAGATCACCGGCGAACTGGTCGGCGGCGTGACCTGGCACCCGGTCAGCTACGGCCCGGCCCGCTCCTGCACCGCGTGGAACTTCGGCATCGCGCTGCTGCCCTCGGCCCGTGGCCGCGGCCTCGGCTCGGCCGCCCAGCGGCTGCTGGTGGAGCACCTGTTCGCCAGCACCGACCTGGACCGGGTGGAGGCCTCCACCGACGTGGAGAACCGGGCCGAGCAGCGCGCGCTGGAGAAGGCGGGGCTGCGCCGCGAGGGTGTGCTGCGCGGGGCCCAGCTGCGCGACGGGGTGCGCAGGGACCTCGTCGCCTACGCCATCCTCCGGGCCGACCTGGCCTGAACGCGCGGCCGGAAGGGCGAGTGCGGCCGCCCGTTCGGTGGCTCCTCGGCCTGCTGTCCAGGTAGGCGCTTTCCCCTAGCTTCGGTGCGGTAGTCGCCGACCAAGGGGGAGGGCGCATGCCTGCCGACGAGTTCCCGGCGCCAGTGCGCCTGCTGCGCCCTGCCGACCTGCTCGACCTCAGCTTCGCCTTCCGCGGCCTGAAGTTCGAGGATGCGTTCCGGCGCAGGCTGGTGCCCTCGGTCGCCGGGCAGGACGGCCTGATCGTGGTCGCGCTGCCGCCGCAGCACCTGCTGGAGGAGGCCTTCCCGGAACCGGCGGGCAACCCCTCGGCCCCGCCGGTGGCGGCCCGGATCGCCGGTGGCGGCCAGCTGGTGTTCACCGTCGGCGCCGGGGAGCGGGTGCCCTACGAGGAGGCCGGTCTGCTGGCCGCGCTGCGCACGCTGCCGATGCGGGTGGTGCCGGTCGCGGACGGGCCGGGCGTGCCGGAGAACCCGTTGCGGGACCGGGTGAACGACCCGCGCACCGCGATCGAGCTGCCCTACCGGCTGTACCTGTCCCCGCGCTCGGCCGACCGCTGGGTGCACCGCGCCGAGGCGCCACCGGAAAGCGGCCGGGTCGAGCTGTGGCACACCCGGCTGCGCGGCCGGACCGCCCGCGCGGTGTGGACCAGGGACTTCACCGGGGACACCGCGCCGCCAGTGGGCTCCCCGGTGCCGCCCGGCCCGTTCCCGGCCTCGCTCCGGCCGGAGCACCGGCGGGACATCGTGCACCTGACCGCCAGCCACGACCTGCGCACCGAGACCGGCCAGCCCTACCTGCCCCGGCCGGTCGAGCTGCACCACCTGGTGCTCAGCGCGCTGGGCGGCTACCTGGACAGCCACGGCGACTGGTCCGAGCACCGCCCGGCCGGGATCGACCTGGTGGAGTGGCGGCACCGGGCCGCGCTGGGCCGGGACCACTACGTGCGGGTGGTGGAGGCCGGGTTCCTGGCCCCGTTCGGCCACCGCGCGGTCAAGGTGACCATCACCGAGCGCAAGTTCCACCCCGACCGGCCCGGCAACCCGGCCTACCTGCGGCAGCGGATCTTCGTGGTGGTGCGCGAGCCGGTGCGGGAGTTCAAGCCGGGCGTGGACCTCACCGCGCCCGGCACCGAGCACAAGTTCAACCACCTGTTCCCCTTCCGCCAGGTCCGGCTGCTCACCCTGGTCACCCCGGACCTGGTCGGGGACACCGAGGAGGAGTTCTTCCCGGAGACGCAGGCGGAGAAACCGTTCCAGTTCAAGGCGGTCGGGCTGGACCGCAACCGGCGCGCGGTGGAGTTCCGCACGCCGTTGCTGTTCGTGCCCGCCCAGCACAACGCGCAGCGCCTGCCCCAGGTGCTGGCCACCTACCAGAACGCCCCGGCCAACCGGGTGGTCAGCCTCGGCGGGCAGGCGCTGGCCTACGCCGACAGCGCGCGGGTGGACGACACCAGCCTGGACACCACCGAGCTGACCTGGGAGCTGCGCGCGCCCCAGCAGTGGGAGGAGCTGCCGCCCTCGGAGTTCGCCCGGTTCGCGCCGATCGTGGCCGGGGCCAAGGCCGTGGTGGCCGCGGCCAGCCGGTTGACCGGAGCGGCGGAGGCGGTGCCGATCGGGTACGCCGAGCAGTACGCGGTGGCCGGTTTCCCCAGCGCCGCGGACCGGGCGGACTCGCCGAACAAGGGTGAGGTCTTCGTCGAGGTCAAGGCGAACGTGTCGCTGGACTTCGAGGCCAACGGCGGGCGGGACCGCTCCGGCGGACTGGCCGCGCCCTCGATCAAGGTGGCCGGGATGTCCCGGATCACCGGCCCGGTCGGCGGCACGCTGGCCACCGCGGCGGCCGGCACGTTCAACCCGGCCGATGTGCTGGACACCTTGGGCGCCAACCTGTTCGGCCTCATCCCGCTGTCCTCGATCGTGCAGGCGGCCGGGCTGGACGAGCCGCTGCGCGCGCCCCGGTTCCTCACCGAGACGGTCAACGCGGTCACCTCCTTCCTCTCCGACCTGCACCGGATCCGGGAGCTGATGGACCTGGTGGAGCAGCGGTTCAGCCAGATCGCGCAGCGAGCGAGAGAGGTCCGGCGCACCGCGGTGGAGTTCGTGGACGTCACCGGCGAGTTCCTCGCCCCCGGCGGCGCGGCGCCGACGATCGGCGACGTGGAGACCAAGTTCAACGCCTTCCTCAACGCGGTGCAGGCCCTGATCGCCGAGCTCCCGGCAGGCATCGATCCCGCGGTCCCGGCTTTCCTGGAACGGGTCCGCGCGCAGGCCGCCACCTGGACCTCCGCCGCCGGGTCGGCGTTCTCGCTCAAGGACTCCATCCTCAAGGCGGCCAGGAACTTCACGCTGCCGGAGACGGTGAACACCCGGTTGGAGTGGGAGCCGAAGGTCCAGAACTACAAGGACCTGCTCGTCTTCCGGGAGCGCGGCCGGTTCGCCGTGGTGGTGGACCTGCGCGGCTCGCTGCGGCCGGACCTGGCCCTCGGCGCGGACGTCAGCTGCTCGCTGGAGGACTTCCAGATCAACCTGGTCGGCGTGATCGAACTCTACTTCGAGCGGATCCGCTTCCTGGCCAGGGCAGGGAAGAAGCCGGACGTGGAGGTGGCCTTCGGGGACGTGACCTTCGTGAACGAACTGTCGTTCGTGCAGAGCCTGCGCAACATCATCCCCTTCGACGGCTTCAGCGACCCGCCCAGCCTGGACGTGGGCGCGGACGGCATCACCGCGCGGTACGGGATGCCGTTGCCCAGCCTGGCGATCGGGGTGTTCAGCCTGGAGAACATCCGGCTGGACGCGCACTTCCGGCTGCCCTTCATCGGCAGCGGGATGGAGGTCGGCTTCTCCTTCTGCCGCCGGGAGGCCCCGTTCCGGCTCACCGTGGCCTTCTTCGGCGGCGGCGGGTTCTTCGGCATCGCGTTGAGCCCCCAGGGCTTGCTCTACTGCGAGGGCGCGCTGGAGTTCGGCGCGGCGGTGTCGATGAACCTGGGCGTGGCCAGCGGCAGCCTGTCGGTGATGGCCGGGATCTACTTCCGGATCGACGGCGACGGGGTGGAGCTGGCCGGGTACTTCCGGGCCCGCGGCGAGGTCGACGTGCTCGGCCTGATCTCGGCCTCCATCGAGCTGTACCTGGAGCTGCGCTACGACCACGGCGTGGTCTCCGGCCGGGCCACCATCACGATCACCATCGAGATCGCGTTCTTCTCCGAGTCGGTGGAGATCAGCTGTGAGAAGACCTTCGCCGGTTCGCCGAACACCGATGCCCGCGCGGCGCTGGACGCACCGCGCACCTTGACCTTCGCCGAGTTCATGGCTCCCTACACCGAGGCCGGCCTGCGCCGGGACCCGATCCTGGAGTACTGCTCGGCTTTCGCGGAAGGCGCCTGAGATGACCGCTCCCGCCACCCACAAGGCCGTGTGGACGGCGCTGCCCAACGGCTTCCACCCGGACGGCAGGGCCAGGCTGTCCGTGCTGGTCAGCCCGCGGATCGAGGCCGCCACCCTCGGCGAGGGCCCGTTCCTGGACTGGCCGCGGACCCTGGGCGCGCTGATCTCCCAGCTGGGCCTGGTGTTCAGCTGGGCAGGGCAGACCCACCGGGTCGCGGCCGAGGTGGAGAACCGTTACGCCGGACCGGACTCCGCGCTGTGGCAGGCCCTGTTCCCGCCCGGCAGCCCGTGTCAGTCCATTGTGGACAGAGCAGCGAACGGGACGATCACCGAGCTGCGCTCCTTCCCCGGCACCAAGGTGCGGGAGCAGGTCACCGGCTTCTACCAGCGGATGGCCGGGCTGGTCGCCGAGGGCAGGCTCAACGCCGAGGACACCAGGGAGGTGATCCGCGGCTGCGGCGACCCGCCGCCGGAGAGCCAGCTCGGCTTCGCCTTCCCCTCCCTGCGCAACCTGCGCACCGACAACACCTTCGCCGCGGCCAGCGCGTTCACCGAGGACCCGGCGGCGGCCTTCCAGTCGCTGAACCGGTTGCTGGAGCCGCAGGGCGGCGGCATCGCCGCGCAGGACCGGCCCCGGCACATCCACCGCGACGACCGCTACGGCGCCAAGCTGACCTTCGCCGAGTCCTTCCAGTACTACCGGCGCGACTCCTTCCGCACCGACGACGAGCCCGTGCCGCCGGCCGCGCCGGAGAAGCCCAAGCTCACCGTGGCCGGCGTGTGCGGCCTGCTCGGTGACTACCCGGCCCTGCAACGCCGGTTCGGCCTGGTGGTCGACCTGCTGCTGACCCTGCCCGCCGGGCTGCCGGAGGCCGGGGCCACCGTCTCGGTCGACCCAGGACCCGGCGCGCCCGCCTCGCTCAAGCAGGCCGACCTGCTGCCGCTGACCCGGCTGCGGCACCTGCCGGGACAGCGGTTCGAGGCGGCGACCCAGGACCAGAGCCGCTACCAGGACCGCTACCTGGACCTCAGTCAGGAGCAGAGCTGGGCGGTCACCGACCTGGACCTGGACTCCGCCGCGATCCGGATCGCCGACTTCAGCGCGGCCGTGGAGCGGATCAGGGCCCAGGCAGGCAACCGGATGGGCACCGGCCTGCCCGCGCTGCGCAACGCCGGGATCACCCTGCTGGCCGCCGACCGGGACGCCTGGTTCGCCGACCAGTTGGCGGGCAACACCGCCAGGACCAACGCGGCCGAGGCGCCCACCGTCTCGGCCGAGGCGCTGGTGCGCGGCTACCGGGTCGACGTCGGCCTGGCCGAGTCGCCAACCGCGCCGGTCACCGCCTGGTATTCGCTGTGCCGCCGCCGCGGCAGCTACGCGCTGCGCCCGGCCACCGGCCCGGCCATTCCGATCACCGGCGTGGCCGAGGACGAGGGCCAGGTGAAGACCAGCGCCACCACCAAGTCCGCGCCGGCTGACACCAGGGCCTTCACCCACGAGGCGCTCTTCGGCTGGGACGGCTGGAGCCTGTCCGCGCCGCGCCCCGGCCGGACCATCGCCGAGGACGGCACGGTGGTGGTGCCGGAGCGGCCGGTGGACGAGAAGTTCCCGCTGGACACCAGTTTCACCCCGGTGCCGGGCAGCCTGCCCAAGCTGCGCTTCGGCCAGACCTACCGGCTGCGCGCCCGGCTGGTCGACCTGGCCGGCAACAGCCCCGAGCTGACCGATCAGTCCACTGTGGACATCGAGTCGGACCCGATCACCTACCGGCGCTGGGAACCGGTGCCGCATCCGGTGGTGGTGCCCAGGCACGCCTTCAACGAGGGCGAGTCGAACGAGCGCCTGGTCATCCGCAGCACCGTGGACGAGGACGGCCGCGAGGTCTCCGCCACCTTCTGGGCGCTGGACAACCGGGACGTGCCCGACCACAACGACGACCCGCTGCCCGCGGACGGCCTGAGCCGCCGGTACCGGGACACCGACGAGCGGCACCTGGCCCCGCCCAAGGCTGCCCTGCAACTGGCCGAGCAGCACGGGAAGTACGACGACGTGCTGGGCGGCAGCCCCTCCGCCGAGCAGCGCAGGCGGTTCCTGCTGGCCGCTTCGCGGGAGGCGGGCAGCTTCACCGACGTGGTGGTGCGCCGGGCGGACAACCCGGAGCTCACCGTGGACCTGCGGAACCGGATCAAGGTCGCCACGCACAACAGCAAGGCCCCGGGCCCGGTCACCGACCTGCGCACCCTGCGCAAGGGCGGCGAGCTCAAGGAGGGCGAGTTCGTCGTGCACACCGGCGACGACCTGCTGCTGCCCTACCTGCCGGACCCGCTGGCCCGCGGCCTGTCCCTGCGCGGGCTGCCTGCCGAGGACCCGGAGGGCGCCGACGAGGTGCACTCCTTCTACGGCATCCTGCACCGCGAATGGCCGGACGCCGGGCCGATCCGGCTGGTGCTGGAGGAGGGTGACGGCGAGCCGAGGTTCAGCGCGGCCGGCCGGACCCTGACCGTGCAGCTGCTCAAGGGTGAGGTGCGCACCATCCGCCTCAGCTGCGCGCTGGGCCCAGCCGATCTGGAGCTGCTGCACGGCTGGCGGCTGCTCACCGAGTCCGAGGAGTGGCAGCGGTTCACCCCAGCCGAGCGGGAGCTGCTCACCAGGGCCACCGTCAACGGGGAGAACTGGATGCTCACCCCGTGGGTCGACCTGACCCTGGTGCACGCGGTGGAACGGCCGATCGCCCGCCCGGTGCTGCACGACCTGTCCTTCCCGCGCGCGGCCGGGTCCACCTTCACCGAGGTGCACGGCGTGCTCGTCGCCGACGCGCCCAGCACCGGCCGGGTGGACGTGGACGCGACCTGGCAGGAGTGGCTGGACGACCCGGCCGAGGACGCGCCCCGGCGGGTCAGCGCGCGCACCCGGCTGGGCGGGCTGGAGCTGCGCGAGATCGAGGACAACCTGGCCTTCGGCGCGGGCAAGCTCAAGCACGAGTTCGGCGACACCCGGCACCGCAACGTCGGCTACGTCCCGGTCGGCACCACCCGCTTCCGCGAGTACTTCCACCCGTCCATCACCGCCGACCTGGACCGGATCACCAGCGTTGGCCCGGTGTGCGAGGCGCCGGACGGCAAGCCGTGGCCGGTGCCGAGCAGCCGCAGGCCGCTGCCGCCGCGACCGGCCTACCTGGTGCCTGCCTTCCGCTGGGAGACGGTCAGCGACGAGGAGAACCGCCGCCGCACCAGCATCCGGCGCTGTGCCGGGGTGCGGATCTACCTGGAACGCCCCTGGTTCTCCTCCGGCGATGACGAGCTGCTCGCCGTGGTGCTCGACCCGCAACGGCAGCTGCCGCCGAACCTGCGCAGCGACTGGGGCGTGGACCCGGTGTGGGCGGAGCGCACCCAGCTGCCGCCGCTGGCCGCGGACCGGATCACCAACCCGGCCGCCACCGCCACCGGGCTGGCCATGGCCGAGACCCTGGCCGGCGGACCGGCCACAGTGGACGTGGTCGCGGTGCAGCCGGAGTTCGACCCGGACAAGGGCCTGTGGTTCGCCGACGTGGACCTGGACCCCGGCGTGCCCACCGCCTACTTCCCGCTGCTGCGCCTGGCTCTGGCCCGCTACCAGCCGCACTCGGTGACCGGGCTCGAGCTGTCCTCGATCGTGCTCGCCGAGTTCACCCAGCTCATCCCCTCCCGCACCCTGCTGGCCGAGGAGACGGCCGACGGTATCCGGCTGACCCTGCGCGGCGCGGCCACCGCGGACGCGCTCGGGGCCAAGGCGGGCACCGGGCTCGCCGCCGCGGCGGCCAGCCGCCGGGTCCGGGTGAGCGTGCAGGTCAAGCGGAGCACCGAGGAGGAGTTCGACTGGCGCCAGGTGGCCACCGGCGAGCTGACCTGCGTGGCCGACGGGGCCGGGTTCGCCTGGACCGGCGGGCTGCCCCCGGTGGAGGTCTCGATCACCCGCGACTACCGGCTGGTCCTGGAGGAGCACGAGCGCCACCAGGCCGATCCCGGCGCGGCCGAGGAGACCATCCCGGTCGGGGGCACGCCGACACCGGTGGGCTACCGCCTGGTGCACGCCGACCGGGTGCCCCTGGAGGCCAGGATCGGGCGGCTCGTGCTGGACTTCCCGGACTTTATCGTTACTGGCGGTAACACCCTCTAGCGGCGAGGACGGGTGCTCTCTACTTTGGGTACATGACCCAACTCGCCAGTAACAACGACTACGACGTCCTGGTGATCGGTTCCGGCTTCGGTGGCAGCGTGGCCGCGCTGCGGCTGGTGGAGAAGGGCTACCGGGTGGCGGTGCTGGAGGCCGGGCGCCGCTTCGCCGACGAGGAGTTCGCCAAGACCTCCTGGGACCTGCGCCGGTTCCTCTGGGCGCCGAAGTTCGGCTGCTTCGGCGTGCAGCGGATCCACCTGCTGCGCAACGTGCTGATCCTGGCGGGTGCGGGGGTCGGCGGCGGGTCGCTGAACTACGCCAACACGCTGTACCGGCCGCTCAAGCCGTTCTACCGGGACCAGCAGTGGGCGCACATCACCGACTGGGAGGCCGAGCTCGCGCCCTACTACGAGCAGGCCACCCGGATGCTCGGTGTGGTGCCCAACCCGAGCACCACGCCCTCGGACGAGGTGATCAAGGACGTGGCCGAGGACATGGGCGTGGCCGGGACCTTCCACACCACCCCGGTCGGCGTGTTCTTCGACCAGCCGGGCCAGCGCGCCGCGGACCCCTACTTCGGCGGCGCCGGGCCGGAGCGCACCGGCTGCACCGAGTGCGGCTCCTGCATGACCGGCTGCCGGGTCGGCGCGAAGAACACGCTGATGAAGAACTACCTCTACCTGGCGGAGCGCAAGGGCGCGGAGGTCTTCCCGCTGACCACGGTCACCGGCCTGCGCAGGCGTGGCGACGGCGGCTGGGCGGTGGCCACCGAGCGCACCGGCTCCTGGCTGCGCAAGGGTCGCCGCACCTTCACCGCGGGCCAGGTGGTGCTCGCGGCGGGCACCTGGGGCACCCAGAACCTGCTGCACAAGCTGCGGGACAACGGTTCGCTGCCCGCGCTCTCACCGAGGCTGGGCCAGCTCACCCGCACCAACTCCGAGGCCATCCTGGGCGCGAAGGCCACCAAGGTGGACCCGGACCGGGACTTCACCAAGGGCGTGGCCATCACCTCCTCGTTCCACCCCGACGAGGACACCCACATCGAGCCGGTCCGCTACGGCAAGGGCAGCAACGCGATGGGCCTGCTCCAGGCGCCCGCGGTGGCCACCATGCTGCGGCACCCGCTGCTCACCCTGCGGAACCTCTCGGTGCGCAGGTGGAGCGAGCGCACGGTGATCCTGCTGGTGATGCAGAGCCTGGACAACTCGATCACCACCTTCACCAAGCGCGGCTGGCTGGGCCGCCGCAAGCTCAGCTCCAAGCAGGGTCACGGCGCGCCCAACCCGAACTCCATCCCGGCCGGGGTCAAGGCCGCCGAACTGGCCGCTGACAAGATCGACGGCATCCCCGGCGGCGCGATCAGCGAGATGTTCAACATCCCGATGACCGCGCACTTCCTCGGCGGCTGCCCGATCGGCCTGGACGCCGAGCACGGCGTGATCGACCCCTACCACCGGGTGCACGGCTACCCCGGGTTGTCCATCGTGGACGGCTCGGCCATCTCGGCGAACCTGGGCGTGAACCCCTCGCTGACCATCACCGCCCAGGCCGAGCGCGCCCTCTCGCTGTGGCCCAACAAGGGCGAGGCCGACCCCCGGCCCGCCCAAGGCGCCCCGTACCAGCGCCTCAACCCCGTCCTCCCGGTCAGCCCCGCCGTGCCCGCCGCCGCTCCCGGCGCACTCCGCCTGCCCATCGTGAGCTGACCCCCGGCCGCCCACTGAGATCACGCTCAGTGGGCGGAATGGTGACGATCTCGGCCGATGGGGTACGGCAGGTAGCTGATCCATCACGGAATGTTCCCCGCGAGTGTGACCGCTGGCACAGTGTGGGGATGGATCAGCCGATAGAGGACGTTGGGGAGCGGGCATGAGTGCGGAGTGTGTGCTCGTGGTCGGCGGCGGCCCGGTCGGACTGATGGGCGCGCTGCTGCTGGCCAGGGCCGGGGTGCCCAGCGTGGTGCTGGAGGCGGCGGCGGAACGGGCCACCATCGGCAGCCGGTCCATCTGCGTGCAGGGCGACGTGCTGGACATCCTGGAGCGGGTCGGCCTCGGCGAGCGGGTGGCCGCGGCCGGGGTCACCTGGCACACCGGGCGCACCTACTACCGCGAGCACGAGGTGCTCACCGTCCGGCTGCCGCACCGGCAGGGCTTCCCGCCGTTCGTGAACCTGCCGCAGACCGACCTGGAACGGCTGCTGGACGAGCGGGTCGCGGCCGAGCCGCTGGTCACCGTGCACCTGGGCCACAAGGTGGTCGGGCTGAGCCAGGACCGCGAGGGCGTCGAGGTGGTGGTGAGCACCCCCGACGGCGAGCGGACCTTCCGGGGCAGCCATTGCCTGGCCGCCGACGGCCCGCGCTCGCTGGTCCGCCAGCTGCTGGACCTGCCGTTCCAGGGCTACAGCTTCCGGGACAAGTTCCTCATCGCGGACATCCGCGCCCCGCTGGGCCACGCCGCCGAGCGCCGCTTCTACTTCGACCCACCCGCCAACCCCGGCCGCCAGGTGCTGGTGCATCCGCAGCCGCAGGGCCGCTGGCGGATCGACTGGCAGGTGCCGGACGACTTCGACCTGACCGAGGCCAGGAGCAACGGCGGCCTGGACACCCTGGTCCGCTCGGTGGTCGGCGAGGCCGACTACGAGCTGGAGTGGGCCTCGGTCTACCGCTTCCACCAGCGCTGCGTGCCCGCGATGCGGATCGGCCGGGTGCTGCTGGCCGGGGACGCCGCGCACGTGATGAGCCCGTTCGGCGCGCGCGGCCTCAACTCCGGTATCGCGGACGCGGAGAACGCGGCCTGGAAGATCGCCTTCGACCGGGCGGGCTGGGGCGGCCCGCTGCTGCTGCACTCCTACGACGCCGAACGCCGGGCCGCGGCCAGGGAGAACCTGCGCGTCACCGGCGAGACCATGCGCTTCCTGGTGCCGCGCACCGGAGCCGAGCAGGCCTACCGCCGGGACGTGCTGGAGCGCAGCGTGCGCGAGCCGGCCGCCCGCGCCAAGATCGACTCCGGCAAGCTGGCCGAGCCGTTCTACTACCTGGACTCCCCGCTGACCACGCCCGCCCAGCCCACCGAGATCGCCGCCTTCCCACGCGACCCTGGCGTGCCAAGGCCGCCGCTGCCCGGCGTGCTGTGCCCGGACACGTCGCTGGCCGGGCACGGCAGGCTGCGCCCGCACTTCGGCCCGGAGTTCCACCTGCTCACCGTGGCCTCCCGGCCACGTCTGCCGAAGGGCCCGCCGGTGCACGTGCAGCCGCTGGAGGAGGCCGCCGACGGCGGCGCGCTGGCCGAGGCGCTACGGATGCCGCCCGGCTCGGCCGCGCTGGTCCGCCCGGACGGCCACCTGGCCGCGGTGCTGCGCGCCGGGGACCTGGGCGCGGGACTGGTCAGCGCGCTGCGTCGCGCGACCGGGTGGTGACCGGCGTTACAGCCAACGGACGCAGGCGATAAGGCGTCTCCTGTACGGGCACAGGAGGTGACCGATGGATCGACGAGGATTCCTGCGGCTGGCCGGGGCCGGCGCCGCGGCACTGGCCACCGGCGCGTGCGGCGGCGGTGCGGAAGCCCCGCCCAGCGGCACCACCAGCGCCACCACCACCCCGCCGGGCACCTCGGGCCCGCCCCCGCCGCCGGACTGGGCCGCGCTGCGCACCAAGGTCCCGGTGCTGCTGCCGCCGGACAAGGACTTCACCGCCGCCTGGTCCCCGTTCAACTCCGCGCTCCAGCTGCCGCCACCGGCCGCGCTGGCCCGCTGCGAGATCCCGGAGCAGGTGCAGGAATGCCTTGAGGTGGCGCGCAGGTCCAAGATCGCGGTGGCCGCGCGCAGCGGCGGGCACGGCTACGCGGGCTTCAGCGCCCCGGCGGGCGGCCTGGTGGTCGACGTGTCCCCGATGCGCGCCGTGCGGGTGCAGCCCGACGGCACCGCGGTGATCGGCGCGGGCGCCAAGCTCGCCGACGTCTACGCCGGACTGGCCCGCGCCGGGCGCGCGCTGCCCGCCGGGTCCTGTCCCTCGGTCGGCATCGCCGGACTCACCCTCGGCGGCGGGATCGGCGTGCTGACCCGCAAGTTCGGCCTCACCTGCGACCACCTGCGGGCCGCCCAGGTGGTGCTGGCCGACGGCTCGCTGCGCACCGCCTCGGCCGACTCCGAGCAGGAGCTGTTCTGGGCCCTGCGCGGCGGGGGCGGCGGCAACTTCGCGCTGGTCACCCAGTTCGAGTTCGGCACCGTGCCCGCGCCGGGCCTGACCGTGTTCTCCCTGCGCTTCCCGGCCGGCTCCGCGGCCTCGGTGCTCGGCGCGTGGCAGGACTGGATCGGCTCGGCCCCGCCGGAGCTGTGGTCGATCTGCCACCTGCTCGGCGGCACGCCACCGGCCGCCATGGTCGCCGGGTGCTACGTCGGCGGCGCGGGCGGGTTGAACCCGCTGCTGGACCAGCTGGTCAGCGCCGCGAACGCGCGGCCGACCCAGCGCATGGCGCAGCCCAAGGGCTACCTGGACGCGATGCGGCACTTCGCCGGCAACGGCGGCGGCAAGCGCGAGGGCTTCGCCGCCGCCTCCCGGATCATGGAGCACAAGATCACCGGCCTGGACCGGGTGGTTAGCCAGGTCCAGGGCCGCAAGATGGACCTGCTCTTCGACGGCCTCGGCGGCGCGGTCGGCGAGATCGGCGTGGCCGACACCGCCTTCCCGCACCGCAAGGCACTGGCCAGCGTGCAGATCTACGCCCCGGCCGAACGGGCCGAGCACGCCAGGCAGCTCGCCGCGGTCACCGAGGTGCAGGACGCGCTGACCGGCCTGGTCGGCAAGGGCAGCTACGTGAACTACCTGGACGCCGCGCAGAAGGACTGGGCGCGGGCCTACTACGGCCCGAACCTGGACCGGCTGCGCGCGGTCGCCAGCCGCTACGACCCGGACGGGGTGTTCCGCTTCGCCCAGGGGCTCACCAGCTGACGCCGGTCAGCACCACCACCCGCTCCTCGGTGAAGTCGTTCATCGTGGTGCGCACGCCCTCGCGCCCGACCCCAGAGCCCTTGACCCCGCCGTAGGGCAGCTGGTCCGCGCGGTAGGACGGCACATCGCCGATGATCACGCCGCCCACCTCCAGCTCGGTGCCGGCCCGGAACGCGGTCTGGATGTCGTGGGTGAACACCCCGGCCTGCAAGCCGAAGGCGGAGTCGTTGACCTCGGCGAAGGCCTCGTCCACGCCGTCCACCGCGGCCACCGCGAGCACCGGCCCGAAGACCTCCTCGCACCACACCTTGGCGTCCTTGGGCACCTCGGTGAGCACGGTCGGCGCCACCGTGGAGCCCTCCCTGGTGCCCCCGGCCAGCACCTTCGCCCCGGCCTCGGTCGCCTCGGAGATCCACTGCTCCACCCGCTTGGCCGCGGCCTCGTCGACCAGCGGGCCGACCTCCACCTCCGGGTCGTGCGGGCTGCCGGTGCGCAGCGCGCCCACCGCGCTGACCAGCCTGGGCAGGAAGTCCTCGTACACCGCGCGGTCCACCAGCACCCGCTGCACCGCGATGCAGGACTGCCCGGCCTGGTAGTTGCTGAACAGCGCGATCCGCTTGGCCGCGAAGTCCAGGTCGGCGTCCGAGCTCCAGTCGCCGCAGACCACCGCGGCCGCGTTGCCGCCCAGCTCCAGCACCACGTGCTTGCGCGGCGCCGAGTCCATGATCGAGAAGCCCACCGGCCCCGACCCGGTGAAGCTGACCACCGGCAGCCGCTCGTCCCGCACCAGCGCCGCGGTCTCCTCGTTGCCCACCGGCAGCACCGAGAACGCGCCCTTGGGCAGGTCGGTCTCGGCCAGGATCTCGCCCAGGATCAGCGCGGTCAGCGGGGTGCGCGGCGCGGGCTTGATGATGATCGGCGCGCCCACCGCCAGCGCCGGGGCCACCTTGTGCGCCACCAGGTTCAGCGGAAAGTTGAACGGCGAGATGCCCAGCACCGGGCCGCGCGGGACGCGCTTGATCAGCGCCACCCTGCCCTCGGCCGAGGGGTCGGTGTCCAGCCTGGTCAGCTCGCCGGTGAACCGGCGCGCCTCCTCCGCGGCCAGCCGGAAGGTGTGCACCGCGCGGCCCACCTCGCCGACGGCCCACTTCAGCGGCTTGCCGTTCTCGGCGGTGATGATCTCGGCGATCTCCTCGGTCCGCTCGGCCAGCCGCTTTGACACGTGCGCCAGCGCATTGGCCCGCAGGTGCGCGGGGGAGGAGCGGAACTCGGTGAACACCGCGGCGGCCGCGGCCACGGCGCGCTCGACCTGCTCCGGTCCTGGCACACCGACGGTGGCGACCTCGCTGCCGTCGAAGGGGTGGCGCACGACCAGCTCGCTGACACCCGGCTCGGGCGATCCGGCGATGAAGGACGGTCGGGGCTTCGGGGGCTCCAGGTCGGTCATGGCAATCACCGTAAGCCTGACCCCGGCATCAGCACAGGGTGATCCCGGCGTCGCACCGGGTCCCTGGCCACCCCCGGGCGTTCCCGTGGCCGCGCGGCTGGGAGAATCGGGTTCTCGTTCCCGGTCCTGACCTGGAGGTTCGCCACGGTGGCCAGTAACACCGACCGCCCCGTGCTCGTCGTCGACTTCGGCGCCCAGTACGCCCAGCTGATCGCCCGCCGCGTCCGCGAGACCCAGGTGTACTCCGAGGTCGTGCCCTCCACCGAACCGGTCGAGGAGCTGCTCAAGCGGGACCCGGCCGCGATCGTGCTCTCCGGCGGACCGTCCAGCGTGTACGAGGACGGCGCGCCGCAGGTCGACCCGAAGCTGTTCGAGGCAGGCGTCCCGGTGTTCGGCATCTGCTACGGCTTCCAGGCCATGGCGGTCGCGCTGGGCGGGGCCACCGAGCACACCGGCACCAGGGAGTACGGCCGCACCGAGCTGGCCATCGCCGAGAACGGCGGGGTGCTGCACGAGGCCCTGCCCGGCCACCACCCGGTGTGGATGAGCCACGGCGACTGCGTGACCAAGGCCCCCGAGGGCTTCACCGTCACCGCCACCAGCTCCGGCGCCCCGGTGGCCGCGTTCGAGAGCGTCGAGCGGCGTTTCGCGGGCGTGCAGTACCACCCGGAGGTGCTGCACTCCCCGCACGGCCAGGAGGTGCTGCGCCGCTTCCTGCACGAGATCGCCGGTGTTCGTCCACAGTGGACGACCTCGTCCATCGTGGACGAGCAGGTCGAGCTGATCCGCGCCCAGGTTGGCGAGGGCAAGGCCATCTGCGGCCTCTCCGGCGGGGTGGACTCCGCGGTGGCCGCGGCCCTGGTGCACCGGGCCATTGGCGACCGGCTGACCTGCGTGTTCGTCGACCACGGCTTGCTGCGCGCGGGCGAGCGGGCCCAGGTCGAGCGGGACTACGTGGCCGCCACCGGCGTCCGCCTGGTCACCGTGGACGCCCAGGAGCGGTTCCTCACCGCGCTGGCCGGGGTCACCGACCCGGAGGAGAAGCGCAAGATCATCGGCCGCGAGTTCATCCGGGTCTTCGAGCAGGCCGCCAGTGACCTGCAGGCCGAGGCGGGCGCGCAGGGCGAGCACTACGACTTCCTGGTCCAGGGCACCCTCTACCCGGACGTGGTGGAGTCCGGCGGCGGCACCGGCGCGGCCAACATCAAGAGCCACCACAACGTCGGCGGCCTGCCGGAGGACCTGCAGTTCACGCTGGTCGAGCCGCTGCGCGCGCTGTTCAAGGACGAGGTCCGCCGGGTCGGCCTGGAACTGGGCCTGCCGGAGACCATCGTGCACCGCCAGCCCTTCCCCGGCCCCGGCCTGGGCATCCGGATCATCGGCGAGGTCACCGCGGACCGCCTGGCCATCCTGCGCTCGGCCGACGCCATCGCCCGCGAGGAGCTGACCGCGGCCGGCCTGGACCGCACCATCTGGCAGTGCCCGGTGGTGCTGCTGGCCGACGTCCGCTCGGTGGGCGTGCAGGGCGACGGCCGCACCTACGGCCACCCGGTGGTGCTGCGCCCGGTCTCCAGCGAGGACGCGATGACCGCGGACTGGACCCGGCTGCCCTACGACGTGCTGGAGCGCATCTCCACCCGGATCACCAACGAGGTCAACGACGTCAACCGGGTCGTCCTGGACGTGACCAGCAAGCCCCCGGGCACCATCGAGTGGGAGTGAGCCAGGCCTAGGCCGAGGCGCGGCGGATCAGCTCGGTCGGGAGGACCTCCCGGCCGGGCGTGACCTCCTCGCCCGCGACCAGCCGGAGCAGCGTCCGCACCATCCGGCGCATCTGCTCGGCCGGGTGCTGCCGGATGGTGGTCAGCGGCGGATCGGACAGCGGGGCCACCGCGGGCTGGTCGTCGAAGCCGATCACCGCGATGTCCTCCGGCACCCGCTTGCCGGCCGCGCGCAGCACCCGCAGCGCGCCGTCGGCCATCAGGTCGTTCGCCGCGAACACCGCGTCCAGCTCCGGCAGCCGTGCCAGCAGGTCCCGCATGGCCTGCTCGCCGCCCTGACGGGTGAACTCGCCGCAGGCGGTCAGCCGGTCGGCCCGCTCCTGGCTCACGCCCATCGCCTGCTGCCAGCCGGTCAGCCGGTCCAGCGCGGCCTTCTCATCCGAGGGACCGGTGATGGTGGCCACCGTGCGGCGGCCGAGGCCGAGCAGGTGCTCGGTGGCCATCCGCGCGCCGCCCACGTTGTCGTTGTCCACCAGGTGCAGGCCGTCCTCCGGCATCCACAGCTTGCCGCCGAAGACCACCGGGATGGGCAGGCCGGCCACCGCCTCCGGCAGCGGGTCCCGCTTGTGCGGGGCCAGCAGCAGCGCGCCGTCCACGTGCCCGGCGCCCAGGAAGCGCAGCACTCTGGCGTGCGTGGTCTCGTCCTGGGTCAGCATCAGCACCATCTGGGTGTCCATTGTGGACAGTTCCTCGGTCGCGGTGCGGACCACGGTGGAGAAGTGCGGGTCGTCGAAGACCTTGTTCTCCGCCTCGGAGAGCACCAGCGCGATCGCCTCGGTGCGCCGGGTGACCAGCGTCCTGGCCGCCTTGTTCGGCACGTAGCCCAGCTGGCGGACCGCGTTGTGCACGGCCTCGCGCGCCTCCGGGCTGACCCTGGGCGAGTCGTTGATCACCCGGGACACGGTCGCGCGGGACACGCCCGCCACCGCGGCCACGTCCTCCAGGGTCGGGCGGCCGAGTCCGTGCGCGAGGGCTGGCGGCGTCTTCACCCCGCTATTAATACAGATAAGGATCACAAAAGCCGAATGCGCCGCCCCGGTGTCGAGAAACCACCTGGGCGACGCAAACGCGGCAAACGTGAATTCAGTATCGATTTCATTTCCGGCCGGTCACCTACCGGCGCGGGCGCAGGGAGTTGCCGAGCAGGACCAGGCCGATGAACAGGGCGATCGCCGCGATCGCCCAGCGCACGTCCACCACCTGCCAGATGACCCCGTCGGTGAGCGCGAAGGCGGCCACGCCCAGTCCGCACACCCCGAACAACACCATGAACAGGCTTGCCTTCGGCTTGCGCTCGGTCTGCTGCTCAGCCGACACGGTGCACCTCCACAGCTCCCGGCCCCTGCACTTCCACGCGCAGGCGCAACTTGCCGCCACCGGGACCGTCCGCCCCGTTGTCGTCCAACTTGACCTCGCCGCCACCGTTGCGGTGGTTGTCCAGGCACTGCACGGTGCCCACCGCCGCGCGGCAGTACAGGTCGACGTCCACGTCCTTGGACACCAGCACCCCGATCGTCCCGGTGCCGATCACGACGCTGGTGCCTGCCGAGCGGTCCGGCTTGACCGGGTCCGGCTTGGTCAGGTCCAGTTGGGTCAGGTCCAGCTCGATCGACCCGGCGCCGACCCGGTAGGTCGGCTCCAGGTTCGCCACCGAGGTGATCCGGTGGTGCTGGTTGCCGAAGGTGTGCGTCCAGTACTGCGAGGCGGTCAGCCCGATCGCCACGATCGCCACCGGGAAGCCCAGCACCACCAGCAGCCTGCCGCCGCCGCGGAAGGCCCCGACCAGGGTGCCGATGGCCAGCACCGCGACCACCATGCCCAGCACGTGCGGGGCGGTGAACCAGGGCACCAGCCCGGCCAGGATGCCGGTCACGCTGCCCACGATGAAGGCCAGCGCCAGCGTCACCCCGGTGACCCTGGTCTTGCGCTTGGGCTCCGGCTCGGCCTCCACCTCGGCGGTGCGGCGCGGTTCCGGCAGGTCCCAGGCGAAGGGCGCGGCGCCCAGCGGGTCCCACTGCGGCGGGGTGCCGGTCGCGGGGTAGGTCACCGGCGGGAAGCTCGGCGTGGGCAGCGGCTGGGACACCGGGGCCACCGGCGGCGCCGGGGCCTCCGCCGCGTGCGCGCTGGTGGTCTCGGTGGTCTCGGTGCTGGGCTCGGGGGCCTCAGCGCCGAGGACCTGGGTGGTGCCGGTCGCGGCAGGCGGCTCGACCTGGCTGGTCACCTGCTCAGGGCGGATGCCCAGGTTGGCCGTGTGCTGCTCGGGGGCCGGGGGAGGCTGCGGGGTCCGCAGGTCCATCGTCGGCTGGTCCGGCGGCACCGGGGTCACCGGGGTACCGGGCGTCATGGTGGTCTCCGGCATCGGGAAGGAGGGCGGCGCGACCGGGCTGTTGCCCCGGCTGCGGTGCAGGAAGAACGCCAGCGCCACGATCAGCACCATGGCGAAGATGCCGCCGATGAACGTGGTGGCCGCCCAGCCGAAGGCGGGCAGCATCCCGAAGATCAGCAACAGGGTCAGCGGCTTGGGTGTGGCGCTGTGGCCCCTGCCGAGCAACGCCTCCAGCGGCGACACCCGGTCGTCAGGGCCGGGCAGGATCAGCCAGCCCAGCAGATAGATGATCATTCCGATGCCGCCGTAGACCGCCGTCACCACGAGCGCGACCCGGATCACGACCGGATCGATCGCATAGCGGTTGCCGATCGCGGCGGCCACCCCGGCGATCTTGCGATCTTCCCTGGGCCGCCGTGGCCGCGACGACCACAGGTCGCGCAGCGTCTCCTCGACGCGCATGTTTCCGTCCGTCCCGCTCACGGTGACCAGCTTGGGCCACGCCCGCACCCGCCCACATCAGGGAAGCCCCCCGACCCCACCCCGAGGCGGGGTCTCCGGGTTGCGCCCCGATGCGGGCCCGCACATCCACATGTGACCATGCCATGGTGAACTCCCAGGCCACGACCGGCAGCACCGAGCGCGGCGGCATCGGCCAGCCCCCCGCGACCGTGGGCGAGTCGGCCACCGTGGCGCTCCCCCTGCGCATGTACCGCCGCCGCAGCGGCCGCATCCTGGCCGGGGTGGCCGGCGGACTGGCCGAGCACCTCAAGGTGAACGTGCTGTGGGTGCGGGTCGCCTTCACCGTGCTGGTCGCCTTCGCCGGCGCCGGAGTGCTCGCCTACGGCCTGCTCTGGCTGCTGGTGCCGCAGCGCACCGGGGCCGAACCGCAGGCCGAGAGCCCGGTGCAGCGGCAGCAGGCCATCGGCGTGCTCGCCATCGGCGTGGCCATGGCGCTCGCGCTGAGCATGTGGAGCGGCGCGATCAGCGGCTGGGTGGTCGGCCCACTGGGCGTGGCGCTGGCCGGCGCGGCCCTGGTCTGGCGGGAGGCCGACGAGGCGCAGCGCCGCCGCTGGCGGGACTCGGCCAAGTCCGGGATGCTCGGCCGCGGCGGCCGGATGGCCATGCTCCGGGTGGTCGCCGGCATCCTGGTGGCCACCGCGGGCGTGGTGTTCTACCTGGTCAGCAGCGTGGATCTGAACCAGGCCCAGCTGGCCGTGATGGCCGTGGTGGTCACCCTGCTCGGCGTCGGCGTGCTCACCGTGCCCTGGTGGCTGCGCCTGGTCCGCGACCTCAACGAGGAGCGCCGCGCGCGCATCCGCACCGAGGAGCGGGCCGAGATCGCCGCGCACCTGCACGACTCGGTTCTACAGACCCTGGCCCTGATCCTCAAGCAGGCGGACAACCCGCGCGAGGTCAGCCGCCTGGCCCGCGGCCAGGAACGCCAGCTGCGCAGCTGGTTGTACGGCCCGGCCGGCTACGGCCGCGGCGCGGCCGCCGCGGAGGCCGAGGAGCCCGCGCACGGCGTGTCCGGGGAGAGCCTGGCCGACGCGGTGGGCATCGCCTGCGGGCAGGTGGAGGACACCTTCGCCATCCGGGTGCAGCAGGTCGTGGTCGGGGACTGCCCGCTGGACGACCGGATGGCCGCGCTGGTGCAGGCCGCCCGCGAGGCCGCGGTCAACGCGGCCAAGCACGCCGGGGTCGGCGAGGTCAGCGTGTACGCCGAGGTCGAGCCCGAGGTGGTCTACGTCTTCGTGCGGGACCGGGGCGCCGGATTCGACCCGGAACAGGTTCCAGCGGACCGGCACGGGCTCGCCGACTCGATCCACGGCAGGATGGAGCGCAATGGGGGCAAGGTGCGGGTGCGCACCGCGCCTGGCGAGGGCACCGAGATCCAGCTCGAGATGCCCAGGGCGAGCAAGGAGGCACGGACGTGAGCGAAGAGGTCGAGAACGCCGAGACACCCGCGGAGCCACGCGGCCCGGTCAGGGTCTTCCTGGTCGACGACCACGCGCTCTTCCGCGCCGGGGTGCGCGCCGAGCTGGAGGCGCACGCCGAGGTCGAGGTGGTCGGTGAGGCAGGCTCGGTCGGCGAGGCGGTGGCCGGCATCGGGCACTTCCGCCCGGACGTGGTGCTGCTGGACGTGCACATGCCCGACGGCGGCGGCAACGAGGTGCTGCGCCGCGCCCGCAAGGCCTTCCCGGACGTGGTGTTCCTGGCGCTGAGCGTCTCCGACGCGGCCGAGGACGTCATCGCGGTGATCCGCAACGGCGCGCGAGGCTACGTCACCAAGACCATCTCCGGCCACGAGCTGGTGGACGCGGTCTGCCGGGTCCGCGAGGGCGACGCGGTGTTCTCGCCGCGGCTGGCCGGCTTCGTGCTGGACGCCTTCGCCGACCGGCCGGGCGCGGCCCCGATCCGCGACCCCGAGCTGGACCTGCTCACCCCGCGCGAGCGGGACGTGCTGCGCCTGCTGGCCCGCGGCTACGCCTACAAGGAGATCGCCTCCGAGCTGTTCATCTCGATCAAGACCGTCGAGACGCACGTCTCCAGCGTGCTGCGGAAGACCCAGCTGTCCAACCGCTACGAGCTGTCCCGCTGGGCTTCCGACCGCAGGCTGGTCTAAGAGTGGTCCGGCTCGGCCCTTTGCCTGGTATCGGTCGCGTCGTGGTGCGGCCGAGACCTGGTGAAGGGCCGAGCCGGACCACTCTCATTCGCCGGCGGAGGCCGCCGCGCGCACCGGCAGTGGTTCCGGTGCGGCGGCGGCCGTCTTGGGCTGGTGCCGGGTCAGCACGACCCCGGCCAGCACGATGACCATGCCGAGCACCACCCGCACGCCGATCTCCTCGTTCAGCACGAGCGCGCCGAGCAGCACCGACACCAGCGGCATCAGGTAGGTCACCGTGGTGGCGCTGGTCGCGCCCTCGTCCGCGATGAGCCGGTAGAAGAAGATGAACGCGATCCCGGTGCCGAAGATGCCGAGCACGACCACCGAGGCCACCGAGGTCAGCGTCAGGTGCACCGGCTGCAGCCCGGCGAAGGGCACCGCCAGCGTGATCAGGCCGGTCGCGGCGAGCATCTGCCCGGCCGAGACCACCACCGGCGCGAGCCCGGCGCCGGCCAGGAACCGGCTCATGTACAGCGCGCCGACGCCGTAGCTGACCGCCGCGCCGGTGATCGCCAGCGCCCCGCCCAGCTCCGAGGCCGCGCCCTGCCACGGCGCGAAGATCACCAGCGTGCCGGCGAAGCCGAGGGTCAGCCCGACCGCGCGCACCATGCCCAGTTTCCGCTCCTGCCCGACCACCAGGCCGAGCAGCAGGGTCCACAGCGGCACGGTGGCGTTGAGCACGCCCGCCATGCCCGAGTCCACGGTCAGCTCGCCAATGCCGAACAGGGTGAACGGCAGCACGTTGCTGAAGAAGGCGGCCACGGTCAGGTGGCCCCACAGGCGGCGGCCGCTCGGCAGTCGCAGCCGCTGCACCCGCACCACCGCGAGCAGCACCAGCGCCCCCAGCGCCACCCGGACCAGCACGATCTGCACCGGGGAGAACCCGGTCAGCGCGAACTTGATCCAGAGGAAGCTGGAGCCCCAGAACAGGGCCAGCAGGCCCAACCGCACCAGATTGCCCTTAGATGTCACGTCAACAACGGTGCGCTCCGCAACCTGTCAGCACAAGTGAATACTTCTACACGACTCTTTAGCGAATCTGTACAGTCAGCGGCATGCTCGACGTGCGCCGCATGCGTGTCCTCCGGGCCGTGGTGACCAGTGGCTCGGTCACCGCCGCGGCCACCAACCTGGGCTACACGCCCTCGGCGATCAGCCAGCAGATCACCGCGCTGGAACGCGAGGCCGGGCTGCCGCTGCTGGAGAAGTCCGGCCGCGGTGTGCGCCCGACCGAGGCGGGCAGGTTGCTCGCCGAGCACGCCGGGGTGATCACCGCCCAGCTGGCCGAGGCCGAGCGCTCGCTGGCCGACCTGCGCGAGGGTCGCACCGGCCGCCTCGGCGTCAGCTTCTTCGCCACCGCCGGCGCCGCGCTGGTGCCGCCTGCGGTGGCCACCTTCCGCCGCGCGCACCCCACGGTCCGGCTGGACCTGACCCTCAAGGACCCGGAGAGCCCGCTGGAGGAGGTGCTCACCGGCCGCGCCGACCTGGCCGTGGTGGTGGTCTTCGACGACGAGCCGCCGCTGCCGGACATCCGGCTCACCCACCTGTTCGACGACCCCTACCGGCTGGTGCTGCCCAAGGGCCACCGGCTCACCGCGAAACGGGTCATCGACCTCGCCGACCTGGGCGGCGAGCCCCTGGTGGACAGCATGACCACCAGCGGACCCTGCCGGAAGGCGGTGCTGGAGGCCTGCGCCAGCGCCGGGTTCAGCCCCTGCTTCGTGGTCGAGTCCGACGACTTCCCCACCGCCCAGGGCTTCGCCGCGGCTGGTCTCGGCCTGACCCTGGTGCCCAAGCTGGGCCTCGGCGCGGTGCACCCCGGCGTGGTGGTGCGCAAGGTGCGCAACCCCGAGCCGGTGCGGCGGATCTTCGCCGCGGTGCGCGAGGCCGACGCGGACCGGCCGGTGCTGCGCGCCCTGCTCACCGCGCTCCAGTCGGCCGCGGCGGTGGCGAGCTAGTTCGCGCCGCCGACCCTGGCGTCCCCGCTGATCTGCGGCGTGCCGGTGTCGGGGTTGGGGGAGAGGGTGAGCAGCCGGACCTCGGACTGGTCCTCCTCACCCTCCTTCTTCTTGACGTAGGTCAGCTTGATCCGCACCTTGTCCTTGCCCTGCGCGGCGACCTCGCCGACCTCCACGTCCTTGAAGCCCTCCCAGAACTTCTTGTAGGAGGCGAACGGCGTCTTCTGCTGCATCGCCTGGCCCAGCCGCTGGTAGGCCTGTTCGGGCTGGTCCGGCAGCAGCGCGTAGTAGCGCTTGGCCTCCTGGACCATGTCCTCAGGCGTCAGCGTCGGCGTGGCCGAGGTGGTGGTCGGGCTGGTGCTGGTGGTGCTGCTGCTGGAGGTCGGCTCGGTGGTGGTCTTCTTCGTCGGCGGCGGCTTCTTCGCACTGGAGGCGGTGGTCGGCGCCGGCTGGGGCACCCCGGTGTTCGGGTTGGCGTTGCCCGAGGTGTTGCTGGAGACCCAGTCCGCGATCAGCACGCCGATCAGCGCCGCGACCACCACGGCCGCGGCGGCCAGCAGGATCGTGGTGCGCTTGGAGCGTTCCGGCGGCGGGGGCGCGGTCTTCGGCGCGGCCATCGGCCGACCGCCGGTGCCGGTGGCCGGGTGCGGGCGCGGCGGCGGGGTCGGCGGGCCCACCCTGGTCATCGGCGCGTCGGAGAGCGGGCGGGCGTCCAGCCTGGTCATCGGCTGCTTCGGCTGGTGGTGCGGGCCGGAGCCCTGGTGCAGCCGGGGCGACTGGAGCGCGGGCGGCATCGACTGGGTCGGCGCGGACGGCCCGTTGGGCAGCTGGGTGGTTGGCGTGACCACGGTGGCCCAGCCGCCAGGAGGCGTGCTGAGCGCGCTCTGCCGCCCCGCGGCCACCGCGGAGAGGGCTTCGCTCGCCTGCGTCATCGTGGGGCGGTCGTTCGGCTGCGGCCGGAGCAGGTGCATCAGCACCGGGGTGAGCGGACCGGCCATCTGCGGCGGGCGGACCACGCCCGCGGCCACCGCGTGCAGCAGCGCGAGGGTGTTCTCGTTGAGCCCGAACGGCGGCTCGCCCTCCACCACCGCGTACAGCGTGGAGCCGAGGGAGAACACGTCCGAGGGCGCGCCCGGCTCGTAGCCCTTGGCCACCTCCGGCGCCAGGTAGGCGGGGGTGCCGGCGAGCATCCCGGTGCGGGTGACCGTGACGTCGCCCTTCGCCCGGGAGATACCGAAGTCGGTGATCTTCACCGTGCCGTCGTCGGCGATCAGGATGTTGCCCGGCTTGACGTCCCGGTGCACGATCCCGGCCTGGTGCGCGGCGCCGAGGGCCAGCGCGACCTGCGCGCCGATCCTGGCCACCTCGCGCGGCGGCAGCGGGCCCTCGTCGCTGACCACGGCGGCCAGGCTGCGCGAGGCCAGGTACTCCATCACCAGCCAGGGCGCGCCGTCGTCCTCGGCCACATCGAACACGCCGATCGCGTTGGGGTGCTGCAACCGGGCCGCGATCCGGCCCTCGCGCATCGCCCGCTGCTTGGCCTCCTCGGCCTCGGAGTGCTCCAGGTTGGGCTGGAGCAGCAGCTGCTTGACCGCCACGACCCGCTGGAGACGTTCGTCCTTGGCCTGCCAGACCACGCCCATCGCACCGGCGCCGATCCGCCTGGTGAGTCGGTAGCGCCCGGAGACCAGGCGGCCTTCGTCGCTCAACGCTCCTCCGTAGCCCGGGTCCCGGTGTCGGTCACGCCTCCTAGGTTAGGGGTATCACCCGGATGGGTTGACTTGCGGCTGGTCAACTGGGGTGCGCCCGCTTACCGAGGTGATGCCATCAGCGCTGGTCAGCGGCCTTTGCTGGACAGAACCTTGGCGTTGGTGATTTTCCGCTGGACCTTGTCCACGGTCATCCGCTGCTCGACCCGCAGGGTGCGGCCGTCCTTCCAGCGGTAGTCCACGGTCACCACGGCGGCGTCCACACCGTCCGCGCGGGACTCGGTGACGGTGGCCGACTCGACCCCGGCCCAGTCCGCCTTGAACTCCTCGACACCGCCGGTGCGCATCTCCGGCGCGAGCATCGCGTAGGCCTGCTCCGGCTGGTCGGGCGCCTTGCTCAGCAGGCCGAGGATCGGGTCCAGGATCGGGTCGAGCAGGCCGCCCCTCTTGCTGGTGGTCGGTGCGGCCGAGGTGGGCTTGGGCGCGCTGGAGGTGGGCTTGCCCGCGCTGCTGGCCGGGATGCCGGGCTGGCTGGTCTGGCCGCCGGTCGGCTGCGGGTCGGCGCCGCCGCCACCGCCGGTGCCCGGCTGGTCGCTGCCGACGCCGCCGTTGCCGGTGTTCCCGTTGCCGCCCTGGCCGCCACCGTTGCCGCCGCCCTGGCCACCGCCCTGCGAGCCCTGGCCGCCGTTGCCGGCCTGGCCGCCAGTGCCGCCCTGGGCCCCGTTGCTGCCCTGGCCGCCGGGCTGGTCGCCGCCGGCGGGCTGCTCGGCGCCGGTCTGCTGACCGGTCTGCGCGTTGATCGCGTTCGGCGACAGCGCCTTGCCGCCGACGATGCCGGAGAGGTTCTGCTGCGCCGCGACCGGCGTCCGGGGGCCGTCCTCGGTGTTCATGTAGGCGATGCCCAGGCCGACGGTGCCGCACAGCACCGCCACGCCGGCGGCCGCGCCCAGCACCCGCAGCGCGGTCTTCGGGCGACGCTCCGCCGTGGGCGTCTGGCCCTCCCTGCGCAGCAGGTCGGTCACCAGGATCTGGGATTCCGCATCCCGTGAACTGCCCTTGCGCACCGCGATCACCTTCCGGCCGGGGGAGCTTCTCAACGGGGTTGAGATACCGGACTTTAGGTGTTGTGTGCCACCAATTCGGGTGAACTTGTGGGCAATCTTCGGCCTAATGGCCTAGCCGCGATGGGCTGAAAGCAGCTCCGCCCCGGTGATCCGCATGGGCACCGAGCTGGCCAGCCGGAGCAGTTGCTCGACGGTCAGCCAGCTGCCGTCGGCCTGCTGCAGCCGGACCACCGCGAGCACCGAGCCGTCCGGCCGGACCTCGACCTCCTTGAGGTCCAGCTGGCGCAGCTCGCTCCAGGACCGGATGAAGGCGGCCAGGTCGCCGAGCAGGTTCGGGGTGAGCAGTCCGGCCGCGGTCTCCGGCTGCTTCTGGCCGAGCCGCTGGTAGAACTCGCGGACCACGCCGACCGGGGTGTTCAGGCCCTGCGCGGGCGGCTGGGTGGTCGCGGTGCGCTGGGCGCCCGGCGGGGTGGTCACCACCGGCTTGCCCGGCCGCACGGCCAGAGGCTGTGCCTGCTCGCTGACCGGCGGGTTTGGCCGGGCCGCGGGCGGCACCGGGCTGGCCGAGGCGGCCTGGCCCTGCTGGGAGGTGCGCGGGCTGACCAGCTCGGCGGTGAGCAGGTCGGGCCGCAGCACCATCGCGCCGGTGAGCTCGGTGGCGCGCTGCACCGGGGCCCGCTCGGCCTGCGGCGTGGTCCAGATGTTCGAGGTGATCGCCGAGGCCGCGGTGACCGCGCCGGTCAGCACGACCGCGCCGATCAGCATCCCGATCAGCCGGGTCGAGCGCCTGGTGCGCTCCAGCGGCTGCGGCGGGGCGACCGTCACGGTCGTCTCCTCGCCGAGCAGCTCGTCGACGAACTCCTCGGTCTCGACTACTTCGCGCGGCGGGATCCGTACCGGGCAGGGCTGCTGCCTGATCAGGTCCGCCACGGTGACTGATCCGGCACGGTGGTGCCGACGACCAGTCGTCGAACGCTCCACGGTGGTGGCCTCCGTACGTTCTGTGGTCGTCAGGACTCGTACCGTCACATCGGCAGCAGGTGCCAGCGACTGGCCA
Organism: Crossiella sp. NPDC003009; assembly: GCF_053591555.1. Taxonomy (NCBI): domain Bacteria; kingdom Bacillati; phylum Actinomycetota; class Actinomycetes; order Pseudonocardiales; family Pseudonocardiaceae; genus Crossiella; species Crossiella sp. NPDC003009. Next base: position 23,513 of record NZ_JBSFUA010000049.1, on the reverse strand, counting down.
CAGTTCACCCGTTCGAGTCGATAAACGGTCGGAAAAAGCCAGTCGAACGGATGAACGGTCACCCTTCGGATTCGGTCCGGCGGGGCTCGGACCTCACCGTTCGGCGGTGGACACCAGCCGCTCGCCGTTGACCAGCGGCACCTCGGAAACGGTGAAGACGAGCTCCCGCTGCTGGGTGCTCAGCGACCCGTCCTTGGCCTGCACCTCGACCACCGAGGTGGTCACGCCCCGGCCCGGATCGACCTGGATGGTCTTCACCTCGACCCGCTGCAGGTTGTCGAAGCGCTGCTGGAACGCGGGGAACCCGCTGTCCTTGATCGCGGGCCCGGTGAGCGCCTCGAAGGCCCGCTGCGGCTCCTCCGGCAGCGCGGCGAAGAAGGCCATGGTCTGCCCGGCCAGCTTGTCCGCCGGCACCAGCGGCACCGCCCGGTCGTTGGTCACCGTGGTCACCGGCGGCAGCGAGGTGCTGCTGGCCGGTCTGGTCGCACCGCTGCCGCCGCCGGTGAGCCGGGACGGGCCGGACGGCGTGCCGGTGGTGCGCGAGGTCTTCGGCCCCGCGGTGGGCGTGCGGCCCGCGCTGCTGCTGCGGCCGCCGCCGCTGGGGCTGGGGCTGGGCTTCACCGAGGCGGACTTGGTGCCCTCCGGCAGCACCATGTCACTGGGGTAGCCGGGCAGCGACTCCAGGTGGTCCTCGCCGTCCGGGCTGACCAGCGCGGCCGCCGCGGCGACCAGGACGAGCAGCACGGTGGCCGAGGACAGCCCGGCGAACCAGGCCGCCCGCTTCCAGGTGCGCGGCGGGGTGACCGAGGCCGGGACCATGCCGAGGTCGAACTTGCGCAGACCGGGCGGCGCGGTGTCGGCCACCGGGTCCGCCAGTGGCGGCGGCTCCGGCCGCGACACCTCCGGCGTCCAGGACAGCGCGTTGGCTTCCGGGCGGTGCCGGCCGTGGCGTGGCCGGTACCGCTCGGCGGGCCCCTGTCCGCTGTTCATCTCGCTGACCTCTTTCGCCCCAGCAGGGCGGTTTCCCGCCTATGCCGTGTTGACCACCTGGAACGTCTCGGCGAGCCTGCCCTCGGGCAGGCCGGCGTGCTTCGCCTGGGCGGCGAACTCGCCGCGGAGCTGCTCGTCGAGCCCCGCCATTCCTCCGGTCTGTGACTGGTGCGCGCGCAGCGCGGCCAGCTTGATCGGCATCAGGTCGGTGATGTCGACGGCCTGTCGCCGTCGCTCGCGCGGGCCGTCGGCCAGCCACAGCTCGCGCACCGTCCAGGGCGCCAGCCCCTCCTGGGTGAACAGCTCGGGGTAGGCGTGCGGGTTGCGCGCGTCCGGGTAGACCGCGGCCAGCGCGGCCTCGCCGGCGGCGCGGTGGTCGGGGTGCGAGGTGACGATGTGGTCCCAGTTGATCTCCGGCGACCAGGTCAGCACCCGGTCCGGCCGGAAGGTGCGGATGATCCTGGTGATGTCGCGGCGCAGCGCGAGTCCGGGCACCAGGCGTCCGTCGGGGTGGCGCAGGAAGTACAGGGTGGTCACGCCGACGATCTCCGCGGCCGCGCGCTGTTCCTGCTCGCGCAGTTCGGCGATCTCCGCGCGGGGGGTGTCCAGGTCGCCGGTGGCCTCACCCGAGGTGCACAGACAGTAGGCGACCTCGATGCCCGCCTTGGTCCAGGCGGCCACCGTTCCGGCGGCGCCGAAGTCGACGTCGTCCGGGTGAGCAGCGACGACCAGCACGCGGCTGATCCCGCTGTCGTCGTTGCCGGGTTCGTGAGCCATCTCACCCAGGGTAGGTGGCCCAGGATGTGGTTGCGCTCCGGGTCCCTCTAACTACCCGGAGTGATACCCGGACGGGTGTACTCCACCCGCCCGGTATCAAGATCAGCTGGCCTTGCCATACCGCTCGTGAGTGGCCCGCAGCTCCTTGGCCGCGGTCAGCCCAGCGCCGGCGGCCACCACGACGGCCAGCACGTCGAAGATGAACCCGCCCATGGTCATCAGCAGCGCCAGCACGGCCAGCACGACGGTGACGCCCACCTTGGGCATCCGCTCCTGCACGTAGTGCACGACCGGTTCGCCGCCAGCCCGCTTGGCGGCCGCGGACTTGAGCATGGCCAGATAACCGCCGTTGGCTACCGAGGCGAGCAGGGCGACCAGCCCGACAAGAACAGCGATGAGATGCATAAACCCAGTGTGCGCCGGTATTACGGCGGCGGCATCGGTGACATCCCTGAGATGCTGCCCCGGTGATCGACGTCTACTGGCACCCCGACTGCCTGGCGCACGACACCGGCACCGGCCTGTGGGAGCTGCCCGGCCGCTGGGACTGGCTGGACGAGCCCGAACCCCACCCGGAGAACGCGGCCCGCCTGCGCACCTTCCGGCACGCCCTCCAGCACGGCCCGATCAAGGACTCTCTGCGCTGGCACCAGGGCAGACACGCCAGCCCCGCCGAGCTGACCACGGTGCACACCCCCGCCTACCTCGCTGAGCTCCAGGCCGCCTGCACCACCGGCGAACTGGTCGCGATCGAGGAGAACACGGTCGTCGGCCCCGGTTCCTGGGACGCCGTCCGCGCCGCCGCGGGCACCGCCGTCGAGGCCACCGCGGCTGTCCTGTCCGGACAGTCGAACACCGCCTACGCGCTCGTCCGCCCACCCGGTCACCACGCCCAGCCCGCCCAGGCCGACGGCTACTGCCTGGTGAACAACGTGGCCGTGGCCGCCGCACACGCCCTGCGCGCGGGCGTCGAGCGGGTGGCGATCCTGGACTGGGACGTCCACCACGGCAACGGCACCCAGGAAGCCTTCTACGACGATCCCAGGGTGCTCACCATCTCGGTGCACATGCGGCACGGCCGCTGGGGCAAGGCCCACCCGCAGACCGGCGCTCCCGACGAGACCGGCACCGGCCACAACGTCAACATCGAGCTCTCCCTCGGCGCGGGCGACGAGGCCTACCGCCGCGCCTTCACCGAGATCGCCGAACCCGTGCTCCGCCAGTTCCGCCCGCAGCTGCTGCTGGGCGCCTCCGGCTTCGACGGCTCCACCTTCGACCCGAACGGACGGCACAACCTCACCGCGGCCGGCTACCGGTGGATCGGTGGCCGGGTAGCGGCGCTGGCCGAGGAGCTGACCGGCCACGGCCCGGTGCTCACCCAGGAGGGCGGCTACCTGCGCGGTTACTCAGCCCTCTGCCTGCACGCCCTCATCGAGGGCCTGCTCGGCCACACCGAGGAGCTGCTGGCCGACCCACTGGCCTACCTGCCGGACGACTCGGCGCGAAACCCCGACCGCACCACGGCGGATCTGGACCTGGTGCGGTCGGCGCTGCGCGGGCATTGGGACCTGTAGTGCACACCTGCTGGCCCCCGCCCACTTGTTGCGAAAGAGGCGTGGCGCGCCAGCGACACGGCGGGCTCTTGACCAGCGGTGGGGTTGATTTTTCGCGTCGCCTTGTCGTGTGCCCGACGCATCCGAAGCTTGCTTCGCGTGCGGCGGGTGCACGACGAGGCGGCTCAAGAGCGAAAAATCCCGCGCGCGGAGCGCGCCAATGTCACCGACCCAACCGGCCGCGGCCCAGGCGGAGCAGGATCATGGCCAGCTCCTTGCCCTCGGGGCCGAGCTCGCGGAAGCGCGCCAGCACCGCCATCTCCCGGCTGTAGACGATCTTCGGACCGCCCGCGGCCATCCGCGCGGCGCCGATGGTCTGGGAGACCTCGGTGCGGCGCTGTATCAACCGGAGGATCTCCGAGTCGAGGTGGTCGATCTCCTCGCGCAGGGAGCTGATGTCGGTCTCGGTGCTGGTGGACTGTGCGTCGCTGTCGAGCGCGGCGTTCATGGCGATCCTCATCTGCTCGGGTGGACTGACCCGGCTATCCCGGTCCCCGCAGCACAAAGCCCCGGGTCCAAGGACTCCGGGGCATCGGTCGTGGTTCGGCTGGCGTCAGCTGACCACGGGTGCCGGAGTCCGGTACCCGTAGAAAAAGTAAAACGCGCGGTGAGCCACAGATCGATTCTGGCACGCTTGCGCCCTGCCGTCGAGTCGTGTCCCGCTCGTTGAGAGGAACCTCCATGCGCAAGCTCGCCCTGACCGCCACCGGACTGGCGGTGCTCGCCGCGGCCGCGCCGATCGCCGGCGCGGCTCCTGCCCTGGACTACGACATCGCGGTGACCAGCAGCAAGACCGAGCTGCTCGCCTACAACCACGAGACCTTCACCTTCGAGCTGACCGTGCGCAATCCGGGCACGGTGGCCGGGTCCGCGGGCGCGGTGCACGCGCCCAAGATCAAGGGCCTGAAGCTGCGGGCCAGTGGCGAGGGGTGGACCTGCACCGAGCCGGAGGCCTGGGAGTTCTTCTGCATGAGCCAGCAGAACATCCCGCACGGCGGGAGCCTGCCGCCGATCACGGTGAGCGGCGTGCCCGACGGCACCACCTCGCACACCTTCATCCCGGTCACCGTGGACGGCTGGCGCCGCTCCGAGCAGAACCACGCCAACAACGTGGTCAACGTGCTGGTGACTAGCTACGACCACTGACTTCCACCGGCAGCGCCCGGTTGGCGGCCCTGGTGAGCAGGATCCCGGCCACCACCATGCCGGCGACGCCCAGCGCCAGGGCCATCAGTTGGCTGTCCATGGCCTGGCCGAGGCTGCTGGCGAACAGCCCGAGCAGCGCCCACACGCTGGACCAGCCGATCGAGCTGACCGCGCCGAGGAAGAAGAACCGGCGCGGCGGCACCTTCATCGCCCCGGCCAGAATCGGCGCCAGGGTGTGCCCGACCGCGACGAACCGGACCGCGACCATCATGCTCGGACCGGCTGACCGCACCAGCGCCTCGGTCCGCGCCCAGCGGTGCTCGCCCAGCTTGCGGCCTGCCCAGCTGTACCGGATCTTGCCGCCGGTGCCGCGACCCAGCAGGTAGCCGCCGGTCTGGCCGATCAGTGAGCCGAGGCCCGCGGCGATGGCCACCAGCGGGAAGTACTCCGGCCCCAGCGCCACCGCACCCGCGATGACCACCAGTTCGCCGGGCACCAGCGAGCCCACCAGCAGCGTCGCCTCCACCACGCACAGCGCGGTGATGATCAGCAGAATCGTGACCGGTCCAAGCCCCGCGAGGTCCGGCATCAGGTTCATGACATCCCTCTTACTAGGTCGACTGGACTAGTAGCGATGTTGTCGCTGAACCGGGTGCGAAGAATCGGGGAACGCCCCTGGCCCGTCCCTGAACGCGAACCAGGGGATGTCGGGGCCGCCGAGTACCGTGGTCTCCCGATGGACGCCTTGTTCGAACTTCATGAGACCCCCGCCCCGCGCCGCCCGGCCCCCGCCGCGCCCGCCGAGTTGCTGCACGGGCTCAACCCGCGACAGCGCGAGGCCGTCGAGCACAGCGGGTCGCCGCTGCTGGTGGTGGCCGGCGCCGGTTCGGGCAAGACGAAGGTGTTGACCAGCCGGATCGCCTACCTGCTGGCCGCGCGCGGGGTGCACCCCGGCGAGATCATGGCGATCACCTTCACCAACAAGGCAGCCGCGGAGATGAAGGAGCGGGTCAGCGCGCTGGTCGGTCCGCGCGCGCGGGCGATGTGGGTGTCCACCTTCCACTCCATGTGCGTGCGGGTGATGCGCCGCGAGGCGAAGTCGGCCGGGCTGAGCTCGAACTTCTCCATCTACGACAGCGACGACTCGCGCAGGCTGATCACGCTGGTGGCGCGGGACCTCGACCTGGACCCCAAGCGCTACCCGGCGCGCACCCTGGCGATCCACATCTCCAACCTGAAGAACGAGCTGCTCACCCCGGAGGACGGCGCCGAGCGCGCGGCCAACGACCTGGAGCGCCGGGTCGCCGAGGTCTACGGCGAGTACCAGCGGCGGCTGAACCAGGCCAACGCGCTGGACTTCGACGACCTGATCATGCGCACGGTCGAGCTGCTGCAGAACTTCCCGGCCATCGCCGAGTACTACCGGCGGCGGTTCCGGCACGTGCTGGTCGATGAGTACCAGGACACCAACCACGCGCAGTACGTGCTGGTCAGGGAGCTGGTCGGCACCGGAGAGGGCGGCATCCCGCCGGGCGAGCTGTGCGTGGTCGGCGATGCGGACCAGTCCATCTACGCCTTCCGCGGCGCGACTATCCGCAACATCGAGGAGTTCGAGCGGGACTACCCGCAGGCGCGCACCATCCTGCTGGAGCAGAACTACCGCTCCACCCAGACCATCCTGTCCGCGGCCAACGCGGTCATCTCGCGCAACCAGGGCCGCCGGGACAAGCGGCTGTGGACCGACTCCGGCGACGGTGAGCAGATCGTCGGCTACGTCGCCGACAACGAGCACGACGAGGCCGCGTTCGTGGCCAACGAGATCGACCGGCTGGTCGACTCGGCCGAGGCGGTCAACGGCGACATCGCGGTCTTCTACCGCACCAACAACTCCAGCCGCGTGTTCGAAGAGGTCTTCATCCGGCTCGGTCTGCCCTACCGGGTGGTCGGCGGCGTCCGGTTCTACGAGCGGCGCGAGGTCAGGGACGCGCTGGCCTACCTGCGGGTGCTGGACAACCCGGAGGACACGGTCAGCCTGCGCCGCATCCTCAACGTGCCCAAGCGTGGCATCGGCGACCGGGCCGAGGCCGTGCTCGCCGCGCACGCCGAACGCAAGCGGATCTCCTTCGCCGCCGCGCTGCGCGATGCGGCCGCGGACCGGATCCCGCTGCTCAACCCGAGGTCCCAGCGCGCCATCGCCGGGTTCACCGACCTGATCACCGAGCTGCGCGGCCTGGTCGAGGCCGGCCAGGACGTGGCCGAGGTGCTGGACACCCTGCTGGACAAGACCGGCTACCGCGGCGAGCTGGAGGCCAGCGACGACCCGCAGGACGCCTCCCGCCTGGACAACCTCACCGAGCTGGTGACGGTGGCCCGCGAGTTCGTCCAGCTCCAGGTCGCCACGCCCGAAGACGACGCCGACGGCGAGGTCATCCTGCCGGAGGACGAGGGCCTGCCCGCCCAGGACTCCCTGGCGGCCTTCCTGGAGCGCGTCTCCCTGGTCGCCGACTCCGACCAGCTGCCGGACGAGGGCGACGGCGTGGTCACCCTGATGACCCTGCACACCGCCAAGGGCCTGGAGTTCCCGGTGGTCTTCTGCACCGGCTGGGAAGACGGCATGTTCCCGCACCAGCGCGCCCTCGGCGACCCGGCCGAGCTGGCCGAGGAGCGCCGCCTGGCCTACGTCGGCATCACCAGGGCCAGGGAACGCCTCTACGTCTCCCGTGCCCTGATGCGCTCGGCCTGGGGCCAGCCGATGATGAACCCCGCCTCCCGCTTCCTGGACGAGATCCCGGCCAACCTGCTCGACTGGCGCCGCGTGGAACCGGAACGAGCGGGCCCCGCCGCGGCCACCACCTGGGGCCGCCGCGGCTTCGACCGCGCCGCCAGCAGCGAGGTCATCAACTCACCGTTCCGCCGCAACCCGGTCAACAAGGGCTGGCAGAACACCCCGTCCATGACCCTGGACGTCGGCGACCGCGTCAGCCACGACAAGTACGGCCTGGGCACCGTGATCGAGACCAACGGCACCGGCCCCCAGGCCACCGCCACCATCGACTTCGGCACCTCGGGCAAGGTCCGCCTGATGCTCATCGGCGGCGTCCCCATGGTGAAGCTCTAACCAGCCGGCGGCCCCCACCCCGGCGGCGGCGGTGGGGGCAGCGGCGGCCGTTTCATCCGGAACGGCCGCATGCCCTCGAAGTAGGCCCGCGAGGACGGCACCCAGAGCAGCGCGATCACGGCCCCACTGAGCGCGACCAGCACCAGCCCGCTCACCAGCGCGGTCGGCGTCGCAGCGCTGAACAACCCCCCCGCATAGGACACGGCCACGAGGCCGAACAGCACGCTCATTCCGGTCGCGCTCGCCCCTGACCCACGCCGGATCTTCACCGCCCACATCACCAGCAGCGCCAGCACCCCCACGGGGAACAGCACCGAGAAGATCTCAATCTCGGGCCGCAGCGGGACTCCCGGCGACCGGTTCGCTTCGTTGACGGCGTCGATGCGCACCTTCAACAAGCCCATGAGGGAGATCGACAGGATCAGCAGCAGCACGAACGCCGCCTCCACCGCGGCCGGCCGTCGCGGCGGCTGGAACGGCGGCATCGGGTAGCCAGGGGGCACGGGGGGCTGGGGTGGCATCGGTGGTTGCCAGGTCATCGGCGGGCGCCCTTCACGAAGTCCACTTCCGTTCGGAGAAGTCCTCGTCCTCGTCCTCGTCCGCTGAAGGCTGAGGCGGCTTCCGGGCCGGTTGCCGGGGCGGGGTGGGCCGCTCCTCCCAGGTGTCGTCGTAGAGCTTGAGATCCGCGGCGCCACCGGGCGCGGGCCGCTCGGCTGGCTCAGCGTCTCGCCAGGCGCTGAGCGCGTCGTCGACCTCGGTCGCCAGCTGGGCGTCCTCAGCCATGTTCGCCTCCCGGAACCCGGCCTCGGCGCGGTGCAGCTCCGCGAGGGCGGTGTCGGCGCGTTCCTGGGTGGTGGCCAGGATCCGGTCGATCTCCTCGGCGAAGCGGTGCTCGTCCTGTGCCATCTCACTTCCCCCTTGGCGGCAGCGGCGGAACCTTCTCGAACGGGTGGTCGGTGAACTTGGCTGTCGCGCCTTTGAAGCCGTCCCACAGCTCCCGGATGGTGTTCTCCCGCCCCTTGCACAGGGTTTCCTGGAACACCTTCAGCTTCTTCTCGAAGTTCTCCGCGAACCGCTCGTTGAGCCGCTCCTTGAAGCTCTCGCGGATGGCGTTCAGCACCTTGATGGCGCCCGCGACCGCCGCTGCGCCGGGAGTCGGCAGCTCCTTGACCACATCCGCCGGTGAGTCACCGGTCCAGGAGAGGAGGTTGTTGTAGAGGTTGGCCAGCGGCATGTCCGTCTCGCCACGCACGAACTTGATCATCTCGTCCACCTGGTGCGGGGTATAGCCGCCGCAGTCGGTGGAGTAGAGCGCGATCACCTCGGAGGCGTACCGCTGGACGTCCCGCACCATGCCGTTGGTGAGGTTGTCCGTGTGCGCGCTGACCGTGGTGAAGCGCCGGTTCACCTCGTCGTTGACGGTCAGGTACTTGTCGATGTGCTCAGTGGCGGCGTCCGCCGCCTTGCCGCGCCAGTTCGCGCTCAGCCCGTCGTAGGCCTTGCGCATCACCGCGTCGGCCGCTCCCAGTTCCTGGCGCACCGAGCGCAGCGACTCGCTGTCCGCGCGGAACCGGGCGAAGTCGATGCCGCGGAACCGGTCGAACTTCCCGTAGACCTCCTCCTGGAGACTCAGCGAGGAGTACTTCCACTTGTTGTACAGCGGCAGGAAGCGGTCGAAGAAGACCAGCGCCGGGCGGGCCGCGTCCAGCAGCTCGTCGGACTTGCCGATGTCCCCCGGCGCCTTGGCGATGACCTGACGGCCACGTTCCAGTGCCTGGGCGTCCTGCGCGGTGGACCGGTCGTAGGCCTCGCCGGCGTTGATGCCCTTCTCCAGGCTCTTCGCGTAGCCGGCCATCACCGGGCTGAAGGCTTCGGTGAGCTTGGCGATGGTGAGCGTGAAGCTCATCGGGCGCCTCGCAGGTGGCCGATGTTGGTGCCCTCTGTGCTGGCGTAGTCGCCCGCGTTCGTGATCAGGGTGTCGCCGATGCGTCCTGCGCGGATCTTCGAGTCGCGGACCGCGGCGCGCAGGCGGTCGATCACGGTGGTGTAGGCCTCCGCGTCGGCGAAGAAGGTCCTGCCTGCCGCGGTGGCGTCCACGGTGCCCTCGGCCACCGCGCGTTCCTGGTCGCCGATCACGGTGGCCTCGTTGACGAAGACCTGGCCGGTCTGGCGGATCTGTTCTTCGGTCAGGCTGATCCCAGCCACAGCGCCTCCCCTCGCTGTCGGAAACGCAGACATGCCGAGGAGGCCGGTGCAGACCGTCCCCCTGGCACCGGGTCGCACGCTACCAGCCAGTACGCGCTGACCCGTTTGGGCTAACGGGGTCGGGCGTTGCACTTCTGGGCAGTGACCGGTTCCCCTGGCTGACTTCGGTCAGGGGGGTTGACCTGCGGTTTTGACTTGAAAAAAAGTTGAGTCCCGAACCGCCGAGAACTCGGGAAGTTTTGTCGGTGGGTGGGTGTTAGATCAGCATCGACACCCGATCGGGCAGGTTTGGCGGGGAGGGGTACGGGTAGTTACCAGATAACGGGGCTTCGGCGGTTGAGGGCTCCGGGTGGCGTGTTTCGGGGGCCGCTCGGGTCCGACGGGAGACAACCGGCGGGGAACTGTGGGGACACGCGTCCGCCCGGGTGCCGCAGGGAAGTGCGGCATCCGGGCGGAGGCGGTAAACGCTGGGGCGTGGCTACTTCACGAAGACGCCGCGCTCGTTGAGCCAGGGCAGCGGGTTGATCTTCTTGCCGCTGGGGCTCCACACCTCGAAGTGCAGGTGCACGCCGGTGCTGAAGCCGCGGTTGCCCATGGTGGCGATCTGCTGGTTCGCCTTGACCTTCTGGCCCTGCTTGACCGTGATCCGGTCCATGTGGCCGTAGACGGTGATGGTGCCGTCCTTGTGCTGCACGCGGACCCACAGGCCAAAACCGCTTGCCGGACCGGCCTCGATGACCTCACCATCAGCGACGGAGACGATCGGGGTGCCCAGGCGGTTGGCGATGTCGATGCCGTAGTGCGTGGTGCCCCAACGGCCACCGAAGCCGGAGGTGAACACGCCCTGCGCGGGCGAGACGAACATCGGCTTGCGGGCCTCGGCGTCGCGGGCCGCGCGGTCCTGCTGGTCCTGCTTGATGCGCTCGCTCTTGGCCAGCTTCTGGTACTCGAGCGAGGAGTCCGTGGTCCGCGAGAGCGGGAGGACCTCAAGGGAGTCGCCGCCGATGGCGGTGAAGCTTGCCTTGGCGTCCGCACCGGAAGCCAGCGGGGTGGCCTCGTCGGACGCGGCGGCGTTGCCGCTGCCGGTGTCCAGGGACGAACCTGCGGCCACAAAAGCGCCGGCCGCTACTGCTGCTACGACAACCCTGCCACGCATGGCAGAGGGCGGCGGCGGAAGCCGGTGCGCGCCGCGGGGACGCGCTTCACCCTTCTGCTGTTCGACCACGTCAACAGCGTGGGAGGGATGACCGCCGCCGGGGGAGCGGTGCTGAGTCAATGCCTGCCCTTCCGTCTCGGGGAGTCCGATTGGACGAGACCGGGCGGGGGATCCCGGTGGAGTTGGTTGGGGTAACCAGCTCCGTGTCCTCTTGTGATCGGACCGTGACAACGGACCCGGGGACAGTAACGGCGCGGCGCCCCTAGGGGCAAACCCCTGGGCTGAGATTCTGCTGAACGGGGGTTACTGGCAAGTCTGAGACTTGCTGAGATGACACTCAGTATCCGGAATCGTGTGACCCAGATCACTATCTCGCGCGCCTGGGTGCTGGCTCAATCCATCCGAACGGGTGAGATGTGTGAGCACGGTGTGCACGATCGTGGGGTCCACCGGCAGCGAGAGGTGGCCGACGTCGCGCACCCGGTGGTTCAGCGCGTCCAGGTCCGGGTGCGCCAGGCAGGCCGTGCGCTGCGGGATCATGATCTGGTCCAGCTCGCTCCACACCGCCAGGAACCGGGTCCGGCAGCCCGGCGCGGGCTCGGCCAGCTCGCCGAGCAGCTTGGAGCCGGGCCGCAGCTGGCGGGCCAGCCGGGTGGGCAGCAGGTAGGCCGTCATCGTGCCCGCGTGCGGCGAGCCCAGCGTCACCAGCGAGCGGACGTGCGCGTCCCCGCCCTGTTTCTGCACGTGGTAGCGGGCGATCACGCCGCCGAGGGAGTGCCCGATCACGTGCACCGACTCCGCCCCGGTCTGCTCGCGGATCCGCTCCAGGCAGCGGCCCAGGTACTCCGCGGCGGCCCGGACGTCGCCGGTCAGCGCGGTCAGCACGCTGTAGTTCACCGCGTGCACCACGCCGAACCCGCGCCTGCGCAGCGCGGCGGCCAGGAAGGTGAAGATCGACCGGTTGTCGCCGATCCCGTGCACCAGCACGATCGGGGTGCCCGCCGCCTCCAGGTCTGAGCAGACCAGGCCGCGCTGCATCGGCGGCAGCCCGTCGGTGCGGTAGCTGCCGTAGGGGCCCTCCGGTCGCAGCTGCTCGGCCAGCGCGCCCCACGGGTAGAGCACCGCGTGCGCGGCCAGCCAGGCCGTCTCCATGGTCGCCCCGCGCAGCCCGCCGGGGGTGAGCAGCGAGCGGGCGAAGCGCAGGGTCTCGGTGGAGGCGTCCCGAACGCCGTCGACGCCATGCCGGACCTGCTGGAGCAGCTCTCCCGCGAGCCCCAGTAACCCGGTAGTGGCGTCCTTGCCCATACAACTCACGGTAAGTGATCTGGGCCATATTCGCCGCCTGCGATAGCAATCGTTTTATCGGGGCTTGGACCAGCGGCGACGGGGTATATCTGGAGATCACTCGGCGCGCCTGCGCCACCCGGCTCACCTACGATCTGCGCAGTGACGTCCGGATCCCCCGTCTCGCCCGCCCGGCTACCCGCCGCGATCGGTCTGGCCGTGCTCGCGGTCCCGTTCGCCGCACTCGCTCCGCTGATCGGGTCGGTTTCGCCCGAGATGCCACCCGCCTACCCGTCCTGGCTGGTGCTGGCGCTGGTCAGCGCGCTGCCGCCGGTGCTGGCGGTGATCTTCGCCAGCCGCGGTGACCAGGGTGGGGCGGCCGGGATCCTGCGCGCCGCGGGCATGCTCGCCCCCGGTTTGCTGCTGGTGGACCTCCAGGTGCTGGCGGACCCGCTGAGCGTGGCCCGGCCGGACCTGTTCGTGCCTGCCCAGCTGGTGCACCTCTCCGCGGGCAGCGGCCTGTACCTGCTCCTGCTGAGCCGGGTGCTCATGATCGTCTCGGCGGTGCTCGCCGGTGGCGAGTGGGGCACCGAGGCCAGGGACACCGCCCGCGCCCGGCCGGGGCTGATGTACGGCGTGCTGGGGGTGACCGGCCTGGTCGCGGTGCCGCTGTTCGTGCCCGCGTTCCTCTCCAGCGACCCGTACCTGCCCGTCCGGCTGATCACCGAGTCCCCGGCCCTGGTGGTCGCGGGCACCGTGCTGCTGGCCGGTTCGATGCTGTTCGCGGGTTCGTACTTCGCGGGCGCGGCCGATCCGGAGGTGGCCAGGGGCGGGCTGATCGGCCTGGCCGCGGCCGCCGCCGGCGTGGCACTGGTGCCCGCGGTCTCCGCGCTGGCCACGCCCGGCCTCGGCCTTGGCCCGTTCCAATGGGTGGGGCTGGTGATGACCGCCTTCGCGCTGGTGGTCCTGGGGATCTTCGCCTGGGTGGCCGGGATGCGCCGGAACCTGGTCTTCGAGATCGGCGAGCTGCCGGGGCACCGCAAGCTCCAGCTGGCGGCCGGGGTGCTGGCCACCGTGGCCGGGGTGCTCGCGGTGGTGGCCAGCGCGCTGCCGATCGCCCGGCTGGCCTCCGGCGAGGTGCAGTCGGTGGGCTCGGCCCGGATGCTGGCGGTCGCCGGGTTCATCCTGCTCGGCCTCGGTCTGCTGACGCTGTTCAAGGACACCGCGACCAGCTCCCGCCCCGCGCTGGCGGTGGCCTGGGTGCTGGTCCCGGCGACCGGCCTTGACGTGCTGGACACCGCGTTCAGCCAGGTGAACGGGTTGCGGGCGGCGTTGCTGGCCGCGGCCCTGGTGGTCATCGCGCTGGTCTGCGCCTCGGTCGCCGGGCTGCTCTGCGTGATCGCGGGCGGCCAGGAGCGGGAGGACACCGTCGACCTGTCCGAGATCAGCGCGGACCGGGTGGTGCTGGTGCCCGCGCTGCTCGGGGCCGCGCTGGGGTTCGGCGCCTACCTGCTGCCGGTGGTGGACAACCCGGAGTTCCCGGCCGCCGGACTGCTCGGGAACTTCCGCACCGAGACCTGGGGCCTGCTGCTGAGCCTGGCCGCCGTGGTGGGCGCGGCGCTGCTGGCGCCCCGGTCCCGGCCGGCGCGGGCGAGTGCGCTGCTGGCCGGGGCCGCGCTGGTGGTCGCGCTGCGGGTGGCGGAACTGCCGGTGCGCGGCGGCGGATCTGCCGGTCTGGGCTTCTTCCTCGGGCTCGCGGCGCTGGCCGCGCTGCTCGCCGGAGCGGGTGTCGCGTGGTCGCGACGCTCGTCAGCGATGAGCTTCACGGAGTAGCGTGCCCGCATGAGCGGTCGGATTCGCGTGGTGGTGGCCAAGCCCGGTCTCGACGGCCACGACCGGGGCGCCAAGGTGGTGGCGCGGGCTCTGCGGGACGCCGGTATGGAGGTCATCTACACCGGCCTGCACCAGACTCCCGAGCAGGTCGTGCAGACCGCCATCCAGGAGGACGCCGACGTGGTCGGCCTGTCCGTGCTCTCCGGCGCGCACATGACCCTGTTCGCCAGGGTGATCGAACTGCTCAGGGAGAAGGGCGCCGAGGACGTGGTGGTCTTCGGCGGCGGGATCATCCCCGACGACGACATGCCCAAGCTCACCGAGCTCGGCGTCGCGAAGGTCTTCACCCCCGGCGCGACCACCCAGGAAATCGTGGACTGGGTCCGCGGAAACGTGCCTGCGCAGTAGTGCCGTTGCTCACGGTGATGGACTTCACCGGGTGGTGGTGCGTGTCAAGGGGTGTGACCTCGATAGGGTCTGCCAGGTCCGACACCGGCGTCGCAGGAGACTTCTAGTGGACCTGTACGAATACCAGGCGAAGGATCTCTTCGCCGCCCATGGAGTGCCGGTGTTGCCCGGCGCCGTGGCTAGCACCCCTGAAGAAGCCAGCGCGATCGCGGCGGACCTCGGCTCGACCGTTGTGGTCAAGGCCCAGGTCAAGACCGGCGGGCGTGGCAAGGCTGGCGGCGTCAAGCTCGCCGAGACCCCCGAGGACACCAAGGCCAAGGCGGAAGCCATCCTCGGCCTGGACATCAAGGGGCACATCGTGCACCGCGTCCTGGTGACCCCGGCCTCCGACATCGCGGAGGAGTACTACTTCTCCTTCCTGCTGGACCGGGCGAACCGGACCTTCCTGGCGATGGCCTCGGTCGAGGGCGGCATGGACATCGAGGAGGTCGCGGTCACCAAGCCCGAGGCCCTCGCGAAGATCCTGATCGACCCGATCAAGGGCGTGGACAAGGCCAAGGCGGACGAGATCGTCGCCGCGGCCAAGTTCCCGGCCGAGGTGGCCGACCAGGTTTCCGCGGTCATCGTGCAGCTCTGGGAGACCTTCGTCTCCGAGGACGCCACCCTGGTCGAGGTCAACCCGCTGGTCCGCGACCCGCAGGGCAAGATCATCGCCCTGGACGGCAAGGTCACCCTCGACGAGAACGCCGACTTCCGGCACCCGGCGCACGCCGAGCTGGTGGACAAGCAGGCGGAGAACGAGCTGGAGGCCAAGGCCAAGGAGAAGGGCCTCAACTACGTCAAGCTCGACGGCCAGGTCGGCATCATCGGCAACGGCGCTGGGCTGGTCATGTCCACGCTGGACGTGGTGGCCTACGCGGGCGAGAAGCACAACAACGTCAAGCCGGCCAACTTCCTGGACATCGGCGGCGGCGCCTCGGCCGAGGTGATGGCCAACGGCCTGGAGATCATCCTGGGCGACACCGACGTCAAGTCGGTCTTCGTCAACGTCTTCGGCGGCATCACCGCCTGCGACGCGGTCGCCAACGGCATCGTCAAGGCGCTGGAGATCCTCGGCGGCGAGGCCACCAAGCCGCTGGTCGTCCGTCTGGACGGCAACAACGTCGAAGAAGGTCGCCGCATCCTGGCGGAGGCCAACCACCCGCTGGTGACCGTGGTGGACACGATGGACAACGCGGCCGACAAGGCTGCCGAGCTCGCTGCTGCGGGGGCATGACCATGGCTATCTTCCTGACCGAGAACAGCAAGGTCATCGTCCAGGGCATGACCGGCGCCGAGGGCTCCAAGCACACCAAGCGGATGCTGAAGTCGGGCACCACCATCGTCGGCGGCGTGACCCCCGGCAAGGGTGGCCAGACCGTCGACTTCGACGGCACCCTGCTCCCGGTGTTCAACTCCGTCGGTGAGGCCATGGCCGAGACCGGCGCGGACGTCACCGTGGTCTTCGTGCCGCCGAAGTTCGCCAAGGGCGCGGTCGTCGAGGCCATCGACGCGGGCATCGGCCTCGCGGTGGTCATCACCGAGGGCATCCCGGTGCACGACACCGCCTACTTCTGGGCGCACGCCTGCGCCACCGGCAACAAGACCCGGATCATCGGGCCGAACTGCCCCGGCGTCATCTCCCCCGGCAAGTCCAACGCGGGCATCATCCCGGCCGACATCTCCGGCCCTGGCAAGATCGGTCTGGTGTCGAAGTCCGGCACCCTGACCTACCAGATGATGTACGAGCTGCGGGACTTCGGTTTCTCCACCGCGGTCGGCATCGGTGGCGACCCGATCATCGGCACCACGCACATCGACGCGCTGCAGGCCTTCCAGGACGACCCGGAGACCGCGGCCATCGTGATGATCGGTGAGATCGGCGGCGACGCCGAGGAGCGCGCGGCGGCCTACATCGCCGAGCACATCACCAAGCCGGTGGTCGGCTACGTCGCGGGCTTCACCGCCCCCGAGGGCAAGACCATGGGCCACGCGGGCGCCATCGTCTCCGGCTCCTCCGGCACCGCCGCGGCCAAGCAGGAAGCGCTGGAAGCCGCGGGCGTCAAGGTCGGCAAGACCCCGAGTGCGACCGCCGCGCTGATGCGCGAGATCATGCAGAACCTGGGCTGAGCCCAATAGTCCTTTGTGGACAGACACGGCCGGGTGCCCAACGGGGGCGCCCGGCCGTTGTCGTTCCGGGGTCCCCGGGACATCTCACCCGATCGATATCGGCTAGCGTTTCCGGCGCAGAGCCGTCACTCGCGGTCACCTCGAACGAGGAGGACAACCGGTCATGTCCGTGCCATTCGGCGTTCCCCCGCCGCAGCAGCCCCAGCCGCAGACCGGGCAACCCGCTGCCGCCGGACCGAACCTGGGGCAGATCCTCGCCCTGGTCGGGGCCGGGCTCGGCCTGGTCATCTTCTTCTGCACCTTCTCCGACGACGTCTCCCGGCTCGGCCTGCCCTTCGGCATCGCGCTGATGATCGCCGCCGCCGTGCTCACCGGGATGACCCAGCTGCCCAAGGCCCCGCAGTTCCTCTGGGTGGCGGCCATGCTGGCCGTGGTCGGCCTGCTGGACCTGCTGGTCAACATCACCAACACGGTGAGCGTGGCCGGGTTGTACGTGGTGGTGCTGATCGCCGCGGTGCTGCAGACCGGCGCGATCGTCGCCGCGCTGCTGCAGGAGATCGGCATGATCAAGCTTGAGCTGAAGCCGAAGGCGCCGGCCAACCCCTACGGCGGCCAGCCGGCCGGCCGGCCCGGTGGCTGGAACCCGCCCTCCGGTGGCATGCCGCAGCAGCAGTACGGCCAGCAGCAGCCGCAGCAGTACGGTCAGCAGCCCGGCCAGTTCGGGCAGCAGCCCCCGCAGTTCGGGCAGCAGCCGCCGCCTGCCGGTGGTGGTGGGTTCGGCCAGCCCGAGGCGACCAGGCAGTTCCCGCACCCGGGCACCCCGCCCGGCGGATTTGGCGGCCCGCAACAAAGTTGAGCAGCTGAACTGTCCACACCGGACAGTCCACGACCGGGGTGACACCGCTCACGCGGGGTCACCCCGGTGGTGTGCAGATCCCTGAACACCTCGGCGTGCCTAGGCGGATCGCCGTGGCCCGGGTGCGATGGTGACCGGGTGACCGTGCTCCGTCCGACCACGCACGGCAGCGTCTCCGAACCCGGCGTTGCCGCGCCTCCCGCCACCGCGGCCCAGCAGGTGCGGGCCGCGCTGGCCGTCGCACTCGGCGTGATCGCGCTGGGCTACCTGGGTTCGGCCGCGGTGGTCGCGCTGGTGATGGCGGGCGCGGAGCGCGCGGTGGTGTCGCTGGAGGCGGTCTCCGCCGGCGCCGCGCCGCTGTGGCTGGCCGCGCACCACGTGCCGCTGACGGTGCGCGGCGCCAGCCTCGGTGTGCTGCCGCTGCTGCCTACCGTGGCGGTGGTGCTGCTCTCGGCCAGGGCCGCCGGTGGGCTCGCCCGCAGGCTGCGGCTGACCCGCCCGGCCGACGCGCTGCGGGTGGTGGCCGTGATGGGCGTGGCGCACGTGGTGGTCGGCGGGCTGCTGGCCGCGTTCGTGGACCCGCCCTTCGCCGCCGCCCCGGCCACCGGCGCGGTGGCCTGCGGGCTGATCGCCGCGCTGGCCGCGACCGCGGGGGTGGCCCGGCGCTGCGGGCTGGTGACGCTGGCCAGGCAGCGCTTCGGCGAAGGGGTCTTCGCCGGACTGCGCGCGGCCCGGATCGCGCTGATGTGCTTGTGCGCCATGGGCGCGCTCATCGTGGCGCTGGCGCTGGCGCTGTCCTTCGGTTCGGTGCGCGCGGCCTTCGCCGAGCTGGCTCCCGGCTTCGGCAACGGGTCGGGGCTGGTGCTGTTGTGCCTGCTGTACCTGCCGAACGCGATGGTCGCCGCACTGTCCTTTGTGGCCGGTGCAGGGTTCAGCCTCGGCGCGGTGGTGGTGAGCCCGCTGCGCGTGGTCGGCGGCCAGGAACCGCCGTTCCCGCTGCTGGCCGCGCTGCCGGAGTCCGGCAGCCGGTGGTGGCTGCTGTGCCTGCTGCTGCCGATCGCCGCCGGGGTGCTGCTGGGCTGGGTCTGCCGGCAGGCGGATCCGCTGCCGCAGAACCGGTTGCTGGTGGTGGGGGTGGCCGCCGCGGTGGTGGCGGCGGCCGCGTTCGCGGCGGCGGCGCTGGCCGGCGGGCGGCTGGGCGCGGTGAACCTGCGGGTGCAGGCCGGGATGCTCGCGGTGGCGCTGTTCTGCTGGGTGGCCGGGCCCGCAGCGGTGGTGGCCTGGCTGGCCGGGCCGCGGCCTGAGCCCGAGGACGAGCCCGCGGACCCCGACGAGGCCGAGGACACCGAGGGCGAGGACGAGGTCGCTGAGGGCGACCAGGAAGCCGTTGCCGAGGACGAGGCGGCCGAGGAGGACGCGGCGGAGTCCGCGGAGTCCGAGGAGGACCAGGAGGCCGCCGAGCCCGTGGCCGAGGAAGCGGTGGCTGAGCAGGCCCCGCCTGGGGAAACCTTGGCGGAAGAGGACTTCGTGGACGAGGAGGAGCTGGAAGAGGCCCTCCGGGAACCGCCGGAGGACCCGGAGAAGCGCTAGCGCGGGACCTGGCCAAGAGGCCGAACGGGGCAACGCCTACGCTGGTCGCAGCCCCGGATCCGGCCCGCAGGAGACCACGCTGAGCACTATCGAACCGGACCTCGCCCCGACAGCCCAGCGGCTGCGGTGGAGCGCACCGGTCCGCATCGTCGCCCTCGTCTCCGGCTCCGGCACCCTGCTGCAGGCGCTGCTGGACGCCGCGGCCGCGCCGGACTACCCGGCCACCGTGGTCGCGGTCGGCGCGGACCGGGGCGGTATCGAGGGACTGGCCCGCGCCGAGCGCGCCGGGATCCCGACCTTCACAGTCCGGTTGCGCGAGCACGCCGACCGGGCGGCCTGGGACACCGCGCTCGCGGACGCCGTCCAGGCCTGCCAGCCCGACCTGGTCGTCTCGGCCGGGTTCATGAAGATCCTGGGACCCGACTTCCTGGCCCGCTTCGGCGGCCGGGTGGTCAACACCCACCCCGCGCTGCTGCCCGCCTTCCCCGGTGCGCACGCGGTGGCCGACGCCGTCGCCTACGGGGTCAAGGTCACCGGCTGCACCGTGCACCTGGTGGACGCCGGGGTGGACACCGGCCCGATCCTGGCCCAGGGCGCGGTGGACGTCCGGCCCGGCGAGGGTGTTGACGAGCTGCATGAACGGATCAAAACGGTGGAGCGCGACCTGCTGGTGGACACCGTCGCCAGGCTGGCCGCACACGGCTGCACCGTGACCGGACGAGAGGTGAGCATTCCGTGACCGCTGCGCCAGATGCGACGGTTCGACCCACAGAGTCCCCGGTGGACGAACGACGCCCCGTGCGCCGCGCACTGGTGAGCGTCTCCGCCAAGGACGGCCTGCTGGAGCTGGCCACCGGCCTGCACGCGGCGGGCATCGAGATCGTCTCCACCGGGTCCACCGCGGCCCGGATCGCCGACGCCGGCGTGCCGGTGACCCCGGTGGAGGAGCTGACCGGCTTCCCCGAGTGCCTGGACGGGCGGGTCAAGACCCTGCACCCCAGGGTGCACGCGGGCCTGCTCGCCGATGTGCGGCGGCCAGAGCACGTCGAGCAGCTGGGCCAGCTCGGCGTGGCTCCGTTCGACCTGCTCGTGGTGAACCTGTACCCGTTCGAGGCCACCGTGGCCTCGGGCGCGGGACCGGAGGAGTGCGTCGAGCAGATCGACATCGGCGGCCCGGCCATGGTGCGCGCCTCGGCGAAGAACCACGCCAACGTGGCCGTCGTGGTCGACCCCGGCCGCTACGGCTGGCTGCTGGAGCAGGTCCAGGCCGGCGGCTTCACCCTGGCGCAGCGGCAGCGGCTGGCCGCCGAGGCCTATCGGCACACCGCGAGCTACGACGTGGCGGTGGCCTCCTGGATCGGCAGCACGCTGGCCCCCGACGACGAGGGCTCCGGCTTCCCCGGCTGGGTCGGCGCGACCTGGCAGCGCGCCTCGGTGCTGCGCTACGGCGAGAACCCGCACCAGAAGGCCGCGCTGTACACCGCCAGCCACGCCGGTGGCGGGCTGGCCAACGCGGAGCAGTTGCACGGCAAGGAGATGTCGTACAACAACTACGTCGACTCCGACGCCGCCTGGCGGGCCGCGCACGACCACGACGCGCCCTGCGTGGCGATCATCAAGCACGCCAACCCGTGCGGCATCGCGGTCTCCGGGCTGCCCGATGGCGACCCCGGCGCGATCGCGGACGCGCACCGGCGCGCGCACGCCTGCGACCCGGTGAGCGCCTTCGGCGGGGTGATCGCGGTCAACCGCGAGGTCACCGTGGAGCTGGCCGAGCAGGTCGCGGAGATCTTCACCGAGGTGATCATCGCCCCGTCCTACGCCGACGGCGCGGTGGACGTGCTGGCGCGCAAGAAGAACGTGCGCATCCTGGTGGCGCAGCCGCCGCGGCGTGGCGGCACCGAGCTGCGGCCGGTCTCCGGCGGGCTGCTGGTGCAGCAGGCCGACGCGATCGACGCCGAGGGCGACGACCCGGCCAACTGGACGCTGGCCTGCGGCGAGGCCGCCGACGCGGCCACGCTGACCGACCTGGCCTTCGCCTGGCGGGCCTGCCGCGCGGTGAAGTCCAACGCGATCCTGCTCGCCGCCGACGGGGCCACCGTCGGCTGCGGCATGGGCCAGGTCAACCGGGTGGACGCGGCCAGGCTCGCGGTCTCCCGCGCCGGTGAGCGGGCCAAGGGCGCGGTCGGCGCCTCGGACGCCTTCTTCCCGTTCCCGGACGGCCTGGAAGTGCTGCTGGAAGCCGGGGTGCGGGCCGTGGTCCAGCCCGGCGGCTCGGTCCGCGACGCCGAGGTCATCGCCGCCGCGGAGGCCGCCGGGGTCACCCTGTACCTGACCGGCACCAGGCACTTCGCGCACTGAGGGAGGGTGGGTCAGGCGGATCTCGTCCGCGATCGTCGGGCCCAGGTCGTCCCTGGCAGCACCACCAGGAACAACCTGGACTCCGACGCTCATCGAACGAGATCCGCCTGACCCACCCTGGGCGACCGCCGTCAGCGCAGGGCGTCCTGCGCGACGGCGGTCGCCGAGGCCTTCAGGTCGTCCAGGTTCGGCTGCCGCTTGCTGAAGGTGCCGACGTCGAAGCCGCCGTAGGTGACCTTCACGAAGCCGTTGGGGCCGCGGGCGGACAGCTGGAGCTCGACGGTGGTGCCGCTGCCGCTGGGCATCTTCACCGCGAGGTAGGCCTCCTCGCCGACGCCGGCCAGCCTGTCGTGGTTGCCGCCGTACCGCTTGGCCAGCTCCAGCCGCTCCAGCAGGTCCTCGCTCTTGCGGTCGCTGGTGCTCGCGCTCGCGTCGAACAGCTCGACCTGCAGGAAGCGCTCGCCCTCGCCGTCCTTGCCCTTGGTCATCCGCAGGTTGCACCAGGCGATCTGGCTGCCGTCATCGTACTTGCGCAGTTCCAGCCGGTCCGGGTTGGTGGTGCGGACGAGCTCCCTGGTCTTGCCGGAGATCTTGTCGCACAACGGGTTCGGCGCGATGCTGCGCGGGGCCATGCCGTAGTCCCGGTGCGCGTACTGGTACTGCGTGAAGGCGTAGATCCCGCCGCCGATGATGGCCAGCACCAGCACCACGAGCAAGATCACCAGTGGCATGGTGCTGGGGTGTCGCTTCCGCTTCGGCGTCCCCCAGCCGGGTGGTGCTACCGCGGTCATCAAACCCCCAGAACGTGACGTTCGAACATCAATCCGCCCAACAGTGTGGCCCTCGAACGCCAGTTCGAAAAAACGGGTGACGCGACTTGACCCAGACCCCCGGAGTCGATTGAATACAGCCATCGATCGAACACCTGTTCGATTGAGTCGAGGAAACCGGTGCCGGGGTTCCGGGGAACTCGATCTGCCGGCTCCCCACGGCTTGTGACGTGCACATGGGTGCGTGCACGTGGACGTGGGAAGGCGGTGTTGAGGTGGCAGTTGCCTCGCTGGCAGCGCTCGCTGAGGTGGTCACGGCAAATGGGGTTGCCGTGACCACCGGCGATCGCGCCTTGGGGCGGATGCTGCCGGTGCGCGCGGAGCTGGCCGCCATTCTCCCAGGGGGTGGCCTGCGCCGCGGCAGCACCGTAGCGGTGCGCGGGTCGACAGCACTCCTGCTGGGGCTGCTGTCGACGGCCACCGCCGCCGGCTCCTGGGCTGCCGTGGTTGGGCTGCCTGGGCTGGGGCTCGTCGCCGCCGCGGAAGCGGGGGTGGCGGTACAACGCCTGGCCCTGGTACCACGGCCGCGCCGGGAGACGGCGGCGGTGACCGCCGCACTGCTGGACGGGCTGGACCTGGTGGTCCTGGCCGGTCCGGACTCGCTCGCGCCCGCGCAGGCGCGCAAGCTGGAAGTCCGGGCCCGGCATCGCGGTTCGGTGTTGCTGGCCTTCGGGGCCTGGCCCGGCGCGGATCTTCAACTGTCCTGTGTGGACATTCGCTGGCACGGACTCGCGGACGGGCACGGGCAGCTGACCAGGAGCGAGCTGCTGGTGGAGGTCGGCGGACGCCGGGCGGCGGGGCGGCCGCGGCGGGAGTGGCTGAGCCTGGACGGGCCGGGGGCTCCGCCGGAGCTCGAGGCGGCTGAGTTCGGTGGTGCGGGCACTGGGCTGGCGGTCTGATGGGCGTCGAGGAGGCGCCGGGGCAGGAAGAGGGCACTGGGGCGTCGCGGCGTCGCCGGGCAGTCGGCGCGGAGCTGCCCGGCGACGCTGGGCTGCCGGGCGGTCCGGGGCTGGCGGATGGTGCGGGGCTCGCGGGCGGTGCTGGACCTGCGGGCGGGACGGGGCTCGCGGGCGGTGCTGGACCTGCGGGCGGGACGGGGCTCGCGGGCGGTGCTGGGTCTGCGGGCGGGACGGGGCTCGCGGGCGGTGCTGGGTCTGCGGGCGGGACGGGGCTCGCG